>NZ_CP102509.1:7558787-7917574 GCF_024611995.1 Streptomyces sp. NBC_00162 | reverse complement strand
TCAGCGCGGCGACCCCGGCCGATCCGGCGGCCAGCAGTACCGCGCGTCGGCTGGTCCGGGAAATGCCGTTCTCGGTCATGCGAACCCCTCGCGCGCTCCTGGGGCCGTCGCGCCGGACGGCCACCGACCGCGCCCACCGTGCCGGACCGCGGGGGCTGCGACCAGCACCGACACGCCCGGCTTCACTCCCGCTCCGCGTCCGGCCCGGTGATGCTCGCCTCGCGTTCTGCCGCGCGGACGCAGGTTACCGGCGTCCGGCAGACGACACTGGACCCATGAGCGAGCACCGCTTCACCTTCGACCACACCAGCGCCGGCATCTCCCCGGCCGCCGTCCGCACAGCCCACTACCCGCACAACCTCCGATACGAGAAGCCGACGGGGGCGGCCCGGACCAGCCCCGAGGGGCACACCCTGCGCGCTCTGTCCGATCTCACGGTGGTGACCTGCGCCTGTGGCCTCACGACCCCGGCGCTGCCGAACGACGACGCGCGGCTCGTCTACGAGGAGCACCGCAACCTGATCCGTGACGAGATGGCCTGAGGACCCGCTCAGCAGCCACGGCCCAGGAGACGGGTGAGGAGGGACCGGGACTTCCGGCTCCCCCCGACGCCCTGCGGTGCGGGTGCCGCGGCCGTGGCCGTGGGGCCCGTTCGGCGGCCTCGGGCGACAGCGGGCAACGGCGGGCCGGGCCGGCCTTGGGGTGGTCCGGTTCGACGACGAGGGCACGGTCGAGCCAGGCGAGGCCATCGGCGGGCCGGCCGGTCTGCCGGTACAGCTCGGCGACGCCCCTCCTCGGCTCCGAATTTGACTGAATTTTCAGTCAGTGGGAGAGTGGCGACACGCGGCCGCATCACTCTCCGTGCATGGCGGCCGTTCGCGGTACGAGCGCGCGCTGTTGTCCGTAGAGCTCGGCCCGGTCTTGTCGGCCTTCGCCACACACCGCGCCCGCCCTGGCCGGATGCACCCCTTCCGCCAGCCCACGATCGGAGTTCCCGTGTCCTTCCTCGACCCCACCCGTCGGACCGCGCTTCGCACCCTCGCCGGAATCGGCGCCCTCGTCGCGGGCTCCTCGGCCTGCGGCCCCTCCGGAGGCGGAGCGAAGGCCGGCGCCACCGGCGGGCCCTCCCAGCCCGCCGCTGCCGGCAAGCGCCGGCTGGGCGCCGAGTGGGAGAGCCACGCCCGTACGTTCATGTCCTGGCCGGCGCTGTCCTCGGTCTGGGAGGGAGACCTGCCCTACGTGCGCGAGGACATCGCGCGGATCGCGCGGGCCGTCGGGGAGTACGAGGCGGTCGTCATGATGGCCCGGCCCGATCAGGCGGACGCGGCACAGCGGGCGTGCGGCTCGCAGGTCGAGGTGATCCCGCTGGCCGTCGACGACCTCTGGGCGCGCGACACCGTCCCCGTCTTCGCCGAGCAGGACGGCAAGGTCGTCGGGGTCGACTTCAACTTCAACGGCTGGGGCAACAAGCAGGAGCACAAGAACGACGGGGTCGTGGGCCGCGACCTGCTCCAGAAGTACGGGATCCCCCGGGTCCAGGCCCCGCTGGTCGCGGAGGGCGGATCCTTCGAGCCCGACGGTGAGGGCACCCTGCTGATCACCGAGAGCTCGATCGTCAACGACAACCGCAACCGGGGCAAGAGCCGGGACACCATCGAGGGCGAACTCAAACAGACCCTGGGGGTCGAGAAGGTGGTGTGGCTGGCCGGGGTACGCGGCGAGGACATCACGGATGCCCACGTGGACAGCCTGGTGCGCTTCACCGCGCCCGGTGTGGTCCTGCTGGACCGCGCGCACCCCAGCACCCCGCCGGACTCCTGGTCGCGCTCCGCCGACCAGGCCAAGTCCGTCCTGTCGAAGGCGACGGACGCCCGCGGCCGGCACTTCGAGGTCATCGACCTGCCGCAGCCCGACCTGAACAGGATCACGGGCCAGGGCGACGACTTCGTGTCGACCTACGCCAACTTCTACATCGCCAACGACGCCGTCTTCATGCCCGCGTTCGGGGACCGCAAGGCCGACGACCGGGCCCGCGGCCTCCTGCAGGAACACTTCCCCAAGCGGGACATCGTGCCGGTCGCGATCGACACGATCGCCTCGGGTGGCGGCGGCATCCACTGCTCGACCCACGACCAGCCCGGCAAGCCCGCCGCCTGACCGCGCACACCGCGCAGCTGCCGAAGCCCTACCAGGGAACGCGGTCCAGCGAAGCCTCCAGGTCGAGTTCGCCTTCGCGGGTCTGCGCGCCGGCCTCCACGGCGGCGCGCATGCGCTCGACCACCGCGTCCGGAGCCGGGTACACCCCGGCCAGCGCCTTGCTCTCCTCGGCGAGCCCCTCCAGCAGCTGACCGCCGCCGGTCGATGCGGCCCCGACCGCCGCCTTGGCCGCGGCGATCTGTTCCGGGCGCAGCGCCGCGATGCGCCCGGCGAGTGCGTCGACGAAGCCGTCGAGTTCCTCGGCCGGGAGGGTGCGGTTGATCCAGCCGTAGCGCTCGGCCAGCTCCGCGTCGAGCAGGTTCCCGCGAGGATCACTTCCAGAGCCCTGGCGCGCCCCACCAGCGGGGTCAGCAGCTGGGTCCCGCCGCCACCGGGGATGATGCCCATCCGGGTCTCGGGCTGGGCGAGCCATGTCCGCCCCGTGGCGGCGAAGCGCATGTCGAGTGCCATCGCCAGCTCGTTACCGCCGCCCCGAAGGCGCCCGGCGAGCTTGGCGATCGTCACCTGCGGCAGCGTGCGGAAGCGCAGCATCAGCTTCTGCATGGGGTTGAGGAGCGACTCGTCGCCGCCGGTGCCGGCGTTCGGGTTGGCCAGCTCCGCGAAGGTCTCCGGCTTGAGCATGAAGCTCAAGTCGACGTGGGCGGCGAAGAAGTCCGGGTCGGCGCTCTGTACAACGATCACGCGCACCCGATCGTCCCCGCGGACCGCCCCGGCGAAGTCGTGCAGTTCGTTGATGAGTGCCGTGTCGAGCATGTTGACCGGCGGGTTGTCGAGCGTGACACGAGCCACGCCCGAGTCGATCGCCACGCGCAGACTGGTGTATTCGTCGTACGACGGCATCTCGTCCTTCTCTCGGTGGATACTCCGGCCCGCAGGCCCTCCACCGATCACGCTAAAAGCTGACGCTGACGTCAGAGGCAAGAAGGTGTGACGCACGCCACGCCGGCCACGGCACCGTCTCAGCCATGGAGGCCGCCCCTTACGCTGACGTCAGGGGCAGGAACTGCCGGACCCTGCAAGGCAAGGGAGGCGCGATGCGCATCGGGGAACTCGCCACCAGGACAGGCGTGAGCGTGCGGGCACTGCGGTACTACGAAGAGCAGAACCTGCTGGCCTCCGAACGCAGCCCCAGCGGTCAGCGGCGCTATCCGGACAGCGCGGTCGACCGCGTCCTGCTGATCCAGCAGCTGTACGCGGCAGGGCTGGCGAGCAGGTCGATCGTGGAACTGCTGCCGTGCGTCGTGACCGGTGAGGTGACGCCCGAGCTGCTCGACCGGCTGACGGCCGAGCGGGACCGCATCGACACCCGGATCGGCAATCTGGCCAGCACCCGGGACAAGCTCGACAGCATCATCACCGCGACTGCCACCACCCTGCAGACCGGCCGCCCCTGCCCCTGATGAGCACGCCGGAAGGGAATCATGCGCTGTCGGACGCCGGCTCCAGGGCCTTCTTGAGGTTGCGCAGCGTGGTGCTGATGTTCCTGCGCTGGAAATCGGCGAAGGTGTGTCCCCGCGTCGCGACCCGGTCGAAGGCGTGGGCCGCGAAGTCCGGCCACGAGCGGCGGTCGTCGGTCCACGTCTCGGTCACCCGGGTGCCCTCCGGAACGGACTCGAACCGGTACTCCCACGTGGCGATCGGGCCGGGTATCCGCGGACGCCGGATCCCGATGGCGTGCACCCGGAACCTGAACAGCCGGTCCTTCTCGACCGCCGTCACCGTGCACCGAGTGGTCCATCGGAAGGCCCCGCGCTTGTTCCGCCCGTCGAAGACCGTCCCGACGCGGGTCTCTCCGGCGGCGCCGCCGTGGACGGTGGCGCCGAGGTTCTCCGGGCTCCAGTCACCCATCCGCGCGGGATCGGAAACGTGCCGGTAGACGTCGGCGGGACGGACATGGACGACGATGCTGTCGGACACCGTGAACGTACGAGGCATGGCTCTCCCCTCTCGTCGTCCGACGCTACCGTCCCGGCGCCCCCGTGGCTACCTCCCGGTAACTTCGGGTCGTCGCCAGAGGGACGGCCCCTGCCACGGCCGGGTCAGGCAGTCGGGCTCGTGTCCGCTTCTCGGTGCATGCCCTTGCACAGTGCCCAGACGACGAAGAGGTTGACGGCGACCAGCACCAGGGCCCACCAGGGGTAGTACGGAATCCACAGGAAGTTGGCGATCGCGCCCAGCCCGGCAACGGCGACACCGAAGAAGCGCGCCCACAGGGCTCCGCTGCCGAGGACGGCGCAGCCGGCGAGGATGAGGACGATGCCCAGGATCAGGTGTACCCAGCCCCAGCCGGTCAGGCTGAACTCGAACACGTAGTGGCGCGTCGTGACGAACAAGTCGTCCTTCGCGAGGGCCGCGATCCCTTCGAAGAGCGCCATCGCTCCGCCGAAGATCATCAGGGAACCTGCCAGGACGGTGGTGCCGGATGTGGGCGCATGCCAGGGGTTCGGGGGTGCGGTGCTTGCGCGGGGGCTGCTGGCGTCACTGGCCATGTCGATCTCCATGGGTTGCAGAGCCGGCCTGACATGCCGGGACCGGCGGGGTCCCCCGTCTCAGCGTGTCACGGCGATCACCCATCGGCATTCCGGCCTGGGCTCACAGCATGACGTGTTTGGCCTGGGTGTAGTCCAGGAGGCCGGACAGGGAGAGGTCACTGCCGTAGCCGGAGTGCTTGACTCCGCCATGCGGCATCTCGGAGACGGTGGTGCCGTGGGTGTTCACCCAGACGATGCCGGTGTGGAGGGCGCGGGTGGCACGCATCGCGCGGTCGTGGTCGGTGGTCCACACGCTCGCGGCCAGGCCGAAGCGCACGCCGTTGGCGAGGCACAGAGCCTCGGCCTCGTCGGCGAAGGGCTGGACGGTCACCACCGGGCCGAAGATCTCCTCCTGCACGATCTCGTCGTCCTGGCGGACACCCGCGACCACCGTGGGCTCGTGGAAGAAGCCGGGGCGCGGGAGTCGGCTGCCGCCGGTGACGATCTCGGCGTGGGCCGGCAGGCGGTCCAGCAGGGCCTGCACCGAGGCGAGTTGGGCCGCGTTGTTGAGGGGCCCGAAGTCGACGCCGGTACGGAGCCGTGCCGCTTCGGCGGCGAAGGCCGCGAGGAAGACGTCGTGGATCCGGCGGTGGACCAGGAGCCGGGTGGGCGCGGTGCAGTCCTGGCCGGCGTTGTAGTAGGCGACGGCGGCGAGGGCTGCGGCGGTGGCCTCCACGTCCACGTCCTCGTGGACCAGGACGGGGGCGTTGCCGCCGAGTTCCAGGTGGACCCGCTTGAGGCCGGCCGCGGCGGCCGCCGCGATCTCCCGGCCGGCGCGGACGCTGCCGGTGACGGCGATCAGGGCGACCGCCGGGTGGGCGGTGAGGGCCCGGCCCGTGTCTCGGTCGCCGCAGACGAGGTTCAGCACGCCCGGCGGCAGGTGTCCCGCGGCGATCTGGGCCAGCAGCGCGGACGAGGAGGGGGTGGTGTCCGCGGGCTTGAGCACGGTGGTGTTTCCGGCGGCGATCGCCGGGGCGATCTTCCATGCGGCCATCATCAGCGGGTAGTTCCAAGGGGTGATCTGGGCGCAGACGCCCACCGGTTCGCGGCGCAGCAGGGAGGTGCGGCCCTCGGTGTACTCGGCCGCGGCGGCGCCCGGGAGGTTCCGCGCGGCTCCGGCGAAGTAGCGGACGGTGTCGACGATCGCGGGCAGTTCCTCGTTCCTGAACTGGTCGGCAGGCTTGCCGGTGTCCCCGGTTTCGGCGGCCACGAAGGCGTCCGTGTGCGCCTCGATGGCGTCGGCGATGCCGAGCAGGGCGCGCTGCCGGGCGGCCGGGGTGGTCGTGGACCAGTGCGCGTACGCCGCTGCCGCCGCGGCGCAGGCCTCGTCCGTGTCGGCCGGGCCGGAGCGCGGTGCGTGGCGGTGCACCCGGCCGGTGGCGGGGTCGGTCAGGGCCATCGTCGCGCCCGAGGCGGCGGGGCGGTCCACTCCCCCGATGTGGTTGTACAGGGTGTCAGCCACGGCTCAGCGCCTCCTTGGCGGCCTCGCGTCCGGTGCGTACGGCGCCTTCCATGTAGCCGGCCACCCACTGGTCGGATCCGCAGACGTAGAAGGGGGGTTCGTGGGTGCCGTGCCGGGGGCCGACGGCCATGACGTCACCGGGGGTCCACTGGGTGACGTACCCCTGGGTCCACGGGTCGGTGCCCCACAGGCGTACGTACGTGGCGAGCGGATGGTGCGCCTCGTCGCCGTAGAGGCGCGCGATGTCGGCCAGCAGTTCGGCGGTGCGCAGGGGAGCGGGCATGCCGAGCAGGACGCCGTAGCGCTCGGGCGGGACCAGGGCGGAGAGGATGCCTTCGCTCTGCGGCCAGGTGCTGCCGAGGACACCTTCGCATTCGGAGAGGCCGCTGAGGCCGCGGTCGCGCCAGAAGGGTCTGTCGTACGCGGCGGTGAACTTGGCCGCGAGGGCGTGGCGTTGGCGATGCAGTGCGGCGAGGCGTTCGTCGGAGACTCCGGTGACGGCGACCGAGCGGAGCGGGCCGACCGGGAGCGCGCTGACCACGGCGTCGGCGGTCAGGGTCTCGCCGCCCGCCAGGCGTACGGAGCAGCGGCCTGGTCGCCGTACCGTGACCGCCTCGACGGGTGAGCCCGTACGTATCCGCCCGCCGAGGGCCTCGGCCATGCGCAGGGCCACGGTCGCCGATCCCTCGGCGCATCGCAGGCCTTCCCAGGCCTCGTACTCGTAGTGGCCCGTGCCGGGTACGGCGGCGTGCTTGCGGAGGGCGGCGAGCAGCGAGGTCCGTTCGCAAGCGCCGTCGGCGAGGGCCAGTTGGCCGATCTCCCAGAGACGTACGACGGCCTGGGTGGCTCCCTGCGAGCGCAGCCAGTCGCCGACGGAGAGCCGGTCGAGGGGCGTGGCCTCGGGGTGGGACCAGGGGTCGGCCGCATCGACGGTGGCGGCGAGCGCGGTGAAGGCGGCGGTGACCTTGGCGTGGCAGGCTTCGTCGCCACCCCCGAACCAGTGGGGCGGGTCTCCGGCACCGACTCCTTCGGGGGTGGCGCGGACGAGGGCGCCGGGCTCGGCGACGTAGCTGGGGACCAGGGTGAGGCCCAGTTCCGCGGCGAGGGCGGTGTAGGCGGTGTGGGCCCGGCCCACCACCTCCCCGCCGAGCTGGACCAGCCGGCCGTCGGGGAGGGCGGTCTGTTCGACACGTCCGCCGACCCGGTCGCGGGCCTCGACGACGAGGACGTCGGCCCCGCCTGCGGCCAGGTCGCGCGCGGCGGCGAGACCGGCCAGTCCGGCGCCGAGCACGATGACGTCGTGGTTCATGGGGGTGCTTCCTTCGGTCGGTGCGGGGCGGGGGCAGGAGGCGGGGCGTGGGGGCGTGGCGTGGGGGCGGGGTGTCAGTCGAGGACCAGGCAGTGCTCGGGCTTCCAGCCGATCTCGACCTGCTCGCCGCCGCTCCAGCGGTCCTCCATGCGGGAGCGGACGGTGTTCTGCTCCAGCACGGACACCGTGACTCCGGGGGCCAGTTCGATGAGGTAGGTGGTGGTCGGGCCGCAGTAGACGGTCTCCCGGACGACTCCGCTCACCTGGGCCATGCCCGGTTCGAAGTCGGAGAGCCAGATCTTCTCGGGGCGGATGGAGAGGCTGACCCGGCTGCCGTCGGGGACGCCGGACCGGGGGCCGACGGGCAGGGCGGGGCCCTGGTCGAGGACGACCCGGCCCGAGCGGTAGGTGCCGGGGACGAGGTTGGAGGTGCCCATGAAGGAGGCCACGAAGCTGCTCGTCGGGCGCTCGTAGACGTCCTCGGGCGTGCCGCACTGCTCGATGCGTCCCTCGTTCATGACCGCGAGGCGGTCGGACATGGTCAGGGCTTCGTCCTGGTCGTGGGTGACGAAGACGAAGGTGATGCCGACCTCGCGCTGGATCTGCTTGAGCTCGACCTGCATCCGGCGGCGGAGTTTGAGGTCGAGCGCGGCCAGCGGCTCGTCCAGCAGCAGGACTTGCGGCCGGTTGACCAGGGCGCGGGCGAGGGCGACGCGCTGTCGCTGGCCGCCGGAGAGCGTGGGCGGCTTGCGGCCGGCCAGTCCCCCGAGCTGGACGAGGTCGAGCATGTCGGCGACCCGTTCGCGGATCTCGGGGCGGGCCACGCCCTTGCGCTTGAGGCCGAAGGCCACGTTGTCGGCCAGTGAGAGGTGGTCGAAGAGGGCGTAGCTCTGGAAGACGGTGTTGACGTTGCGCTTGTTGGGCGGGAGGCCGGTGACGTCCTGGCCGTCGAGCAGGACGCTGCCTTCCGTGGGGTCGGCGAAGCCGCCGGTCATCCGCAGCAGGGTGGTCTTGCCGCAGCCGGACGGGCCGAGGAGGGAGAAGAACTCGCCCGGGGCGACGTCGAGGGTGACGTCGTGGACGGCGTAGGCGTCGGAGTTGGGGTACTGCTTGCTGACCCGGTCGAGCCGGACGGCGGGATTCGGGTGCGGCTGAGGGTCGGGGTGAGCGTGAGGCTGCGGCTGCGGCTGCGGCTGCGGGTGCGGGTGCGGGTCCTGCATGGGGGTCACTTCCCTGAGAGAAGATCGAGGCCGCCGCGGCGGCCGAACAGGCGCGGGATGGCGAGCGCGAGCACGATGAGGCCGATGGATCCGACGAGCATCAGGGTGCCGACGGCGTTGATGGTGGGCTGGACGCCGAACCTGATCGCCGAGTAGATGCGGACGGACAGCGGCTGCGGGTCGACGCCGGTGGTGAAGTAGGCGAGGACGAAGTCGTCGAAGACCAGGGCGAAGATCAGCACCCCGGACGCGAGGATGCTGGGGAGCAGCGCGGGCAGTGTGACCAGGAACAGGGCCTGCCGGCGGGTGGCGCCGAGGTCCATCGCGGCCTCCTCGACCTCCGGGTTGAGGGCGGCGATGCGGGAGCGCAGGATGACCGTCACGTAGGAGATGGAGAAGGTGATCTCGGCGAGCATCACGGTGGTGGTGGACAGGGTGATGCCGAGGCCCTTGAAGAGCATCATCGCCGCGACGCCGGTGACGATCTCCGGGGTGATCAGCGGGACGAGCATGACCAGGCCGGCGAAGGAGCCGAGGCGGCTCCGGTTGCGTACGAGGCCAAGGGCCAGGGCCACGCCGAGGACGAGCGAGCCGGCCATGGCGACCAGGGACACCCGCAGGCTCATCCCGAGCGAGTCGATGAGTACGTCGTCGCGGAGGAACGCGCTGTACCAGCGGAGGCTGACGTCCTCGAAGACGGTGAGGGACTTCTGCGAGTTGAAGGAGAACAGGACGACGACGACGACGGGGAGGTAGAGCAGCGCGAAGAAGGCGGCGGTGACGGCGATGGCGAAACGGGGCCGGCGGTCGGCCCCGCGTCGGCGGCGGCGCGGCCGGCGGGCGGGCCTCGCCCGTGTCCCGTCGGCGGCCGGGAGCCCGCGGTGTTCGGCCGGGTCGGCCGGCGGCCGGAGGTCGGCCTGGGCGGCGGGGCGCAGGGTCATCGGACCGCCTCCGCCTCGTCCTTGCGGGTGCGCCGCAGATAGCCCAGCATCCCGAACAGCAGGACCGCCATCAGCAGCATGGTCAGGGCCGAGCCGAGCGGCCAGTTCTGGCCCTGGAAGAACTTGTCCTGGATCAGGTTGCCGATCATGATCTGGTCGGGGCCTCCCATGAGCTGGGCGCTGACGAAGTCGCCCATGGCGGGCAGGAATACGAGGACGCAGCCGGCGGCCGCGCCCTGCCGGGTGGCGGGGACGGTGACGAAGAGGAAGGTCCGCAAGGGGCCGCCGTAGAGGTCGCGTCCGGCCTCGATGAGCGAGGTGTCCATGCGTTCCATGGCCGCGTACAGCGGGATGATCATGAAGACGACGAAGCCGTAGACGAGTCCCGCGATGACGCCCGGCCCGGTCTGGAGGATCTTGGTGCCGTCGTCGGCGATGCCGATGGCGCGCAGGGCCTTCAGCAGCGGCCCGTCGTCGGAGAGGACGACGGACCAGCCGTACATGCGCACCAGGTAGTTGGCGAAGAACGGCACGACGATCGCGGCGATCAGCAGGTTCTTGAAGCGTCCGCCGTGCAGCGCGATGGCGTAGGCGACCGGGTAGGCCACGGCCAGGCAGATGAGGCAGGTGATCAGCGCGTAGCCGAGGGAGCGCAGCAGGACGGTGCGGTAGGCCGGGTCCGCCAGTGCGGCGAAGTTGTCGGTGTTGAGCCCGAAGCGCGGGTTTCCGAGCGGGTCGGTGGTGCCGAACGCGAGGGTGGCCACCAGGAGGAGGGAGGCGAGGAGGAACCCGGTCATCCAGAGGGTGCCGGGGAGCATGAGCCAGGTCCACAGCCTCGCCCCCGAGACGGCCGGTCCCGCGCCCGGCGGACGGGCCGTGCCGGATCGGTTGCGTCGTGCCATGTCAGCCGGCCTTCACATCGGTCCAGGCGGCGTCGCGGTGCTGTTCGCCCTTCGCGGTGCCGTTGCGGAAGTAGCGGTCGTCCTTGAGGTCGTCCGTGGTCACCAGGCACTGGGGGAACGGCTCCACGAGCGCGCTGTAGGTGTCCTCGCTGCCGCGGACCGGCATCGGGTAGCCGATGTACTCGATGTTCTTCTTCACGTTCTCCGGGCGGAGCATGTAGTCGATGAAGAGCATCGCGGTGCCGGGGTGTTGCGCGTCGGCGGGGATGGCGTAGCAGTCGGAGTTGACGGGGGCGCCCTCCCGGGCGACCTCGAAGCCGAAGACGGAGGGGTCCTCGGCCTGGGCGAGCATGGCGGCCATGTCCCCGCTCCATGCCTGGGTCATGTCGGCGTTGCCGTTGAGCAGGTTGTTGTAGCTGTCGCTCGAGAAGCCGCGCAGGCGGGGGCGGAGCGAGCGCAGGGTGTCGGTGATCCGTGCGAGGTCGTTCGGGTCGCCGGTGGTGACGTCGAGGCCGAGCTTGAGCGCGCCCATGCCGAGCACCTCGTCGCGGTCGTCGAGGACGAAGACCTTGCCCTTGGCCTTGTCGTTCCACAGGTCGTCCCAGGATCCGGTCAGGTCGCCGAGCCGGTCCCTGCGCCAGCCGATGCCGGTCTTGTACATGGTGAAGGGGACGGTGTGCCGGGAGCCGGGGTCGTACCAGGGGTCGGCGAAGTAGTCGTAACCGCCGAACACGGCTTCGGCGTTCTTCAGCCGGGCGTGGTCGATCGTGCGCAGCTTGCCTCCGGCGGCGAGCCGCTCCGACCACTTCGCCGTGGGGAAGATGATGTCGTAGCGGTTTCCGGCGTTGAGCTTGGCGGCCATGCCTTCCATGGAGTCGAAGTTGGACTGGACGACCTTGACGCCGTACTCCTTCTCGAAGCCTTCGAAGACGGCCGGATCGACGAAGTCGGCCCAGTTGAAATAGACCAGGTCTCCGTCGACCTTGACGTCGATCGGCGTCTCCTCGGCGGCCTTGCCGGCCGGGTCGTCTTCGGATGCGAATCCGCAGCCGGCCACCGAGAGGCCGAGGGCCGCGGCGGTGCCGGCGCGGAGGAAGGAGCGTCTGGACAGGGAGTGTGCCTCGGGGGACATCGGGGGTCCTCTCCGTAGGGGGCCGTGGGGGGACGGCGGGGAACGAACGGTGCGTCAGGGCGCGGGTTCAGTGCTGGGCGGTGTCGGAGCCGGTGTCGGAGCCGGCGTCGAGGTCGGCCCGGATGCGGCCGGCGAACCAGCCGACCGCCGACTCGCGGCGGGACAGGGGCCCGGGTTCGAAGCCGGGGGTGGAGAGCCCCTTCTGCACCCGGGCGACGAGTTCGGCGTCCTCGTCGTTGGTGATCCAGCCGATGTGGATGTTCAGGCGGCGGGCGAGCCGGGTGCGCAGGCCCGTACCGCGCCGGGTGTAGAACGCGCCGGGTACGGCCACCCGGTCCACCGCCGTGGGGATCGCGGTCCAGGCCAGCACGTGGTCGGGGTAGAAGTCGATCAGGGTGTTCGGGTAGATCACCGCGTACCGCCAGACCCGCCGGTCGGCCTCGTTGAGGCCGGGCATGGGGGCGGCGATGCGCTGGTAGAGGCGTTCCGCCCAGTTCGAGGACGGTTTGTCCCGCAGGGGCGAGGCGAACAGGGCGTATGACTCCTCGATCTCGCAGGTGTAGCCCTGGTAGTCGAGCAGCCGCATCAGCCCGGGATGCGCCACCGGGACGTGGTAGCCCTCCAGGTAGTTGTCGACGGCCACCTTCCAGTTGGCCTCCTGCACTTCGGCCCCGGCCAGGTCGTGGATCCGGCTGCGGCCGACCGGTACCAGGTCGGCACCGGCGTAGTGGCCGACCGCCTCGGCGAGCCCGGCGCACTGCTGCGCCAGCGGTACGGCGTCGGGGTCGAGGTTGACGAAGACGAAGCCGAGGAAGGATTCGACGCGGGCCGGGAACAGACCGAGCCCGGGCTTGTCGAGGCAGGGGATCTGCCGTGCCTCCGGGGCGCCGACCAGGCTTCCGTCGAGGCGGTACGTCCAGCCGTGGTACGGGCAGCGGATCGCCTTGCCGGCCGCTTCGGGGGCGGTGACCAGGCGCGTTCCGCGGTGGCGGCACACGTTGAGGTGGGCGGCCAGGCCACCGTCCTCGGTACGGACGACCAGTACCTCGCGGTCCGCGACCGCCGCGGCGAGCCGGGCTCCCGGGTTCGGCAGGTCGGACTCGTGACAGACGACCTGCCAGGACTTGGCGAAGACGTGCTTCGTCTCGGCGGCGGCCGTGTCGGGATCGGTGTAGTAGCGGGCTGACAGGGCGGGCCCGGGGGCGTCCTGGACCGGCTGCTCGATAGGGGGCTTTTCAGGGGCTCTGGAGTGCATCGGGTGACTCCTCCGTGCCGGCGGTGCGGCGATCGGTTTCGGCGATCGATGTCGAGACGACCCAGCAGCGGGCAGCAGGCCGGGGCGGACGCCGAGACCTTGCTGACCGATTGGACAGTCAGATTGCTGGCTGATTTCCGCCGGGTCAAGACTTGTACGCTGACCGATCGGTCAGCTAGCGTAATTCTCGTCGCTGCACCGGCGTATCTCCACTTCTGGGCCTTTTGTCTGGCCGGACGCAGCCCGCCCCCCTGGCACCCGCCCGGGCCCGCACCCCCTCCATCCCTTGCCGCACGCCCCCGGCGTCCCCCTGCGGCGAGCCCCTGGGCATCCCCGTCTCCCCCGCCCTCGGCTCCCGTCACCCGACCCGGTCGGTCACGGCACCCCATCCCTCCCGGAGGCACGCATGAGCGGTCGTCGGCGTCTGGACTGGCTCGGGCTCACTCCCGAACCCGAGCGGGAACTGCCCGCAGCGGTCGCCGCCCTGCGCGCCTCCTCGCACCGTCCCCGCTCGGAGTCCGCACAGGCAGCACGGACGGCAGAGCTGACGGCCGAGCTGGCGGCCGCCGAGCGGCGCCGCGTGGAGCGCCTGATCCTGCGGGGCAGCCGCCACAGCTGGCTCCGCTACCTGGCCGAGGTCACCGAGCTGGTGACCGCCGTGGCCGCCCGCCCTGAGCCGGGCATCCGCGCGGCCGCCCTCCTCGCCGGAGAGGTGGTCCTCGACCACCACCGCATGCTCATCGGCCTCCCGGGAACGGGATACGGCCGCACCGCCAGGGACCGCAGCGCACTCGAAGGCGCCGTACGGATCCTGCGCACCGACCCCCGGACAGGGAGCAGCCGATGACCACCATCCGATTCCCCACGGCACCGTCGCCGGGCTCCGTACTCGGAGCGGCACCCCACGTGACGGAGAGTGCCGATGCCTACCGCGCCACCGGCGGCTACGCCGACGCCACCGGCCCGGACGAGCTCCTGCACCACCTCGCCGCATCCGGTCTGCGCGGTCGCGGCGGGGCCGGCTTCCCGGCCGCCGTCAAGCTGCGCGCCGTCCGCGAGCGCGGCGGCGTCCCGGTGGTGGTGGCGAACGGCGAGGAGGGCGAGCCGGGCTCGGTCAAGGACCGCTGGCTGCTGCAGGCCCGGCCCCATCTGGTCCTCGACGGCCTCGTCCGGGCCGCCTCGGTGACCGGCGCCGTCCGCGGCTACGTCTACCTCTCGGACCCGGAAGCGGGTGCACGCGTCCGCCGGGCCCTCGCCGAACGGGAGCCGCACCTGCCCATCGAGGTCGTGGAGACCGCCCACACCTACGTCGCCGGTGAGGAGAGCGCGGTCGTCCGCCGGATCGACGGCGGACCGGCGCTGCCCACCGCCAAGCCGCCCCGCCCCTTCGAGCAGGGGGTCGGCGGCGCGCCGACCCTGGTCTCCAACGTCGAGACCCTTGCCCGGATCGCCCTCACCGCGACACGCCCCGACCTGCGCGACCGGATCGCCCGCGCCACCCTGGTGACGCTGTCCGGCGGGAGGGGGGCGCCCGTGCTCACCGAAGTCCCGTACGGCGTCCCCCTGCGCACCCTGGCGGCGGCTCACGGCACCCCGGACGCGGCCGGGGCCCTGATGGGCGGGCTGTTCGGCGGACTCGTCGACGCCCGGGCCCTGGACCTCCCCCTCGACCCCGACGCACTCGCCGCGGCGGGCACCGCGCTGGGCTGCGGAGCGATCCGCTTCCTCGCCGTCGGCGCCTGCCCGGTGAGCACCGCCGCGGACGCCATCGGCCACCTCGCGGCCGAGAGCGCACGGCAGTGCGGCGTCTGTGTGTCGGGCACGGCGGCGATCCGCGACGCCGTGCACGCGCTCTGCGCGGGCACGGCCGCCCCCGACACCCTTGCCCACCTGGACCGGTGGTCCCGAGGCCTGCCCGGGCGCGGGGCCTGCGGCCTGCTCGACGCCGCCGCGGGCACCGCGGGCAGCCTCCTGCTCGCCTTCCCCGATCTCGTCCGGTCGCACCTCGGCGGGCCGTGCCCCGGCTGCATCGCTGCCTTCGCCACCGCCCCGCCCGCGGGCGTCCACGGGCGCCGCCTCGCCGTGGCCGTACCGGAGGTCGCCGACGCGGCCTCGTCCCGCACCCCGTTGCCCGCCCTGAAAGGAACACCGTGAAACTCCTGCTGGACTCCACCCGCTGCCAGGGCTACGGGCTGTGTCAGGAACACGCACCCGACCTGGTCGAACTCGACGAATGGGGCTTCGCGAGGGTCATCGCCCTCACCGTCCCGTCCGGCACCGAGGAAGCGGCGCGCGCCTGCGCCGAGAGCTGCCCCAACTCCGCCCTCCGAGTGGAGAAGTGACATGGCACGCGATCTGACCGCTCTCTTCGACCCCCGCTCCGTCGCCGTGGTCGGAGCCAGCGACGACCCGGCGAAGTACGGCCACGCGGTGGCCTCCCAGGCGTTGCGCGCCGACGGGCGGCGGCCGGTGCACCTGGTCAACCGGCGCGGCGGCACCGTCCTCGGCAGACCGGCCGCCCCGTCCCTCGCCGCGATCGGCGAACCCGTCGAACTGGTGGTGATCTCCGTCCCGGGCGACGGTTTCGAGGCCGCCGTCGAGGACGCCCTGGCCTGCGGGGCGAAGGCGATCGTCGGCATCACCGCGGGTTTCGCCGAGGCCGGCCCGGCGGGACTGGCCCGGCAACGCGCGGTCGTCGCACGCGTCCGGGAAGCCGGAGCCGTCCTCGTCGGACCCAACTGCCTGGGCATCGCCGACAACACGACCGAGCTCTACCTCGCCTCGGACCGCTTCGCTCCCGGCGGCGTCGCCCTGCTGAGCCAGAGCGGCAACCTCGCCCTCGAACTCCAGCTCCGCGGCGCTCCGCACGGCCTGGGCTTCTCCCGGTTCGTCTCCCTCGGCAACCAGGCCGACGTCACCCTCGTCGACCTCGTCGAGGACTGCGCCCGCCACGAGGCCACCACGGCGATCGCCGTGTACGCCGAGGACTTCGGCGACGGCAGGGCCTTCGCCCGGGCCGCCGCCGCGGCGGGCAAGCCCGTGGTCCTGCTCACCGCCGGGCGGGGCTCCGCGTCCGCCCGCAGCGCCCAGTCGCACACCGGGGCGCTCACCACCTCGGCCGACGTGGTGGCCGCCGCCTGCCGCGACGCGGGCGTGGAACTCGTCCGTACGCCACGGGAGATGACGGTGGTACTGGCGGCCGTGAGCGCCCGGCCGGGACCGCGTACGAAAGGAAGCCGGACCGCGGTCTTCACCGACGGCGGCGGCCACGGTGCGATCGCGGCCGACGCCGCCGAGGACGCCGGGCTCGACGTACCGGAACTCGCCGCGGCCACGCAGGAGCGGCTGCGGACCGTACTGTGGCAGCAGTCCGCGGTCGGCAATCCGGTCGACCTGGCGGGGATGGGCGAGCAGCAGCCCCTCTCGTACGCCGACACGGTCGCGGAACTCCTCGCCGCCGACGAGGTCGACGCCGTCCTGATGACGGGCTACTTCGGCGGGTACGCCGCTTCCGAGGGCGGCCTGGGCGGCAGCCCGGCCGGCGGCTCCGTGCTCGCCGAGGGCGAGACGCGGGCCGCCGAGAAGATCGTCACGCACCTCGCGGTCGCGCCGAAGCCGATGGTCGTGCAGTCCATGTATCCGCAGTCGCCGAGCTGCCGGGTGCTGGCCGAAGCCGGGATACCGGTCTTCGCCGCCACCGAGGACGCCGCCCGCGCCCTGTCGGCGATGACCGTCCGGGCGGCGGGCGGCACACCGCAGCTCCCCGCGCTGCCCGCTCCGGCCGCGCCGCTGCGGGACGCCGGGTACCACGGGGTGCGAGCGCTGCTCGGCGCCGCCGGGGTGCCGTTCCCGCCGGCGCGCGAGATCACCGACGAGGCCGGACTGCTGGCCGCGGCAGGGGAGTTCGACGGCCCGTACGTGCTCAAGGCCCTGCACCTCCTGCACAAGTCCGACGCGGGCGGCGTAGCGCTGCGGCTGGCCGGCCGGGACGCGCTCCTCGCCGCGTACCGGGACATGCACGCCCGGCTCGGCGCCCCCGCCTACTCGGTCGAGGCGATGGCCGACCTCTCGGACGGCATCGAGCTGATCGTGGGCGTGAACCGAGACCCCCGGTTCGGACCGGTGGCGATGGTCGGGCTCGGCGGCGTCCTCACCGAGACCCTGCGCGACGTCGCCTTCGCGCTGGCGCCCGTACCGGCCCGGCGGGCCGAGGAGTTGCTGCGCGGGCTGCGGACCGCCGCGCTTCTGGCGGGCGTCCGCGGGCGGCCGGCCGTCGACGTGGCCGCCGCCGCCGCCGTCATCGAACGCATCACCGCGGTGGCCGCCGCACATCCGGAGATCGCCGAGCTGGAGGTCAATCCCCTGCTGGTGCGTCCGGACGGCGCCCTGGCCCTGGACGCACGGGCCGTCCTGGGCTGACCCCGAACCACCCGCCCGTACCACCCGCCCTTACCCCCCTGCCCTTTCCCCCTGCTGTCCGTACGCCCTTCCGTCCGCACCCCTCGCGTCCCGGAGACACACCATGGACTTCCGCTACACACCCGAGCAGGCCGACCTCAAGGCCCGCGCCGCCGCCTACACGCGGCTGCTGATGAGGTACGAGGACCAGTCCGAGGAGGCGGGCGGCCCGCTGCCCGCCGAGACGGTCCGCGAACTGACCCGCGCCGCCATCGACGCGGGCGTCTACGCGATCAACATGCCCGCCGAGTGGGGCGGAGCCGGCCTGTCCCTGCTGGACCAGGTCATCGTCGAGGAGGAGTTCGGCAAGGTCACCAACTGCCTCTGGGACATCCCCTGGCGGCCCGCGAACGTCCTGGCCCACGGCACCGCGGCACAGCGGGAGAAGTACCTCCTGCCCGTCATCCGGGGCGAGCGGTTCGACGCGTTCGCGGTCACCGAACCCGGTGCGGGCTCCGACCCCGGCTCGTGCACGAGTACCGCGACCCGCACCGAGGGCGGCTGGCTCCTGAGTGGCGAGAAGTGGTTCGTGACCTGCGGGGACATCGCCGACTTCCTGCTGGTGCAGGCCGATGCGGGCCCCGAGCGGGCCGCGACGCTGTTCTTCGTGGACAAGCAGGCACCGGGTGTCGAGATGACGCGCGTCCCCCGGTTCATGCACTCCGCGGTGAACGGGCACCCCGAATTCACCTTCGCCGACGTCTTCGTCGCCGACGAGGACGTGCTCGGCGGCGTCGGCAACGGCTACGAGCTGACCAAGGAGTGGTTCACCGACGAGCGGCTGATGATCGCCGCCCGGACCGTCGGCGCCGCCGAACGGGCCCTGGAACTCGCCCGCGACTGGGCGGTGGAGCGCCGCCAGTTCGGCTCCCCCATCGCCGACTTCCAGCTGATCCAGGGCATGCTCGCCGACTGCGCCGTCGACATCGCCGTCAACCGCGCCTACACCCACCAGGTCGCCTGGGAAGCCGACCAGCCGCACACCGACCCCAAGACCCTGCACGCCAAGGCGTCGACGGCGAAGCTCGCGGCGAGCGAGGCCGCCGGACGGGTCATCGACCGGTGCGTACAGATCTTCGGCGGCCGGGGCTACGACCGCTCGTACCCCGTCGAGCGCATGTACCGCGAACTGCGCGTCGACCGCATCTGGGAGGGCACCTCCGAGATCCAGCGCCTGATCATCGCCAACGAGCTGATCAAGCGCGGCACCCGGGCCCTCGCGCTCCCCGGCTCCTGACCATCCCTTCCGCTCCCCCTGCCCCTTCCATCACGATTCCAAGGACAGACATGGACTTCCGTCTCACCGCCCGTCAGGAAGAGCTCAGGGACTCGGCGCGCGCGCTCACCGAGTTCATCATGAAGTACGAGCTCGACTGCGAGGAGAACAACGGCCTGCCCCCGCAGGCCCACACCGAGATCCGCGACGCCGTCCTCGACAGCGGCCTTCAGGCGGTCAACATGCCGGCGGAGTGGGGCGGCGCCGGCCTCACCATCCTGGAGCAGGTCACGGTCCAGGCGGAGCTCGGACGGCTCACCGGCGCCCTGTGGGACATGGTGTGGCGTCCGGCCAACGCGTTGTCCTTCTGCACGCCGGAGCAGCGCGAGCGGTACCTCGTCCCGGTGATCCGG
Source organism: Streptomyces sp. NBC_00162 (assembly GCF_024611995.1). GTDB lineage: Bacteria > Actinomycetota > Actinomycetes > Streptomycetales > Streptomycetaceae > Streptomyces. The sequence continues at coordinate 7,898,518 of NZ_CP102509.1, read as the reverse complement.
GGGCGGCGCCGCGACTGCTACGCGGTGAGCGAGCCGGAGGCCGGCTCCGACCCGCAGAGCCTGCGGACCACGGCGACCCGGACCGCCGACGGCTGGGTGCTGAACGGCGAGAAGTGGTTCGTCACCGTCGGCGACCACGCCGACTTCATGATCGTGCTCGCCGCCGCCGGGGAGGAGGGGGCCCCGACGCTGTTCCTCGTCGACAAGGACACGCCGGGCATCGAGATGACCCGGGTGCCCCGCTGGATGCACACGTTCGTCTACGAGCACCCCGAGTTCACCTTCACCGAGGTGCACGTCCCCGCGGATGCCGTGCTCGGGGAGGTGGGCAACGGTTACGACATCACCCGCTCCTGGTTCACCGAGGAACGGCTGATGATCGCCGCGCGGACGATCGGCGCCGCCGAGCGGGCCCTGGAGCTGGCCCGCGACTGGGCGGTGGAGCGCCGCCAGTTCGGCTCCTCCATCGCCGACTTCCAGCTGATCCAGGGCATGCTCGCCGACTGCGCCGTCGACATCGCCGTCAACCGCGCCTACACCCACCAGGTCGCCTGGGAGGTCGACGAGGGCCGGGTCGACCGCAAGACGCTGCATGCCAAGGCGGCCATCGCCAAGCTGTCGGCGAGCGAGGCGTCCGGCCGGGTCATCGACCGGTGCCTGCAGATCTTCGGTGGCCGCGGCTACGACCGCTCGTACCCCGTCGAGCGTCTCTACCGCGAACTGCGCGTCGACCGCATCTGGGAGGGCACCTCCGAGATCCAGCGCCTGATCGTCGCGGGCGAACTCGTCAAGCGCGGCACGGGCGTGCTGCAGATGCCGTCGTCCGTGTGACCGTCCCGGCGGCGATCCGGCCCCCGCCCGCGGCCCGGACCGCCGCCGTGCGTCCTTATGAGAACCATCTGAAGGGAAAGCCGATGTCCGATGTCGAACGGGTCGGGGTCGTGGGATGCGGTCTGATGGGCTCCGGTATCGCCGAGGTCTGCGCCCTCGCCGGGCGGGACGTCGTGGTGGTGGAGACCAGCCGGACGGCCGCGGACGCCGGCCTGGAGCGGATAACCCGCTCCCTGGCACGGGCCGCGGCCGCCGGAAAGCTGACCGACGCCGAACGGGACACCGCAGTGGGGCGGATCGTGGTGACCACGGACATGGCCCGGATGGCGGACCGCGACCTCGTCGTCGAAGCGGTGGCCGAGGACGAGCGGGCGAAGCTGGAGGTCTTCGCCCGGCTCGACGCGACGGTGCAACGCAGGGACGCCGTGCTGGCGACGAATACCTCCTCCATCCCGGTCATCCGGCTGGCGGCAGCCACCTCACGGCCGGAACACGTGGTCGGCCTGCACTTCTTCAACCCCGTCCCCGTGCTCGCCCTCGTCGAGCTGGTGCCGTCCCTGCTCACCGCCGAGGAGACCGCCCGGCGGGCACGGGAGTTCGCCTCCGACGTCCTGGGCAAGCAGGTCGTCCGCGCCCGGGACCGGGCGGGATTCGTCGTGAACGCGCTCCTCGTGCCGTACCTGCTGGCCGCGGTGCGGATGGCCGAGTCCCAGGCCGCGTCGGCCGAGGACATCGACCGGGGCATGACCCTGGGCTGCGCCCACCCGCTCGGGCCGCTGGCCCTGGCCGACCTCATCGGACTGGACACCGTCCAGGCCATCGCCCGGTCGATGTACGCGGAGTACCGGGAGCCGCTGTACGCCCCGCCGCCGCTGCTGGCCCGGATGGTGGACGCGGGCCTGCTCGGCCGCAAGACCGGCCGGGGTTTCCACACCTATCCCTGACCGCGGTCCCCCGACGGCCGGAGCCCGGAAGCCCCATGCGCGAGGATGGTGGTCCGGCGGGCGGGGCCGCCGGGGCCTTTCCCATCACCCACTCACCCGACCCAACGGGCGCCGACACGGGGAGCAGCCAACGTGACCAAGGCCGAGCGCGCACTCGAAACGCGTGAGCGAATCCTCACGGCAGCGTGCGAAGTGATCGCCGACATCGGTTTCGAGCACGTCAGCATGCGCAAGGTCGCCGAGCACGCGGGCGTCTCGAAGGCCCTGTTGCACTACCACTTCGACACTCGCGAGAAGCTCTTCGCCGAGGCGATGACGCACTCCTTCGCCAAGACCGGTACGGACACCGGCAGCGACACCGATACGGACCCGGCCGCGGTCGTCCTGGCCCGCATCGTGCACAGCATGCTGCCCACGGACGCGGAGCTCCACCAGGACTGGAAGCTCTGGCAGGAGCTCTGGGTGCGCGCGCTGCGCGACGGTACGGCCCGGCACCTCGCCGTCGACCTCTACGACCAGCTGCACGCGTGGGTCGGCGGAGTCGTGGAACGGGGCATCCGGTCCGGCGAGTTCACCGACTGCGACGTCGCCGCGGTCAGCACGTTGGTGCTGGCCCTGTGCGACGGCCTCGGCATCCGGCTGATGCTGGAGGACCCCCGGGTCGACCTGGCCACGGCCCGGTCGACGATCTGGCAGGCGATCGCGCCCACCCTGGGGATCGCCCCGGTCTTCCCGGCGGTCTGACGGATACGGCTCCGGCTCCGGCTCCGGCCGGCGCATTGTTCGGGGAATGTACGGGTGGCGGCGCGCCCACAGGAAGGCCGGATCGATGCGGTTAGCATCGGCGAGGAGTGCCGCACGTGAGAGGCAGTGATGACGGAGTCCAGGGGCCTCGTGCTGATCGTCGAGGACGAGCGCCACATCTCCGATGTGCAAAGGCTCTACTTGGCGCGCGAGGGCTTCGGTGTCCACGTCGAGGCCGACGGGACCGCCGGGCTCGCGGCCGCGAGGCGGATGCACCCGGTGGCGATCGTGCTGGACATCGGTCTGCCGGGCATGGACGGCATCGCCTTCTGCCGTGCCCTGCGTGACTCCGGCGACTGGACGCCGGTGCTGCTGGTCACCGCGCGCGGCGAGGAGGCCGACCGGATCCTCGGCCTCGAACTGGGCGCGGACGACTATCTGACCAAGCCGTTCTCGCCGCGCGAGCTGGTCGCCCGGGTCAAGGCCGTACTGCGCAGGGCGGCGGGGCCGACCGGTCAACTCCCCGGCCGCCCGCCCGAGAGCATCGGCCGGCTCAGCCTGGACCCGGTCAGCCGCACCGTGCGCCGCGACGGAGAGCCGGTCGAGCTCACCGCCACCGAGTTCAACCTCCTCGCGCACCTGCTCCGGCACGTGGGGCAGGTGTTCACCCGTGAGCAGCTGCTCGCCCAGGTGTGGGGGTACCCGGGCTACCGCGACACCCGGATGGTCGACGTCTTCGTCTCGCAGCTGCGCGCCAAGCTCGGCGACGCGAGTCCGATCTGTACGGTCCGCGGCGTCGGGTACAGCGCGATGGCGCCCGGCACGTGAGCCGCTCCCGGCCCGGCAGTCCGCGCCGGGGCTCCCTCGCACGCAACATCGTGGTGCTGACCACCGTGGTGGCGGCGCTCGCGGTGGCGCTGACCGGGCTGGTCGCCTGGCAGACCGCCGCGCACGGTGCGGAGGAGCGTGAACGTGACCAACTGACGCGTCAGGCAACGGTGCTCAGTCGTCTGCCGGCCCTGTCCGAGGCTCTTTTCCACGGCGCCCAGCTACTGGGCGGGCCGAACAACGTGCAGCTCGCGGTCATCGCCCCGGACGGCACGGTGAGCGGAACCGCCACCCCGGCCGTCGACAGGGCGTCGAAGTCGGCTCTGCTGGCCGGGAAGCCGGTCTCCACCACCGGCATCCTGGGCGGCCGGGACGTGCTGCTGGTGGGGCAGCCCGGCGTGCGCGGCGGAGCGGTCGTGCTGACCGAGCCGTACGCGGTCGTCACCGAGAACACGAACCAGATCCGCCGCAACGTGGTGGCGCCGCTGATCGTCGGCATGCTCGGCGCGGCACTGGCCGGAGCACTCCTGGCCCGCCGCATCGCCCGTCCGCTCGTGAAGGCCGCGCAGATCGCGCACCGGCTCGCCGACGGCGAACGCGGCGTACCGGCCCCGGTCGACGGCCCCCGGGAGACCGCGGACATCGGGCGCGCCCTCAACGTCCTGGACGAGGCGCTGGCGCGCAGCGAGAACCGGCAGCGGGAGTTCCTGCTCTCCGTCTCCCACGACTTGCGCACCCCGCTGACCGCGCTGCAGGGATACGCCGAGGCGCTCGCCGACGGCCTGATCGAGCCGGACCGGCTGCCCGAGGTCGGCGGCATCCTGGCCGGCGAGACCCGGCGCCTGGACCGGTTCCTGGGGGACCTGCTGGACCTGGCCCGGCTGGAGGCGGACGACTTCCGGCTCGATGTGGCCCCGGCCGACCTCTGCGCGGTGGTCGCCGAGGCCGCCGCCTTCTGGACCGGCCCCTGCGCCCGGCACGGCGTCGAGCTGCGACTCGAGCAGCCCGGGCCGCCCGCGCAGCCCGTCATCGTCGACACGGACGCCTTCCGGGTCCGGCAGCTGATCGACGGCCTGGTGCAGAACGCCCTGCGGGTCACGCCCGAGGGCGGACCCCTGGTCCTCGCCGTCCGCGCGGCCGCGGCGCCGAACTGCAGGTCCGAGACGGCGGGCCCGGCCTCACCGACGACGACGTGCGCATCGCCTTCGACCACGGCGCCCTCCACGAGCGCTACCGGGACACCCGCCCGGTCGGCAGCGGCCTGGGGCTGGCCATCGCCCGCCGCCTGACCGGCCGCCTCGGGGGCACCATCCGCGTCGAAGGACACGGCCCGGAAGGCGGAGCCTGCTTCACCGTCGCCCTCCCGCCGGCACCCGACGCCGCGTGAACGGGCGCGCGCCGCCGCCCGTACATTCCCCGAACAATGCGCCAACGGCCCCCTTACACGCGCCGCGCACAGTGAGGCCCATGAACATTCGATCGGCCGACGGGCCGGGTCTCCTCCACCGCAGCGGGCGCTGGTGTGCCCGGCACGCCTGGCGGGTCGTCGCCGCGTGGGTCCTGCTCCTCGTCGGCCTGGGGCTGGCCAACCACACGTGGGGCGGCACCTTCGCGGACAGCTTCTCCCTGCCCGGTACCCGTACCCAGACCGCTGCCGACCTGCTCACGGCGCACACGAGCGCTTCCGGGGGCACGGCCGCACCCATCGTGCTCCAGTCCGGTCAGGGTTCGCTCGCCGGTCACCAGGCGGCGATCGACGCGGCCGTCGGCAACCTGAGCCGCCTGCCGAACGTCCTGTCGGTGGCCGACCCGCTCACCACGCCGGGTGCGGTCTCCGCGAAGGGCGACATCGCCCAGGTGACCGTCCGCTTCGACGGCAACCCGGCGACCTTCGACCCCTCCTACCTCGCCGAGGTCGACACCGCCGTCCAGCCACTGCGCTCCGACCACGTCACCGTCGAGTACGGGGCCCCGCTCGGGCAGCTGGCCACGCCCAAGTCCGCCGACCACACCTCGGAGGCCATCGGTCTGGCCGTCGCCGTGCTCGTCCTGCTGATCGGCTTCGGCAGCGTCGCCGCCACCGGGCTCCCGCTGCTGACGGCGGTGATCGGCCTGGCCGTCAGCCTGGCCGGTCTCGGACTGCTCGCCGGACAGTTCGGCTTCGCCCAGGCGGCCCCGACCCTGGCCGCGATGATGGGCCTCGGCGTCGGCATCGACTACGCGCTCTTCCTGGCCACCCGCTTCCGGGCCCTGCTGCACACCGGAACGGAGCCCGCCGAGGCGGTCGGGCGTACGGTCGCCACCAGCGGCCGTGCCGTCCTGGTCGCCGCCGCCACGGTCGCCATGGCCCTGGGCGGGCTCTGCGTCTGCGGCGTGGACTTCATCGGCACCCTCGGCGTCGCCGCCGGGCTCAGCGTCGTCGTGGCCGCCGCCGCGTCCGTCACGCTGACTCCCGCGCTGCTGGGTCTGCTCGGCCGCCGCATCGACCGCCTCCATGTGCGCACACCGGTCGCCGAACCCACCGGCGCGTCGGACGTCTGGCACCGCTGGGCCGTCAAGGTCAGCCGGCGCCCCTGGCTCTTCCTGGTCAGCGGCCTGCTCCTGCTCGGCGTCCTCTCGATACCGGTCGCGTCCATGCAGCTCGGCCACGTCGACGCCGGAGCACAGTCCACCAGCAGGACCGACCGACGGGCCTACGACCTGATCACCGAGGGCTTCGGCCCCGGCGCCAACGGCCCGCTCACCGTCGTGGCCCACCTCGACAGCCGGCAGGTGGCCGACGAGACGCAGCGCCGGGACCTCGCCGCCTCGCTCCAGCGCGAACTGGCCGCCGTACCGGGCGTCGCCTCCGTGACCACCCCGGTGCCCAGCCCCGACCACGTCCTGCTCATCAGCACGGTCACCCCCGCCACCGGCCCGCAGGACAGTGCCACCGCCGACCTGATCCACACCTTGCAGGACGAAACGGTGCCGCAGGCACTGTCGGGAACGGGTGCCACCGGCTACGTCACCGGTACCGCCGCCGCCACCCAGACCTTCACCGACACCCTCACCGCCAAACTGCCCCTGATCATCGGTGTGGTGGTCACGGCCGCGTTCCTGCTGCTGCTCGCCGTCTTCCGCAGCCCGCTGATCGCGCTCAAGGCCGCCGTACTCAACCTGTTCTCCATCGCCGCCGCCTACGGCGTGGTCGTCGCGGTCTTCCAATGGGGCTGGGGCGGCGCGCTGTTCGGCGTCACCGAGAAGGTGCCCGTCGAGTCCTACGTACCGATGATGATGTTCGCGATCGTCTTCGGACTATCCATGGACTACGAGGTCTTCCTGCTCTCTAGGATCCGCGAGACATGGCTGCACCGAAGGGACAACCACCTGGCCGTCGCCACCGGCCTCGCCGCCACGGCCCGCGTCATCACCTGCGCGGCACTGATCATGACCAGCGTCTTCCTGGCGTTCCTGCTCTCCACGAACGTCGCCGTCAAGATGCTCGCCCTCGGCCTCGGCGTGAGCGTGATCATCGACGCCACCGTGGTCCGCCTGCTCCTGGTGCCCGCGTCCATGTACCTCTTCGGGCGCGCCAACTGGTGGCTCCCCGGCTGGCTGGACCGGATCCTTCCGCATCTCGACCCGGAAGGACCCGCCGCCGCGCCCACCTCCCTGCCCGCCCCCGCCCTTGCGCCCGCCCTTGCGCCCGCCCGGGGAGAGCGCCGATGAAGCGCCGCCTCACGAAGACCGTCACGGTCACGACCGCCGTGGCCCTGGTAGCGGCCCTCGGCACGGGCGCGGCCGAGTTCACGGCCCGCAACGTGATCGAGAACCGCATCGCGGCGGCGGCACCCGCCCTCGGCAACGACGTGGCGGTCGGCGTGGCCGGCGACTGGGCCCTGTGGGACCTGGCGCGCGAGAACATCCCCCGTCTGGACATCAGCAGCGACGACGCCCGCCTCGGACGCCTCGCCCAAGTCCGCGTCCGGGCGCGGCTCGACGACGTCCGTCTCGGCGGGAGGGCCACCGTCGGCAGCACCCACGCCGAGGTGACCGTCCCCACGCAGTCCATCGGCGCCGCGATCCGGGCCGCCGCGGGGTCCGTCCCGGTGACCGCGGTCACCACCGACCCGGAGAAGGGGACCGTCCTCGCCGCCGTCGGCCCGGGCGGCGCAGGGCAGCTGACACTGCGTCCCGTACTCGCGGACGGGAAGGTCACGCTCGCCGTCGACGGGTTCACCGTGTTCGGCCGCTCCGTCCCCGCCAGTCGGCTCGGGATGGGCAGCGGCGGTCTGGGATCGGAGCCGGGTGCGCCGAAGGAGTACCCGCTTGGGCTCAGGGCCACGTCCGCAGAGGTTCAGCCGGACGGCCTCCACGTCACCCTGACGGGCGGCCCCAGCCCCCTGACCGGCACATGATGCGCGCGATCTGGCTAGGGTCGTGAGCGCAGACTTGAGCGATCATCAGGAGTGCTGCCGTGCGACCCACAGAACCATCGTCTGTGCCCGGCGGCCTCGGCTGGAACCGGGAGACGGCGATGCTCGCGCTCCTGTCCTTCGCCATGCTGATCGTTTCGCTCGACCAGTACATCGTGGTCGTGGCGCTGCCCGACATCGCACGCGACCTCGGCTATTCCGCGCGGACACTCCAGTCGGTCATCAGCGCCTACGCAGTGGCCTCGGCCGGCTTCCTGCTGTTCGGCGGGCGTGCCGCCGACCTGCTCGGACGGCGCCGCATCCTGGCCACCGGCCTCGCACTCTATGCCGGGGCATCGCTCGCGGGAGCATGCGCGACCGGCCCCGGACTGCTCCTCACCGCCCGCGCGTTCCAGGGTCTCGGCGGAGCGCTCGTCTTCCCCACCACCCTGGCACTCATCAACACCACCTTCGCCGAAGGCCCGGCCCGCAACCGCGCCTTGGGAATCTGGGGAGGGGCAGGCGCGGCAGGGCTCGTCATCGGTGTGCTGCTCGGCGGTGTTCTGACGCAGGCCTTCGGCTGGCAAGCGGTCTTCCTCGTCAACGTCGCCCTGGCCGGCCCGGCACTGCTGCTCGCCTTCGTACTGATCCCTCGGGACGGCGCACGCGAAAAGGGCCGTACGTTCGACCTGCCCGGTGCCCTCAGTGTCACTCTCGGCGTCACGCTCATCGTGTTCGCCCTCGTGCAGGGCCCCGGACTGGGCTGGCTCTCGCCGGCCGTTCTGGTGAGCGCGACGGCGGGCCCCCTGCTGATCGGAGCCTTCGTCGTCATCGAGCGGCGCAGCAGAGACCCGCTCATGCCACCGGGGCTGCTCTCCCATTCCAGCCTGGTCACCGGCGTCGTCATCGCCTTCATGTTCATGGCGACCTTCGGCTCCGTGCTCTACTTCCTGTCGGTCTACTTCCAGGAGGTTCTGGGCTACGACGCCCTGGAGACCGGCGCCGGCTTCCTCATCCCCACGGCGGTGGTGGTGGCCGGTTCGACAACCGCGGGCCGGCTCGTGACGCGGTTCGGTCTCAGGCGCACGCTGGCCGCGGCCCTCGCCGTCGGCGCGCTCGGTGCGCTCGCACTCGCCCTCACGATCTCGCCCAACGGCACCTACGCCGAACTCGTCCCCGGCCTCGTGGCGCTCAGCGTCGGCGACGGGGTGGTCTTCACGGCCATGTTCATCGCCGCCGCCACCGGAATCCCCGACCGGCAACAAGGCATCGCCTCCGGCATTGCCTCCACCGCGTCGGGCGCGGGCGCAGCCGTCGGCCTCGCCGTCCTCGTCCTGGTGGCGACCGCCGGCCTCGACGGCCTCTCCGGTGAACGGCTCCGCGTCGCCACCGCCGAGGGGATCAGCACCGCGCTCTTCTTCGTGGCGGGCGGAATCGTGCTGACGTTCCTCGTCGCCCTGCGCCGGTGCCCGACGCCTCCGGAGCCGCACCCGGTCCCCGTGCCGTACCAGACCCGTCGCTGCTGACAGCGTCCATGACCTCAGAACGACGAGGCCATGGACGCCTTCGGCAGTGTCGAGCGGGTCAGAGGCGCGCGGCGCGTTCGACCTTGGCCCAGTCGACGAACTTGAAGTCGGTGTCGGTACGGGCCTGCCCGTCGGGTCCGGCGGTCTCCGGGGTGTTCGAGCCGTCCTGGACGACCAGCAGGCCGTGCGGGAACCTCGTACCGAGCGGGGCGCTGGTGACGGCGGCACCGTCGCAGACCTCCGAGCCGTCGGGCGCGCCGGGCTTGCCGCCCGCGGTGATCCGGAAGTTGCGGACGAAGGCGTTGCGGTGGTCGCGGTCGAAGACGGCGAAGGTGTTGTCGCCCTGGCTGGAGGCGATCAGGTAGCCGTCGTCGCGGGGGTCCTCGGGGTCGCGCCAGATCGTCAGGCCCTCCACGTCGGCGCTGATGTGCCGGCCGCCGAAGCCCGGGTCGGCCCCCGCGTCGCACTCCTCGGTCTGCGGGTTCCAGGTGCCCGGCACCCCGTAGGAGCGGACCTTCTCGATCAGGCGGGCCGGGGAGCGCAGGTCGGCGTCGAGCTTCCAGATGCCGACGTCCTCCTGGCCCGCGTACAGGTCGCCGCTGTCAGGGTCGATGACCATGCCCTCCACCTGGGGAAGCTCGCCGGGCTCGGCGCACGGTGTCCAGCCGGTCCCGTCGGGCAGGGTGAAGGAGGAAGGCAGCGTGAGGGTCCGGACGAGGCGGTATCCGACCTTCCCCCGCGCATCCGGGGTGAGTTCGGCCAGCGCGAGCTTGGTGTCGTGGCGCCGGCTGGTCACCGCGAACGAGCGGCCGCGGTCGGTGTAGGCGGCCAGGCCGTAGGCGGTGTGCTGGTCGTCGACCTCGTCCTGGCCGGACGAGAAGACCAGCGGGGCCGCTGCCTCGTCGGTGACGTCGACGAGTGGCCCGCCAGGGCGCTCGGGGTCGATCCGGTAGAAGCGCAGCTGGTCGCGGCCCCGGTCGGAGACGACCGCCACATCGTGCCGGCCGTCGGGAAAGCGCAGCCCGGTGATCAGGTCGACGTTGTTGAAGCGCCCGGGCTTGTCGCCGTCCCGCGGGGGCGGCGGCGCCGGCAGGGTCTGGACCTGACGGCCGTCCAGGTCGTACACGCGCAGGCCGCCTTCCTTGGCGGTGGCGATCACCAGGCTGCGGTCGGGGTCGGAGGCGTTCCGCCAGATCGCCGGGTCATCGGCGTTCGCGTTGCCACCCGCCTCGTCGTCGAACAGGGACGGCGTCTCGACGGAGGCGGACACCTCGGGCAGCGAGGGTGCCGTGCCCCGGTCCGTGTGTGCGTGGGCGTGGGCCGGTACGGCGATCAGTCCGAGGGCCGCGATCGTCGCCGCGGCGATGAACGGCGATCTCCTGCTTGCGGTCACGCTCATGGTGCCTCCTGGTCACGGAGTCGGTTGCGGTCGGCGCGCGGCGGACCGGGCCGGGGCGGGAGCCCGGCTGCCCCGCAGCGGGCCGCCGCCACCCTGGTCTACTCGCGGGTAGCCGACATGGAGGCGATGTGGCGGGCGTATGAGCACACGATGAACCCCGGAGGGAAGACCGGCGCGCCGAACCGCCGACGTGCCGGGCGGGGCGGCCGAACCCCGGCAGGATGCTGCGCCCGGGAGGCCCTCGCGCCGCCCGGTGCCCCGGGCAGCAGCCGCACGAACCTTGGAGCGCCGAGTACTCATGAGCAGCAACCCCGCCGATGCCCCCACTCCCCCGCCGGCCGGTCCCGGACACGGGGCCACCGTCTCCCGCGAGGAGTTCGACGCGCTCTTCGAGTCGGTCCGCACCTGGGGCCGGTGGGCCGCGGCCGACCGCGGCGCCTGGAACAGGGTGACGGCGGGCCACGTACAGCGGGCCACGGCCCTGATCAGGTCCGGGACGGTCGTCGCGCTGGGGAGGCCCTGGGACACCCGGCCCGGACCGGACAACGCGAAGCCCGCGTTGCACTACATGTCCGACCTCGGCGACGTGGAGGCCCCGGAACCCTCCGTCTACAAGGACTTCCTCGCCGTCGACTACCACGGCAAGGGCGTGAGCCACCTCGACGCGCTGTCACACGTCGCCTACCGAGGGCGACTCTACGACGGCCGCGCGGCGCGCGAGGTCGTCGATGCCGCGGGTGCCCGCTTCGGCGCGGTGCCGGCGCTCGGCCCCCTGGTCACCAGGGGCGTACTCCTCGACCTGCCCGCCGCCCTCGGGGTCACGTGGCTCGAACCCGGGCACGCGGTGCACGCGCGGGACGTCATCGCCGCGGAGAAGGCACTCGGCGTGACGATCGGGGACGGAGATGCGGTGCTGCTGCGCTCGGGCGCCTTCCGCCGCCGCCGGGAGACCGGCCCCTGGGACCCCGGCGCGGCGAGCGCGGGCTGGCACGTGGACGCCGTGCCGCTGCTGGCCGATCGGGCGATCGCCCTGCTCGGCGGCGACGGGGACAGCGACGTACGGCCGTCGCCCGTCGAGGGCGTGCACTCCCCCGTCCACACGCTCGCGATCACCGCGATGGGGGTCCCGCTGCTGGACAACCTCGACCTCGAGGCGCTTTCCGCCGCCTGCGCCGAGGCGGGCCGGTACGAGTTCGTGCTCGTCGTGGCGCCGCTGAACGTCCCCGGCGGTACGGGTTCTCCCGTCAATCCGGTCGCGATCCTTTGAGGGCCGGCCCCACCGGCCATTCGGCTCCCCCACCCGCCCGCAAAATCGGAGGAATATACTCAAACCGGGCGATCGAGAGCGTTCCGTGAGGGAGTGGTACAGATGGGGGTCGTCGGCGACCGCATCGGCCCCGTGCGTTCCCGTGACCGATTCCTGCACGGCGAGTCGGTCGAGGGAAGCGTGAGGAGTCCGATCCTGAGCTCGTGGCAGCGCAGCAGGCTGCTGGGGCTGTCGCCGGACCAGTCCGAGCTTCCCTTCAAGCAGGACTTCGACCCGGAAGGCCGCCTCGTCCGCGCCGCCCGGCCGGTGCTGGACCGGCTCCAGTCCATCTTCTCGGGCAGCCTGATGAACATCTGTCTCGCCGATGGACATGGCACGGTGCTCGAACGCCGCTTCGGAGAGAAGTCCATGCTCAGGCATCTCTCCGCGATCCAGAGCGTCCCCGGGTTCGTGTTCGCCGAGCAGTTCGCCGGGACGAACGGCATCGGTCTCACTCTCGCTGAAAGGCGACTCTGTCAGGTCTACGGCGCCGAGCACTTCGCCGAGCGGTCCCAGTCAAGTGCCTGTACCGCGATCCCCGTTCGCGACCAGCTCAGCGGGCACATCGAGGGTGTTCTGTGCCTCGGCTATCCCTACACCGATGCGGACCCGGCGCTGATCCCCGTCGTGCGCAAGGCGGCCGAAGCCATCGAAAGGCGGCTGATGGAGCAGAGTTCGGCGCGCGAGCGCGGCCTGCTGCACGCCTATCTCGATGCCGCGAGCCGCGCCCGGACCGGCGAGGACGCCTGGAACGGACACGCGATCGGAATGGACGAGCTGCTCCAGAGCGAGCTGGAGCAGAGCGATCAGATGACCCTCAAGCAGAAGGCCACGGAGCTGATGTCAGCGGACCGGCGGGCTGCAGCCGAGGTGTCCCTGTCCCGCGGCCGGTGGGTGACTCTCGTGAGTCGTCCGGTGACGAGCCCCTCCGGGGTGGAGGGCGTCGTCATCGAGGTGCTCCTCCCCGAGGAGTCGGAGCGGCACGCCCCCGCCCCCGCCCCCGCCGGCCCACCGCCCGGGCCCCTTTCCCGCGCCGCACCCGGTCCGGCCACGGTGGCGGCCGTCGTGCCCGGCGCACCGGGCGCACCCGTCTCCCGTGGCGCCGACGACTCCGCCGGGGGCACGGTCAGAGGGCTCGTGCTGGTGGGCGAGCCGGAAGTGGGAAAGTACGCCGTCGCGGCACGGCGCCGACTGGAACTGCTGGCCGAGGCCAGCAACCGCATCGGCACCACCTTGGACGTGAGCCGCACCGCCTGGGAACTCGCCGAGATCGCGGTTCCGCGCCTGGCCGACTTCGTCACCATCGACCTGCCCGAGGCGGTGCTGCGCGGCGAGGAGTCCCCCAACCCCACCACCGAGATGCACCGCACGGTGGTCCACGGCATCCGCGAGGACTGCCCCTTCTACCCGGTGGGCGAGCAGCTCTCCCTGAGCCCGACCACGCCCCACATGCGTTGTATGACCACGGGGCAGCCCGTGCTGGAACCCGAGCTGAAGGCCGCCTTCGGCTGGATCGCCCAAGACCCCGAGCACGCCGAGCTGCTCCTCGCCCACAACGTCCACTCCCTCATCACCGTCCCCCTGCTCGCCCGCGGCGTCCTCCTGGGCATCGCCAGCTTCTACCGTTCGCAGGACCCGGCCCCCTACGGGGACGACGACCGCTCGCTGGCCCAGGAACTCGCCGCCCGCGCTTCCCTCTGCATCGACAACGCCCGCCGCTACACCCGCGAACACACCCTGGCCCTGTCCCTCCAGCGCAGCCTGCTCCCGCGCGGCCTCCCCGAGCAGGACGCCGTCGAGGTCGCCCACCGCTATCTGCCCGCGGAGCACGGAGTGGGCGGCGACTGGTTCGACGTCATCCCCCTCTCCGGCACCCGCGTCGCCCTCCTCGTCGGCGATGTCGTCGGCCACGGACTGCACGCCGCCGCCACCATGGGCCGGCTGCGCACCGCCGCCCGCAACTTCGCCGAACTGGAACTCGCCCCCGACGAGCTCCTCACCCATCTGGACAACCTGATGGTGCGCCTCGACCGGGAGGAGGGCGGGGACAATCCCGCCGTCGGCAGCACCGGCATCGTCGGCGCCACCTTCCTGTACGCCATCTACGACCCCACCTCGCAGGTGTGCACCATCGCCCGCGCCGGCCACCCTCCGCCCGCGCTGGTCCAGTCCGACGGCACCGTGACGTTCCTGGACCTGCCCGCCGGACCCCCTCTGGGCCTCGGCGGCCTGCCCTTCGAATCCGTCGAGTTCCATCTCCCCGAACACAGCCAGCTGGTCCTCTTCACCGACGGGCTCATCGAAGACCGCCATCGCGACATCGACGTGGCGCTCGACGAGCTGCGCCGCGCGCTGGCCCACCCGGACCGGGCCCCCGAGGACACCTGCCAGGCGGTCCTCGACGCCGTGGCACCCGACCACCCCGGCGACGACATCGCACTCCTCGTCGCCCGCACCAACGCCGTACCCCCCGACCGGATCGCCACCTGGGACCTGCCCGCCGACCCGGCCCGCGTCTCCGACGTCCGCACCGCCGCCGTGGGCCAGCTCAGCCGGTGGGGCCTGGACGAGTCGGCCTTCGCCACGGAACTGCTGCTCAGCGAGCTGGTCACGAACGCCGTCCGCTACGGCGCCGGGCCCATCCGGGTACGCCTCATCCACGACCGCACGCTGATCTGCGAGGTGTACGACACCAGCAGCACCGCGCCGCGCATGCGCCACGCGGCCACCACCGACGAGGGTGGCCGGGGCCTGTTCCTCGTCGCACAGCTCGCCCAGGCCTGGGGCACCCGCTACACCACCGAGGGCAAGGTCATCTGGGCCGAGTGCGCCCTGGCCGCGGCGTGACCTGCCACGGCACCTGCGGGCGATATGCCGGAAATACGCCATAAGTCGCTGTAAGTCGCCGTAGAATCCCGCATGCAGTCGGGAAGAACCCGGAGGCCGACCCCCGGAGAAGTCTGTGCATGACGCTCCCGACACCTCGACCGGCACGCCGTCGCCCTTCGGTGGAGAGCCGCTCGTCCGCGTGCGCGGTCTCGGCAAGCGATTCGGCGGCACGCTCGCGCTGACCGCGGTCGACCTCGACGTCCACCGGGGCAGCGTCCTCGCCCTGCTCGGTCCCAACGGTGCCGGGAAGTCCACGCTCATCAAGGTGCTCGCCGGGGTCCACCACGCCGACGAGGGCGAGGTGACGGTGGCCGGGCACCCGCTCGGCTCCCACGCCGCCGCCCGGAACATGTCCTTCATCCACCAGGACCTCGGTCTCGTCGAGTGGATGACGGTCGCCGAGAACATCGCCCTGGGCACCGGCTACCCGCGCCGCTGCGGGCTGGTCTCCTGGCGGCGGACCCGCGAACGCTGCGACGAGGCCCTGCGGATCGTCGCCGGGCACCTGGACGCCCGTACCCGGATCGCCGACCTCGCCCCCGCCGAGCGCTCTCTGGTCGCCATCGCCCGCGCCCTGGCGACACGGGCCGAACTCCTGGTCCTCGACGAGCCGACCGCCACCCTCCCGGCCGCGGACTGCGCCCGGCTGTTCGACGTCCTGCACGCCCTGCGCGACCGAGGGCACGGCATCCTCTACGTCAGCCACCGGCTCGACGAGGTGTACAAGGTCGCCGACACGTTCGCCGTCCTGCGCGACGGCCGCCTGGTCGACCGAGGTCCGCTCGCCGGCCACAGCCCTGCCCGTCTGGTGCGCGCCATCGTGGGCGGCGACCCGGCCGGCCCCGCGCCCGCCACGGCCCCCGCCGCCGGCCCGCCCCTCCTGAGCCTCGAGGCGGTACGGACCGCATCCGCCGGACCGGTCAGCCTGGACCTGCGCAGGGGCGAGATCCTCGGCATGGTGGGGCTGACCGGCGCCGGCCACATGGACCTGGGCCGCGCCATCGCCGGCGCCCGGCCGATCCTCGACGGGCGGGCGCTGCTGGACGGGCGCCCGTACCACCCGCGCACGGTCTCCGCCGCCCTCGGCTCCGGCGTCGGCTTCGTGGCGGCCAACCGTCAGGAGGAAGGCTGCGCCGGCGAACTGACGGTACGGGAGAACTTCCTGGCGAACCCCCGGGCAGCCGGCGTGCGGGCCTTGCACTGGATCGGCCCCCGGCGCGAGCGGGCCGAGGCCACCGCCCTGATCGACCGGTTCTCGGTGCACCCCCGCGACAGCGAGGTGCCGATCGCCACCCTGTCCGGCGGCAACCAGCAGAAGGTCATGGTCGGCCGGTGGCTCCGGGGGAACCTGCGCCTGCTCGTCCTCGAAGAGCCGACCGCCAGCGTGGACGTCGGCGCCAAGGCCACGATCCACCGGCTGCTCGACGACGCGCTGGCCTCCGGCCTGGCGGTCCTGCTCCTCTCCACCGATTTCGAAGAGGTCGCGGGCCTGTGCCACCGCGCTCTGGTGTTCGTCCGCGGGAGCGTGGCCGCCGAGCTGACCGGCACGGCCCTCACCGTCGCCGAACTCACCCGGACCGCCTCGGCCATGCCCCCCATCACCGGAGCTGCGACGAGCCGATGACCCTCTCCCCCTCGCCCCGATCCGTACTGGACCGCCTCCGCGGGCACCACATCGGCGCCTACGGCCTCCTGGTCCTCGCCGCCCTGCTCTTCCTGGTCTTCTCCCTCGCCCTGCCGGAGACCTTTCCCACACGGGACAACATCTCCTCGATCCTCTCCAACCAGTCGATCCCCGCCCTCCTGGCGCTCGGCGCGACGATCCCCATCGCCACCGGCCGGTTCGACCTGTCCATCGGCTACGGGCTCGGCCTGGCGCACGTCATGGTGATGCAGCTCATCGTCAACGTGGGCTGGCCCTGGCCCCTCGCGTGCCTCGTGGTGGTGTGCGGAGGGGCGGTGGCCGGCGCCCTCAACGGCGTCATCGTCGAGTTCGGGCAGATCGATTCCTTCATCGCCACGCTCGGCACCGGCAGCATGATGTACGCCGTCACCGGCTGGATCACCGACGGCGGCCGGATCGTCCCGGGCCCGAACGGCCTGCCCGCCGCCTTCACCGGCCTCTACGACTCCCGGTTCCTGGGCCTGCCGGTACCCGCCTTCTACGTCCTCGCCGTCACGGCCGTCCTCTGGCTGGTCCTGGAGCGGCTGCCGCTCGGCCGGTACCTGTACGTCATCGGCTCCAACCCGCGCGCCGCCGGCATTCTCGGCATCCCCACCCACAGATACTCCGTCTACGCCTTCGCCGGTTCGGGCCTGGTCGTCGGCTTCGCCGGTGTCCTCCTCGCGGCCCAGCAGCAGACCGGCAACCCCAGCGTCGGGCTGGACTACCTGCTGCCCGCCTTCGTCGGCGCCCTGCTCGGGTCCACCACGATCAGGCCCGGGCGCGCCAACGCCCTCGGCACCCTCGTGGCCGTCGCCGTCCTCGCCGTCGGCCTCGCCGGCATCGGGCAACTCGGCGCGCAGTTCTGGGCCACGCCGCTGTTCAACGGCGCCACCCTGCTCATCGCCGTCGGTCTGGCCGGCTACTCCGCGCGCCGCCGGCTGCGTACCGGCGCCACCGCGACCCGCCGCTCCCCCGACGAGCCGTCGGCCGTACCGGCGAAGGACAGCCACCCCTAGAACACGTCAGAACACGCCAGAGCACGTCGTACGCGCACCCGCGTCAGGAGCACCGTGTACCAGAACCGCAAGACCACCCTCACGGCCGCAGCCCTGCTGACGGCGGCCGCCGCCCTCGTCTCCGGCTGCGCGCGCGGCCCGTCGACCGGCAGCGGTCCCTCGCAGGCCGGTTGCCCCGCGACCCTCGCGAAGGCCAAGGCGGCCGTTCAGCAGGCCGAGAACACCGACACCGCCTGGCACGGCCCCACCAGCGGCCCTGCGGCGGTGTCCGGCAAAACCATCGTCTACGTCGCGCAGACCATGACCAACCCCGGCGTCGCAGGCGTCGCGAAGGGCGTCGAGGAGGCCGCGAAGGCCATCGGCTGGCAGGTCCGGGTGATCGACGGGGAGGGCACCCCGGCCGGCATCCAGGCGGCGCTCAGCCAGGCCATCACCCTCAAGCCCGCCGGCATCGTCATCGGCGGCTTCGATCCCCAGCTGACCGCGCAGCAGATGGCGCGGGCCGAAGCGGCGCACATCCCGGTCATCGGCTGGCACGCGGTGGGTTCCCCCGGCCCGAGCGAGAACCCCAGGCTGTTCACCAACATCACCACGAAGGTGGAGGACGTGGCGAGGATCAGCGCGGACTGGATCATCGCCCGGTCCGACGGCGACGCCGGAGTCGTCCTCTTCACCGACGACTCGATCCCGTTCGCCAAGAACAAGGCCGACCTGATCCAGCGGGAACTCGCCGCCTGTTCCGGCGTGCGGCTGCTGTCGTACGAGAACATCCCCATCCCGGACGCGAGCAGCCGCACCCCCCAGGCGGTCTCCTCCCTCCTGTCCCGCTTCCAGGACAAGTGGACCTACTCCGTCGCCATCAACGACCTCTACTTCGCCGACGCCGCCCCGGCCCTCCGCGCAGCCGGCAAACCGGGCTCCGGACCGCCCTTCAACATCGGCGCGGGCGACGGCGACCCCTCCGCCTTCCAGCGCATCAACAGCAAGCAGTTCCAGGCCGCCACCGTCCCCGAACCGCTGTCCCAGCAGGGCTGGCAGATCATCGACGAGTTCAACCGCGCCTTCGCCGGCCGGCCCGCCAGCGGCTACGTCGCTCCCGTCCACATCGCCACGGCCGAGAACAGCCACGGCGCCACGTCCTGGGATCCGTCCGGCTACCGCGAGGCGTACCGCAAGATCTGGGGCAAGTGAGGCCTCAGTCGGACAGCAGGGCCTTGAGCGCCTCCTCGAGTGCCCGCTCCGCCGGGACCCGGACGTCGGGAACGACGCCCACACCCTCCCAGTTGGTACCGGTGACGGTGTTGACGGCCCGCGCTGTCGGAACCGTCACGAGGACGTGCTCGGCGACCGGGTGGCGGGCCGTCGGATGGGCGCCGCCCCGCGTGGTACCGCCGACGACGACGGCCCGGCCGTGCGCCTGCAAGGTGTACGCCACGTCCTCGCCCCCGGAGAACGTGGCCTCGCTCGTCAGCACGTAGACCGGGCGGTCCGCGTAGCGCGGCGCGGGGAGGTGCGCGACCGTCCAGAACTGGCGGGTCGTGTCGGTGGACCGGTCGTAGATGTCGTTCAGGTGCACCTGGTCGTCGCGGAAGAAGTAGCTGCACCACATCGCCGCCCCCTCCGGTGACCCGCCGAGGCACGCTCGCAGGTCCAGGACGAGCGCGGAGCTGTGCGCGACGAGCTGCATGGCCGCGCCGATCGCGCTCGCGCCCCCGGCGGCGGTCGCGATGCGCCGGACGTCGATGAGCCCGACGTTCCCCTCCAGGTGCTCGACACGGCGGATCCCCTGGTTCTCCGCCCTGAGCAGCGCGAGGAACGCGGCCTCCCCGCCGTCGTCGTCCACCGGCTCCAGGGACTGCGGCTCGTCCGTCCAGAGCAGCCGCAGGTGCTTGTCCGGGCACGCCTCCTGGAGGTGTGCCGTCACCGTCTCGCAGAGCGCCGGTCCGTCCAGGCCTTCGTACGCACCCGCCGCGAGACGGCCCCGAATCGCGGCGTCGACGACAGCGGCCTTCTCGGGGAAGACGTAGCCGGCGGTGATCCGCTCCAGGGCATGTTCGACTATTTGTTCGTTGGTAAGCATGACGGATCACGCTAGTTGGCCGGCACTCCGATGACCAGGGATTTTCTCCAGGCCGGCATGGAGGGCCAAACGCTCCCGTGTCGTCGGGCTGTCCGGTCGGCGGAGTAATTGGCTGGCGCGCGTCATGGCGCAGCGGGATGATCCGGCATGTCCGGGCCGGCGCGCACTACTGCGATCGCGGTCCAACTGCCCAGCGAGGGATTGATGATGTCCGTTGTCGCGTCCGGACCGCCCGGGTCCCAGCCCGAAGTCCGCACGGCCGCCGGAGCCGTGCGCGGCAGCCGGGAGGCGGGTGTGGCGGTCTTCCGTGGCATCCCCTTCGCCGAGCCGCCGGTCGGCTCGCTGCGATTCGCCGCGCCGCGGCCGGTACGGGGATGGGACGGGGTGCGTCCGGCGGTGTCCTACGGGCCGCCTCCCCCTCAGGGCGGCCATTTCGGCATGGACGCGCTGGCGAAGGACGCGGTGGGCGACGACTGGCTGACGGTCAATGTCTGGTCGCCCGAGCCGGGCCCTGGCGCAGGGCTGCCGGTGATGGTGTGGATCCAGGGCGGCGCCTACACGATCGGCATGTCCGGTCTTCCCGAGTACGACGGCGGCCGCCTGGCACGTGACGGCGGGGTCGTCGTCGTGACGTTCAACTACCGTGTGGGCCTTGAGGGTTTCGGGCAGATCGACGGGGCCCCCGCCAACCGGGGCCTGCTGGACCAGGTCACCGCGCTGGAGTGGGTGCGTGACAACATCCGGGCCTTCGGTGGCGACCCTGACCGCGTCACGGTGTTCGGCCAGTCGGCAGGCGGCGGATCTGTCGCCGCGCTGCTGGCGATGCCGCGTGCGGCCGGTCTCTTCGGCCGGGCCGTCGCGCAGAGCGTGCAGGGCACGTTCTTCTCGCCGGAGCTCGCCGCCGACATCGCCGCCTCCTGCGCCGCCGAGCTGGGGCTGCGGCCCACGGTGGCCGACCTGTCCGCGGTGCCCCCGGCCCGGCTGTCCGCCGCCGGTGACGCGGTCGGCGCCAAGATGGCCCAGTGGGCGGAACGCTGGGGTCAGGTCGCGCACCGGTCCATCCCCTTCTCTCCGGTCGTCGAGGGTGACTCCCTGCCGGTCACTCCGTGGCAGGCCCTGGCCGACGGCGCCGGCCGTGGCATCGAACTCCTCGTCGGTCACACCCGCGACGAACAGCGGCTGCTCACCGCGCTCGACGGCCTGCTCGGCCAGGTGACGCAGGAGCAGGCGGAGTCCGCCCTGCACGTCTTCGGTCCCGGCCGGGACGGCGCACGCCGGTACCGCGACGGCTTTCCGGCCGCGGGCCCGGACGAGCTGTACGAACTGGTCAACTCCGACTGGCTGTTCCGCATGCCGACCCTCCACCTCGCCGAGGCCCAGACCGGCGCCGGCGGCCGTGCCCACGTCTACGAGCTGACCTGGCCCGCCCCCGGCATGGGCGGTGCGCTCGGCGCCTGCCACGGCCTCGACGTACCGCTCGTCTTCAGCAACCTGGACCGGGGCCAGCCCGCCGTGCTGATCGGCGAGAGCCCGTCCCCCGAGGCCGAGGCGCTGTCCGCCCGCATGCGCGCCGCATGGACGGCGTTCGCCGCCCACGGCGACCCCGGCTGGACCGCGTACGACACCGAGCGGCGCCTCGTGCGGCTCTTCGGCACGCGGTCTGCGGTCACGGCCTACCCGGAGGAGACCTCCCGCCTGATCTGGCAGGACCACGCCTTTCCCGTGGCGCCGCTGCTCGGCCGGTAGCGTCGAGCGGCCCGGATGCTCCGCGCGGCCTGTGGCTACGGGGCGGCGGGGTCGAGGAGGTGGGGGCCGTTGTTGCGGACGCTGTTGACCGCCGTCGAGACCGCTGTCACCGCGAGGCGGCCGTCGGCCGGGGTGTGCAGGAGGGCACGGAGGTCGGCGGTGTCCTGGTGGGCGGGGTCGAGCCAGGTGTCGTAGTCACCGGGGTCGAGGCCCAGCGGCATGCGGGGGTGGACACGGCCGGCCTGATCGGTGGCTTCGGTGGTGATGATCGTGGCCGTGGTCAGCCACGCCGACGGGTCGTCGTCGTCCTTGACGGCCGGGTCGCGCCAGAACTCGTACAGCCCGGCCATCGCCATCACCCCCGCGTCCTCGGGGCGGATGAAGTACGGCTGCTTGTACGCCTTCGCCGAGCCGGTGGCGGGCACGGCGACCCATTCGTAGAAGCCGTCGGCGGGCAGCAGGCACCGCCGGCGGGTGAACGCACGCCGGTAGGCCGGCTTCTCGTGCACGGTCTCCACCCGGGCGTTGATCATGCGCGAACCCACCGCCGGGTCCTTCGCCCACGACGGGACCAGACCCCACCGCACCGGCCGCAGCCGGCGCAGCGCCTCCCCGGTGTCGCGGTCGGCGCGCTCCAGGACCGCCCACACGTCATCGGTCGGGGCCACGTTCCACGACGGTCCCAGCGCCTCGGCGCCGGGATCCCGCTCGGCGTCGAAGAGGCCCGCGAGGTCCTCGGGAGCCCGGGAAGAAGCGTAACGACCGCACATGCCCCCACTCTCCCACTCCACCGGCACGGATAATGGCACCTCCACGCACCGATCCGGGAGACGAAGAACCAATGACGCTGAAAGAAGGCCAGCGGGTGAAGCTGGCGGCGGACACCCGGCTGACCGGTTCGGTGGCGATGACGGAAGACTCCTCGACGCCGACGGGGACCGTCGCCGGGTTCCTGCTGCTGGCCGCGGGCACCGAGGGCACCGTGGAGCGGGTGGTCGAGCACCGGCATCAGAGCCAGGAGGTCCGCGAGTACGAGCGGCTCAAGTCGCTCCTCGACGCCTACGGCGACGGGATGCCCACGGAGAGCAGGAAGCAGCTCGAGGAGAAGGTCGACTCCCTGGAACCGGAGTGGATCGCCTACCAGGAGCAGCGGCTCCGCGTGACGGTCCGGGTCCGCTTCGACAACGGGTTCATCCTGGACGAGGCACACGAGGACGTCTTCACGGCCGCCTGACGTCCCGGTCCGGTGGCGGAGGGGGCGGAGGCGGACGCCGTCACCGGCCGCGCGGCCATCCCGTACGCCGTCGGGAGATGCGTGTCCGGCGCCCGGACAGCAGGGGTGGGGCGAGGGCGAAGACCACGGTGATGTGCGCGCCTCCGCGGGGGCCGCGCGCGATGTTCATCGAGCCCCCGGTGACGGCCGCGGCCCTGCGCGCGATGTCGAGGCCGAGCCCCGAGGAGCCGGTGCTGCTCCCGCGCGACAGGGCCCGGTCGGGTTCCGGGATGCCCGGTCCGGCGTCCTCCACGACCAGTTCCACCGCCTGGGCGGTGCGGACGACGCTCACGCCGAACGGGGTGCCGGGCGGGGTGTGGCGGAAGACGTTGCCGATGAGCGCGTCCACCACGGCGGCGACGTCGTCGTCGGAGAGGCTGACGGCCGCGGGCTCCTGGGTGAGTTCGAGGGAGCAGGGCCGGCTCTGCTGCTCCGCCAGGACCGCCCAGAAGGCGGTCCGGCGGCGGACGACGTCGGCTGCCTCGCAGCGGGGGCCGGCGGCTCCCGCGCCGGTGGCGTGGTGGCCCGTGCCCGCTTCCGTGCCGAGCATGCCCTGGCCCATGGGGCCCACGGCGAGCGGGGTGCGCGCCGCGGTGATGATGGCTTGGAGTTCCGTCTCCAGCTCGCTCACCGCCGCCTCGACCCTGGCCGACTCCGGTGATCCCGCCATCCGCTCCGATGCCAGGTGCAGTGCGGTCAGCGGGGTGCGCAGCCGGTGGGACAGGTCGGCGACCAGTTCGCGTTCGACGGCGAGCAGCTCGGTCATCCGGTGGGCCATGGCGTTGAAGGCGACGCCCGCGTCGCGCAGTTCCTTGGGGCCCATGGGGTCCACGCGGGCGTCCAGGTTGCCCTCGCCCAGCGCCTGGGAAGCGTGGGCGAGTCTCTTGGAGGACCTGACGACCTTCGCGCCGAGGCGGTCGGCGACCAGCACGGAACCGCCGATCAGGCCCACGGCGAGGAGGAGCATGACCGCCCAGGAGGTGTTGACCCCGCGGGTCAGCTCCTCCTCGGGGACGAAGTTCTCGATGACGGCGACCCGGTCGCCGGGCAGCACCACTGGCTGCAGACAGATCCAGCCGCTGGGAATCTGCTGGGAGATGGACTCGCGCCCCTTCTGGGCCCGTTCGAGCAGTGCCGCGGGCGCTCGGGAGCTGCCGAGGGCAGGGGCGTCCGGCAGGTGCACGACCAGGTGCTCGGTCGCGTCCAGACTGGCGGCGGATTCCCGCAGGGCGGACGGATCCGTGGTCAGCGTCAGTACGGGGGCCAGGGCGGCGGCCCGCTGCTCGGCCGCGGTGACGCTCTGCTCCTTGACCAGCGACATCACCAGTGCGGCCAGCGGTATGAGGAAGGAGAGGGCGACCATCGACGTCACGGCGAGCGCCACTCCGGCCAGTGAGCGTCTCAACGCGGCGCCACCAGTTTGATGCCGACGCCGCGGACGGTCAGCAGGTAGCGCGGGGCCGCCGCGCGTTCGCCGAGCTTGCGGCGCAGGGACGACAGGTGCACGTCGACGGTCTGGTCGTCCACGTACGGCTCGCGCCAGACCTCGGTCAGCAGCCGCCGTTTGGAGACGACCTGGCCGGTGTGGTGGGCGAGGAAGGCCAGGAGGTCGAACTCCCGGCGGGTGAGGTGGAGCTCCTGGCCGGCCAGGTAGGCGGTGCGCGCGCCGGGGTCCACCGCCAGCTCGCCCACGGTGGTGGCGCGCAGCGGTTCGGCCGCCTGCGGCTGCCGCGAACCCTGAGCGGCATGGGTGCCATGGGCGCCATGGGCGGAGGGAAGGTGGCTGGTGCGCCGCAGGACGGCGGAGAGGCGTGCGATGAGCTGTCCCCCGGAGAAGGGTTTGACCAGGTAGTCGTCGGCGCCCGCGTTGAGGAGCTTGATTATCTCCGTCTCGTCGTCGCGGGCGGTGGCCACCAGTACGGGAACGGAGGATATGCCCCGGATCATGCGCAGTGCGTCTCCTCCGTCCAGATCGGGCAGGCCCAGGTCGAGGACCACCGCGTCGACGGGCATCTGGGTGACCTCGCGCAAGGCGCCGAATCCGTCACCCGCGCTGCGCACGGCATACCCGTGCTCCGCCAGGACCTCGATCAGTGACTGGCGGATGCTGGGGTCGTCTTCGACGACCAGGACGCTGGGCATGGGCACACCTTAGTGAACGCCCGTTACTGGTGGGCGCCGAAGGCCGGGCCTTCGTCGGTGATGCGCAGGTGCACGGGGCGGTCGGAGACCGGAATGGTGCAGCCTTCCTCCGAACTGCAGCTCGCGTACCCGAGCAGTACCGTCGCGTCCCCGTTGCCGTCGGCGCGGAAGGGCAGCGTGGTGGTGACGGGGCCGTCCGGGTAGACGGGGACCGGGGCGTCGACACCGGGCACGCTGATCGTCCGTACCTCCGCGGCGGCCGTCAGTTTCCCGTCCGCCCGCAGGACCCCGGCGACGTCCATGGCGGTCGGTCTGCCCACGCCCTCGATTCCGGAGGGCGGCAGATCGGTGCTGTAGAGGTGGAACCCCGTCTCCTCGGGGGTGAAGACCGCGGTCAGGGTGCCGTTCGGGGCATGCCAGTCGGACACCGAGAGCGTGACGGTGACCCCGTTCTCGGTGAAGCGCGTCGTGGGCGCGGCGCCGCCGGCCTTGGCGGGCTGCTCGCCGCATGCCGCGAGGGCGGCCAGGGAGAGGAGGGCGGCCGCGATGCGGGCCTTCCGGGAATGCCTCACATACGGGGAAACGTTCATCTGTGCCTCTATGCCTCTGTGTCAGCTGTATCAGCGAAGGGAAGGGGACGGGCCGAACAGCGGCCCTAGACGGCTGGGGTGAAGTCCGCGCTCCACAACTGCAGCCGGTACACCAGGTCGTTCCACACGCCGGTGGCCAGCAGCACGCCGACGAGCACGAGCATCCCGCCGCCGATCCGTAGGACCCACTGGTAGTGGCGTTTGACCAGCCCGAAGGCGCCCAGGGCCCGGCGGAAGGCCAGCGCGGCCAGGATGAACGGCAAGCCCAGCCCGAGGCAGTAGGCCGCCATCAGCAGGGCCCCGCGGGCCGCGCTCGCCTCGCTCCAGGCGAGCGCCTGTACGGCGGCCAGCGTCGGGCCGATGCAGGGGGTCCACCCGACCGCGAACACCGCCCCGAGCACGGGTGCGCCGGCCAGTCCGAGCACGGGCCGCCGGTGGCTGCGGAACTCCCGCTGCGTGAAGCCCGGCAGGAGACCCATGAAGGACAGCCCCATCAGCACGGTGAAGACGCCGAGCACCTGGGTGATCACCTCCTGGTGGGCCAGCAGAGTCCGGCCGAAGTACCCGAACAGGGCCCCTCCGGAGACGAGGACCGCCGTGAAGCCCAGGACGAACAGCAGCGCGCCGGCCGCCATGCGGCGGCGTTGCCCGCCGCGGGCGTCCGCCAGGTCGGAGACCGACAGGCTGGTCACGTAGCTGAGGTAGCCCGGCACGAGCGGCAGTACGCACGGCGAGAGGAAGGAGACGAGTCCCGCGCAGAACGCCACGGGAGCGGCGACGGCCAGCGCCCCGTAGAGGAGGGAGGGGGCGTCCGCGGCGGCGAGCGTCAGGCCCGTGAGAGTCGTCATGCCGCTTCCTCCGCCACGCGCGCGAGGAGCGGCCTCAGCTCCTCGTCGGTGATCGCGCCCCCGATGCTGACGGCGATGCGTCCGCGGCGGTCGATCACGAGGGTCGAGGGGATCGCCTGCGGGTTGAGGAGCGCGGGAGGGAAGCGGAGCAGGAGCTCGCCGTCGGGGTCGTGGAGGCTGGGGAAGCCCAGGCCGTGCGCGCGTACGAAGGACTGCGCTGCCGCGCGGTCCCGGTCGCGGGTGTTGATCCCGAGGAACCGGACCCCCTCGGCCCGGGTCTGCCCGCTGAGCCGCTCGAGGTCGTCGGCCTCCGCCCGGCAGGGTCCGCACCACGAGCCCCAGACGTTGAGCACGACGACCTGGCCCCGGAACTCGGCGAGGCTGACCGGCTTGCCGTCCAGGTCCTCGCCCGCCAGCACGGGCGCGGTCGGCCGGGCGCCGGAGTCCACGACCGTGGCCGCGTCGGCGGCCCTGACCGCGGCCCCCGTCGGCCCGGCCGACGCCCCTGCACCGCCGGCGTCGGTGCCGGCCATGCCGATGGCGGCGAGGACACAGCAGGCCGCCGCCCCGAGACCGGCGCCGATCAGGGCGGCGCGGCGCGGAACCGGTCGTCTCATGACGCCCACTTACGCAGGAAGGAGTTGATCCCGTCCGAGGTCAGGGAGGGGTTGCCCGTGGCGTGGGTGTCGGTGCGCACCGTGCCGGACGGCGTGACGACGATCAGAACGGGCATCTTGTAAGTGCCGCCCGAGGGGCTGTACTTGCGCAGGAGCGCGGAGTTGGCGGAGCTGTTGCCGCCGATGTCGACCTTGACCAGGTGGTACGAGTCCCCGAGGATCGCGGCCGTCTGCGGCTGGGCGAACACCTTGTCGGCCGCCTTGCAGTTGCCGCACCAGTTGGCGCCGAAGTCGAGCAGCACCATCCTGCCGTCGGCCTTGGCCGCGCTCAGCGCCGCGTCGATCAGCTTCTGCGCATCGGCCGAACTGTCGTAGCCGGGCCCGGGTATCCGTGCCGGTGCGGGGGCGGCGGACGTACGGGACGGCTTGGGGGCGGCCGAAGCCGTCTGGGCGCGCGAGGGGCTCGGCGAGGCGGAAACGGTACTGGCGGACGCCGACGGCGAGGCCGAGGCGGTCGGGGACGCCTCGGCGGAGGCGGACGCGGAAGCGGACTCCGTCCCGGCGGCGAGGGTCTGCGACGACGGTCCGCCCGCGGACGGCGAGGCGGACCCGACGGGCTGGGAGGACGGACCGCACGCTGCGGTCAGCCCGGCGGCGACCACGGCCGCGGCCACCAGCGGCAGTCGCACCCCCAGGGGCGCGGCGGAGCGGGGCTGCGCGGGGCGGCCGGCACGGACGGGTCGGAGTATGCGAGAACTCATGGCGAAGACACCCCAAGGCACGGTTCGGACTGCGGGAAGGGCGAGGAACGCCTCCCGGCTCGGTGAAGCCGACGGCGCGACGGCTGGACGGGTCGCCGGGGCGATCACGCCCGGGCGCCGAAGGCCGCTCGGCTGACGCGAGCATAGGACCGCTCCGGGCCGCCCGAACCGGGCGAGCGCGATCTTGAGGTTTCCCTAAGGAACAGCTCACCTTCCGCTTCGCCGGAACTCGGGTGATGAGCACACGCAAGGAGGCGAAACGCGCAAAAGGGATCAGGGGGTTGAGTGGTGCGGATCGGCCGAAGCGGTCGAGGCGGCCGGGCCCTCAGAACGAGGTTTCGCGGACGCTGGCCTTCGCCACCGGGTCGATCGTCGCCGTGATGACCGAGCGGTGGTCCGCGCTGGTGAAGGTGACCGTCAGGGTGTCGTCCGCGGTCTGTGACGTGGTGGCCTTGAACCCGCGGCCGGGTATCGCGGAGATCAGGCACACGCCGCGGCTCCCGTACCGCACCGTGACCTTGCCGCCCTGCGAGGGGACGGTGTGCAGGCCCGGTCCGCCCTCCTCGCAGTCAACGGAGGGTTTCGGCGCGGTGGTCCTGGGGGTTCCCGTCGAGGCCTTCGCGGGTGTGGGCGTCGAGGCCGAGGGAGACGGCTGCCCGGTCGCGGTGGGCGAGCCACTGGCGGACGGGCTCGGGGACTGCGGGCTCGGGGACTGGCCCTGCCCCGCCTGCCACGCGGGCGGCGAATCGAAGACCATCGGGGCGGACCGCGCCACCGGAGGTGTATGCCTGGTCGAGCCGACCACGAACTGGACCGTGACGAGCACGGCGGTCACGCTGGCGGCCGTGCACGACAGCCATATGAGCAGGTAGCGCGGAATTCGGGGCACGGCCCCATAGTGGCCGACGCACCGGGGCGCCCGTCACCGCGGGTCCGCCGTCGCGCGGGTCCGCGGGGCAAACGCCGACGTCCTCCTGGCCCGCGTACGGGTCGGAGGACGTGTGCCGCTCGGCGGCCGGCGGGAGGGTTCCTACTTCGGTGTGCCGAAGTCCTGCGTCCACCACGGGCCGCCGTCGCCCTTGTGGACGCCTATGCCGATCTCCCGGAAGGCGCAGTTGAGGATGTTGGCCTTGTGGCCGGGGCTGTTCATCCACGCGTTCATGACGGCGTCGGCGTCCGACTGGCCCCGGGCTATGTTCTCGCCCAGGCGGGACCATCCGTATCCGGCCGCTTCCACGCGGGTGGTCATGGTGGACCCGTCGGGTCCGGTGTGGGACATGACGCCGCTGCGGGCCATGGTGTCGCTGTACGCCCGCGCCGCCGCGCTCAGCTTGGCGTTCGTGGCCAAGGGGCCGCACCCGGCCGCGGCCCGCTCCTTGTTGACCAGGGCGAGGACCGCCGACTCGGAGTCCCCGGAGGCATTGCCGGAGGAGCCGCCCGAACCCCCGGAACCGCCGCCGGTGGTCGCGGCAGGCGTACGCGACGCGGGCTTGCGGGCCGGGGTCGACGCCGACTTGTCCGGGCTGCTCTCCTCTGCCGCGGGCTTCGTGGGAGCGGCGGATCCCGTGGCGTCGGCGCCGGGCGTTCCTGACGGTGTCGCGCCCGTCGCGGCCGCGGCGTCGGCGGTGAGCGTGGGGAGGGGAGGCGTGGGAGTCGCCGTCGCCTCCCCGCTACCGGAGCCCGGCGTCCCGGACTTCGGTCCGCTGGCGCCATCGGCCCGCCTGTCCCCGCGCGCTCCGCCGTCGGAGTCGGCCACCGCGACCCCGACCGCCACCGCCGCGGCCGCCGCGGTGAGAGACAGCACGATGCGCGTGCGCACCGCCTTCTTCCGTCGTGCCTCGACGCGGGACGGCGTTCCGGGAGTTTGGCTGCGGCTCATGCCTGTAGACCTCACAGAGAGAAGGGGTGGGGCACCTCCCAGCGGGGGCTGGGGGAGGCTCGGACCGAGCCTAGGGCCGTGACCAGCCAAAAGATCGGTCTGGAGGCGTTCTTCAAGGTCCCTTAAGGAAGCCCGCAGGGTCGGCACAGGAACGAAGGAGGTACGGGTTCCCGTGGTGAGGGATATGCGTGTGCCTCGGGGGGTTTGCGTGAGGACGTCCGGTAGATCTCAACAGCCCGTTGACCGACCGCCGGTGAACGTTTCAGCATGCACGGGTCAATCCGTTCGACGACTGACGAAGGACTGACCCGCATGGGTAAAGGATCGTTACGCAGGACACGCGCGGCAGTCGCTGCACTGGGTACGGCCCTGCTGATTTCACTGGCAGTGGCCGCACCCGCAAGCGCCGCGCCCGAACCGAACGACTCCGGATCAGGTCAACTCGCCATCAAACTGGGCACTCCGGAGAAGGCAACCACCCTCACGGACACCGAGGGCGAGGTGGGCGCCGACGACGTGGGCGCCCAGGCAATCGACTGTGCCGAAGGGTTCATCCGGCTCACCCGTACCGAGTCGTGCTCGAACCTGAAGATCCCGGTGGTCTACACGGTCAACGGAACACCCGCCGGGACGGCGACCCTGCATTCCAAGGTCACGGCCACGCTCGACCCGCGCAACCGGTACGAGTCGAAGTACAAGGTGGAGCTGCGGCTGACGGACCCGTCCTCGTGGGCGGGCTGGCTGACCAACGGCCGGGTCGGCTTCGAGTGCAACCACTGCGACGTGGACGAGTCCGGTGAGCAGTTCCTGTTCCCAAACCAGACGCGGACGTACGAGTTCACCGTGTCTTCGCCGGGCCGGGCCCTGGTCAACGACAGCGTCCGCCCGTACGCCACCCTGGACGCGCCCCGTCATGACGAGGGCAGCGCGCTCATCGGGGAGACGTTCCGGCCGCGCTGCGACAGCACCCCCCGCATCACGCCCGTCCGGTCCGGCGGCTGCGTGTACCCCCAGGTCGCGGCCGTGTGGGTGCTGGACACCGGCAACCCGAGGGTCGACGCGGTGGCCTGGCACGTCGACTGGGCGCAGCGCAACCTCGACCAGCCGTGGGGGAAGCCGGGTACCCGGTACCCGCTGCACCGCACGTTCGACGAGACCGTCATCGACGCGAACCGTGACGTGGCCTGCGGCCGCGGCGTGCCGCGGCCTCCGCCGGGCAGCGGGCTGGCTTGTGACGAGTACCCGTTCGCCCAGTCACTGGAGGGGGCCAGCCGGAACCCGGACTACTCCTGCCACTTCCTCGACGGGGACGACAACTCCCGTGAGGGCAGCCTGCGCAAGGCCTCGCTGAACGGTCAGCGGGTCCTGGAGGGCGACGCGTTCTACGTCCGCGTCCTCAAGTCCGCGGGTGCGGTGGCGCCGCCTCAGGCGATGGGGCCGGTGGGCTGCGGCAGGGACTGACCCACCGACCCAGCCGTACGCCGGCACTTCTGCCGAACCGGTACCCCGAGAGCAGGGGCCGCACCCACCATGGGTGCGGCCCCGTTCCGATTCGAGACCGAGAGGAAGACCCCACATGCCCGCCCCGCAGCACACCACCACCAGCACCGTCCACGTCGACGCCGGCACGATCGACCTGACGGGGGAGGATCTCGTGGCCGAGTTCGAACCCGAGTGGACGCTGAACGGTCTGGTCGAGGCCGACCCGGACGACGGCAGCGCCCGCATCCTGTGCGGGCAGGAGATCGGCCGCATCGCCGTGACGGCCCAGCTCTGGGACGAGGCCCCGCCCCTGCACGCGGACGGGTGGCAGGACGTCGCCGAGGTGCCCGTCTCGTGGGACTCCGCGTTCATCGACTTCGCCACGACCGGCACCGAAGTGGACCCGGCCGGCCGGCTGGAGCTTCCCGGCCCCGGCGACTACCGGATCCGCGTCCACGGCAGGAACCGCGACGACGGCGATCCGCGCGTGGCGAGTGATCCCGTCGAGGAGTACCTGATCCAGGTGTGGCCCGCCCCGGCCGGAGGGCCCGAGCTGTGGAAGGCGACCAGCCGGACGGCCGCACGGTGGCGCACACCCTGAGCGGTACGACGGCCCTCCCCCGGGCCTCCCCCCGGGCCTGGCTTGACTGGTATGCCGCGCGACGGGTAAGGAGAGGCTGTTCATCGCGCACGGTGTGAAACGGGGGACCCATGAAGCCGCTCGAAACGGGCGATCCCACCTCGGTCGGCGAGGGCCGCTACCGGCTGGTGGGACGGCTCGGCCAGGGGGGCATGGGCGTGGTCTACCTGGGCCGGTCCCAGTCCGGCCGTGCGGTCGCCGTCAAGGTGGTACGTCCAGAGCTCAGCACCGAGCCAGGGTTCAAGCGGAGGTTCGCCGACGAGGTGGCGGCCGCGCGGCGGGTCGGCGGCTTCCACACCGCACCGGTCGTCGACGCCGACCCGGACGGGGAGCCGGCCTGGCTGGTGACGGCCTTCGTGCCCGGCCCCACCCTGCAAGCGGTGCTCGCGCGCGTCGGATCGCTGCCTCTGGACACGCTCACCGTCCTGGCGGCCGGACTGGCCGAGGCGCTGGAGGCGATCCACCGGGTGGGGGTCATCCACCGCGACCTCAAGCCCGCGAACATCATCGTCGCGGAGGACGGGCCGCGCGTCATCGACTTCGGCATTGCGCGCGCCCTGGACGGAACGGCTCTGACGCAGACCGGACTGCAGATCGGCACGCCGGGATTCCTGGCACCCGAGCAGCTCAGCGGCGGTGGCGCCCTGACCCCCGCGGTCGACATGTTCGCCCTGGGGGTGGTGCTCACCCAGGCCGCGGGCGGCTCCCCCTTCGGCGACGGCCCGTCCGCGGCCAGGCACTACAAGGTCGTCCACGAGGAACCGGACCTGACCGCCGTCCCCGGCGAACTCCGCGAAGCCATCGGCGCATGCCTGTCCAAGGACCCGGAGGCACGGCCCACCCCATCCGCCTTCCTGGGCAGCCTGACCGTCCGCCACCCGGCCGGTGACTCCTGGCTGCCGGACGCGGCAACGCACCTGCTCCCCCGGCAGGAACCGGCGGCGCAGCCCACCGCGCCGGATGCACCGCAGGACACCCCGGCGGCGGACGCCCCCCGG
The DNA here is from genome assembly GCF_024611995.1 of Streptomyces sp. NBC_00162. GTDB lineage: Bacteria > Actinomycetota > Actinomycetes > Streptomycetales > Streptomycetaceae > Streptomyces. Next base: position 7,865,916 of record NZ_CP102509.1, on the reverse strand, counting down.
CCCGTCGTCGCCCCGCAGCCCCGTACGGAACAGCCGCGGACCGTGACGGGGCCGGCGGCACCGCTCTCCCCAACGCCCACGCCCTCACCAGAGGCGCGGCAGCCGGTGGGCGCGCAGCCCGGGCGTCGACGCGCGGTCGTGGCGGCGGCGGTGCTCGTGGCCTCTCTCACGGCCGTCGGCCTGCTGCTGTGGCAGCCCTGGACCGGCTCCACCAAGGACGATGCCAAGCCCGGCGCCGTCACACCCACCGGCTCCGCCCCCGCACCTGCCGCCGCCCCCTTCCCGACGGAGCCCCTGCTCATCCGCAAGGACACCGCCCCCGGCTGGCCGGGGACGTGTCACGGCGTCATCGCCCGCCGGGACGCGGCGACGGAGGCACCCGTGCAGCTCGTGGCAGGGGACGCATGCGACACGCTGCCCACGTGGTCCCCTGACCGCAAGTCCTTCGCGTTCACCCGTACCACGCCCGAGGGCACGGCCGTCTGGACCGCCGGCGCCGACGGTTCGAACGCGCGGCGGGTCGCCTCCATCGCCGGTGGCAGGGTGTCCTGGTCGCCGGACGGCAGCCGGCTCGCCGTACTGCGCAAGAAGGACGGCGTACAGCAGCTGTTCGTGGTCGACGTCGCCGACGGCTCCGCTCGCCAGCTCACCTCGGGCAAGGGCCAGGTCGAGGACCCCGCGTGGTCGCCGGACGGCAAGCGCATCGCGGTCTGTCTGCAGACGGAGCCCGAGAACTGGCAGATCCACGTGGTCGACCCCGCCGCCCCGGACCGCGCCCCGCAACAGGTGACCCGGCTGCCCCATCCGGCACTCGACCCGGTGTGGTCCCCGGACGGCGCGACCTTCGCGTACACCGCGGGGACCTACGGCGCGGGTACTCAGGGCGACATCCGCCTCGTGGCCGTCGACGGCACGGACGATCGCGACCTGGTCGCCACCGGCGCCCATGAGATGGACCCCGCCTGGTCCGTCGACGGCACCTGGGTGGCCTTCGTCCGCGGCCCGTACGAGAAGCCGGTGATCTGGGCCGTGCGCGCGGACAAGACGGGCGAGCGCACCCTGACCACCGGCACCTCCGGCGAAGGCCATCCCGCCTGGCGCTGAGCCCGGGAGCCGTCAGGGAGCGACGCTCTGGCCGCGGCTCGCGAACCGGTCGAGTTCCGTGTCGAGTGCGTGGGCCGCTGTGATGAGGGCGAGGTGGGTGAAGGCCTGGGGAAAGTTGCCCAGTTGCTCGCCGCTGGGGCCGATCTCCTCGGCGAACAGCCCCACGTGGTTCGCGTAGGTGAGCATCTTGTCGAAGGCGTAGCGGGCCTGTTCGAGTCGTCCGGCGCGCGCGAGGGCGTAGACGTAGAGGAAGCTGCACAGGGAGAAGGTGCCCTCGGATCCCTGCAGGCCGTCGGGAGAGGCGGCGGGGTCGTAGCGGTAGACGAGGCTGTCGGAGACGAGTTCGCCGTCCATGGCTTCCAGGGTGGACAGCCAGCGCGGGTCCTTCGGGGTGATGAAGCCGACCAGCGGCATCATCAGCAGGGAGGCGTCCAGGACGGTACTGCCGTAGTGCTGGACGAACGCCTGGCGTTCCTCGCTCCACCCGCGCGTCATGATCTGCTGCAGGACGGCGTCGCGAGCGGCGGTCCAGCGGGGTACGTCGCCCGGGCGGGCGAGGGCGGAGGCCTGGCGGACGCCACGGTCAAGAGCGACCCAGCACATGAGGCGGCTGTAGGTGAAGTCCTTCTGGCCGCCCCGGGTCTCCCAGATGCCCTCGTCGGGGCGGTCCCAGTTGTCGCACAGCCAGTCCAGCACGGCGGCGGAGCGCCGCCAGCCGTCGTAGCCGATGACGTCGCCGGCCTGGCCCGCGTGGGCGAGGGCGAAGACGGCCTCGCCGTAGATGTCCAACTGCAGCTGCCCGGCGGCGCCGTTGCCCGCGCGCACCGGGGCGGAGCCGCGCCAGCCCGCCAGATGGCCGAGGACCTCCTCGGCCAGGTACGGGTCCCCGTCGACGCGGTACATGATCTGCAGCGGCTCTCCGTTGGGTGCTCCCCCGTCCTCCAGCCGCTGCTGGAGCCAGCCGCGGAAGGCGTTCGCTTCCTCGGTGAAGCCCAGGTCGCGCATGGCCCGCACGGCCAGGGAGGCGTCGCGGATCCAGGTGTAGCGGTAGTCCCAGTTCCGCTCGCCGCCCTCCTGCTCGGGCAGGCCCATGGTCGCGGCGGCGATGGGCGCGCCGGTGGGCGCGTACGTCATGAGCTTGAGGGTGATGGCGGAGCGGTTGACGATCTGCTGCCAGCGGCCCCGGTAGCTGCAGCGTCCGATCCAGTCGTGCCAGAAACGGCGCACGGCGGCGAATTCCTCCGCCAGCTCGTCCGCGTCCAGCGGCCGTGGAGCCTGGCTCGCGGAGTCGCACACCGTCAGCACGACGGCCGCACGCTCACCGGCCGCCAGCGTCACCCCGGCTCGTACGTCACCCCCGTCGGCCTCCAGCGGAACAGGGCCGATGGCCTGCAGGTGCGCGGTGACGCCCGGACCCTCGAAGCGCGCGGTGCTTCCGTCCAGGGCGAGGTCGTGGTGCGCGCGGCCGTAGTCGAAGCGCGGCCTGCACTCCAGGGCGAAGCGCACGGAGCCCCGTACCGTCCGCATCACCCGCACCACCCGGTGCCGGTCGGTGACCGTGGTCGGATGGTGGACGGGCATGAAGTCGACCACCTCCCCCACGCCCTCGCGCGTGAGGAAGCGGGTGATCAGGACAGCGGTATCGGCCAGGTAGAGCTGGCGGGTGATGACGCCGGCCTCGCCTCCCGGCCCGCCTCCTTCGACACCCGGCGCGTCCGCGGTGATGGCGAAGCATCCGCCGCGGTCGTGGTCGAGCAGTCCGGCGAAGATGCTGGGCGAGTCGAAGCGGGGCGAGCAGAACCAGTCCAGCACGCCTTCGGAGGAGACGAGTGCACACGTCTGCAGGTCCCCGATCAGGCCGTGCTCGGCAATCGGCGGATAGGGAAGCATCGGCCCTCCACGTCTTGCCGGGCGCTCTCGTTCGGGCAGTCTCATTCTCGGGCCCTGCGCCGGTGATCGCCATGCAGGCCGGGGCGAGCCGCGCTCTCACCGCGGCGCCGTCACAGGCGCAGGACGACCAGGGCCGTGTCGTCGGTGATTCCGGCCGACGGGATGAGGTCGGTCAGCAGGGCGTCGGCCAGCGCTTCGGGTTCGGCGGTGCGGTGTCGTGCGAGGGCGTCGGCGAGCCTTTGGAGACCGGCGTCGATGTCCTCGTGGCGGCGTTCGACGAGTCCGTCGGTGTAGAGGACGAGTACGGAACCTTCGGTGAAGGCGCTCTGGGCCTGGGGGCGGCGAGCGTGTTCGGGCCGGGCGCCGAGCGGGGGGTCGGTGGCCTGGTCGAGGAAGGTGACGGTGCCGTCGTCGTGGCAGAGCGCGGGCGGGGGGTGGCCGGCGCAGCTGTAGGTGAGGGTGCGGCTGTTCCAGTCGATGAAGACCGACACCACGGTCGTGGACTCGGCGCCGTCGATGGAGCGGGCGTACAGGCCGAGGCCCTCGAGGGCCTGGGCGGGGCCCTCGGTGACGCGGGAGGCGGCTGACAGGGCGCTGCGCAGCTGGCCCATGACGCCGGCCGCGCGCAGTCCGTGGCCGACGACGTCACCGACGGCGACGGCGGTGCGGCCGGGCAGGTCGACGAGGTCGTACCAGTCACCGCACACGTTCAGGGCTCCGGCGGCCGGCAGGTAGCGCACGGCAGCCTGGTGGTGGCCGAGCGGGCGGGGCGTGGGCAGCATCGCCTCCTGCAGATGGAGAGCCACATCGCGTTCATGGGCGTGGGCGTGGCGCAGGCGTTCGTTGACCTCCTGAAGCTCCCGGGCGCGGGTGTACAGATCGGACTCCAGCACCTGGGCGCGGTCGGTGACGCCGCGTGCGCTCTGGGCCCGGATGAGTTCGGTGACCTCCTCCACGCGGTGCAGCAGCAGCGCCACGCTGCCGTCGGGGGCGCGGACGGGGACGTTGACGGGGCTCCAGTACCGCTCCTGCCACACCCCGGGCCGATCGTGGTATTCCACGTCGTAGCGTTGCAGGGCCATGGTGTCGCGCTCCCCGGTGGCCACGACCCGTTCCAGGGAGGTGCGCAGGTTGTACATGCCCGTCGCGCCCGGATCGGTGGGGTTGTCGGGGAAGACGTCGAACAGATAGCCGCCGACGACCTGCTCGCGCGTGCGGCCGGACATCGACAGGTACGCCTCGTTGGCGTCCAGGAACACGAGATCGGGGGTCAGCAGTGCGACCGCGCCCGGCAGTGCGTCGAACACCGCCTGGTAGTCGATCCCGGATCCGTTCACGATCCACCTGTCCGCGCGCTACGTCCTGGTCATGAGGTTGCTCCCACGATAGGTACGACCGCGCAGGCGGGCTTGTCACAAGCCTCCGCCCTTGGGCCGTTCGGCCGCCCGTCACCCGGAACGGGAGGTGCCGCAATCCTGGTGCCGGCGCACTTCGCCCGTGCCCAGGGTGATCGTGAGGCGGGGTCGCATGGGCTCTTCGCCGCGACGGGAGAGCAGCACGATGTCGTGGACCTGCGCCGCCGTGCTGCCCAGGAGGGCGGCACACTCCGCGGCCAGGTTCCGCGGGTCGTCGGTGCGGCCGAGCGACAGGTGCGGTGTGAACCGCGGGAACCGGCCGCGGCACAGTGGGAACGGCTCCGCCAGGGCGCCCTGGAGCGTGGTCCAGGGGGCAGGACCGGCCGCGGCGGGGTCCAGCCACACGGTGGAGTACGCGCGGTGGCGGAAGGCGTGCACTCCGCTGAGGCGGATGGTGAAAGGCCCGCTCTGCGCGGCCGCGGCGGCCAGCAGCGGGACCGCTGCCGCGAAGTCGGTCTCCGGGACGAATCCGAAGATCAGGTTCACGTGCGGTGGCCAGCGGCGGATCTGGGGGTCGTGCTCGGCGCGAATGCTCTGGATCGCGGGCCACAGCCCGGCCGGAGGGAGCCAGACCACGGCGGTCCGGGGCGTGGGAGCGACCTGGAGGAATCCTGGGACACCGGCTGCGCCACCGGCGGTCGGGGGCACCTTCACACGGCCATGATGCGCCTGACCGGGGTACCCCCACGATCCCTGCGGTGTCCGGCCGGCTCGGGGGCCGGACACCGCTCGTGGGTTCAGGAGATGGTGACGAACCGGGCGGTGCTCGGCACTCCCTGGGCGTCTAGGGCGAAGAGCATGTAGGTCCCCGGCAGGACCACGCCGGTGTCAGCGGGGATGGCCACCGTGTAGGCGCCGGTTCCCGTGGCGGTGGAGACCAGCGGGACCCGCCGCTGGTCGTTGTCGGTGGAGTGGGTCGCGGCCGCGGCCCGCATCAGGACGAAGGACGCCACCGGAGCCTGGGTGGTCACCGTGAGCGACGCGCCGGGGGCTGCCGTGGCGGGCACGCCCCCGGTGATGGCAGGACGCGGCTTCGGCGATCCGTCGGCGTTGAGCAGGTACGGCGGTGTGAAGACGGCCCCATCGGCGTGGTTGGTCGCACAGTCACCGCACAGGCCCCCGCCGCCGGAGAAGATCCGCCCGTCCGGCAGCAGGTTGGCCACGCTGTGGTAGTTGCGCGGGATGGCCATGGTGGCGAGCGGGGTGAAGCTGCCGGTCGACGGGTCCCACAGCTCGGGGGTCAGCACCGAGGTCGCGTCGCTGAACGGCACCGGATAGGCCTGCCCGCCGAAGACGGCCACCTTGCCGTCGGGCAGGACGACGCTGTTGCCGAAGGCGCGGGCGTACTCCATGTCCCCGGTGCGGGCTGCCTGGACCTGGCTGCCCGAGACGTTCACGGTGTAGGCGCGCCGCGTGGCAGGGGTCTTCTCGTAGGCGGGCGAGCCGCCCAGGGTGAGCAGTTTGCCGATGTCGTAGGCGACGGCGTTGCCGGTCATGGCGTCCTGGCTGTCGGCCCGGGTGCCGGCGGCGGTGATGCTGCCCTGGCCGGTGGTCGAGATCCAGTTCATCTGCTTGCTCGGGCCCAGTTGCAGTACCTTGCCGCCCGAAGTGGCGTGCAGCCACATGTGGTTGTCGGCGCGGTAGGGTCCGGCCGGGTCGGCCGTCAGCGCCGGCGTGGCGGCGACGCCCGGGAGCTTGCGCCAGGTGCGGGTGTCCGGCGACCAGACCTCGCCGGCCTTGTCGCCCGCGGGTCCGCTCCAGGATCCGCCCAGGACGAAGGCCTCACCGGTGGAGAGCAGGGTCATGGCCTGGTAGCCGCGCGCGATGTTCATGCTGGTCGTGGCGGACCACGCGTCGGTGGCCGGGTCGTAGATGCTCGCCTTTTCCGCGTTGCTGCCCCCGGTGACCAGCACCCGGCCGTCGGCCAGCATGGCGATGCCGGGACAGAACATGTCGTGGCCGGTGTTGTCGATGCGGCGCTGGGTGACCTTGCCGGTCTTCAGGTCCAGGATCGCGGTCTGCGTGTAGCCGCTGCTGCCGCCGAAGCGGTCGACCGCGTACGCCGACCAGGCCAGCAGCTTGTCGCCGGGCAGGGCGGCGGTGGCCACGGGCACCAGGGGGAAGCCGATGATCCGGTCCCAGGACCCGTGGACGGCCGGGCTTGCCGGTCCGCTCAGGCGTATCTCACCGGCCGAGGTCCACGGACCGCGGCCGCCGGCCTCGGTGGTCACGGTCAGGCGTACGAAGCGGGCGTTCTCCGCACGGGTGAAGGTGGCGGTCTTGACGGTGTCGTCGTCCCGCCAGGTGCCGGCCGCGACGGGCGCGCCGAAGGCCGTGCCGTCGGTGCTGGTGGTGACGGTGTACGCGCCTGCCCGGCCATTGGGCCCGTCGGGGCGGGGGTGGTAGACGAGCGCGGAGACGACGGTCGTGCGCTGCATGTCGATGGTGATGCTGTGCGGCAGCGGGGCTGGAGTACCGGTCCACTTGCTGTGCCAGATGGTTCCGGTGTTGCCGTCGAGCACGTTGGCCGCGCGCCCGCTCTCGCCGCTGGTCTCCTCGTCGCTCGCCGTGGCCGTCCAGCCGGCCCGGGACAGGTCGACGGTGGCGGCCGGGGTGCCGGGGTCGCCCAGCAGGTTGATCTCGGCGGCGGAGGTCCAGGGCCCGCGGCCGCCGGCCTCGGTGAGCGCCGTCAGCCGTACGAACCGGGCTCCCTGCGGGGCGAACCCGAGGGTCTTGGCGGCGGCATCGTCCGCGAGCGTGCCGGTGGCGACCGGACTTCCCCAGCTCCGTCCGTCCGTACTGAGGCTGATGCCGTACTCACCGACGCGTCCGTTGGGTCCGTTGGTGCGGGGGTGGTAGACGAGTGCGGAGACGACGGTCGTGCGCTGCATGTCGATGGTGATGCTGTGCGGCAGCGGGGCTGGAGTACCGGTCCACTTGCTGTGCCAGATGGTTCCGGTGTTGCCGTCGAGCACGTTGGCCGCGCGCCCGTTCTCGCCGCTGGTCTCCTCGTCGCTCGCCGTGGCCGTCCAGCCGGTGCGGTCGAGAACCGGAGCTGTTGGCTCCATGGCGTTCGCCGGCGCGATGCCGTGGTGCGGTGACTGCGCCGCCGTCTGCTGGTCGAGAGGTACGGGGGCGGACCGGGGCTCCGGGGCGCGGCCGGCCGCCGTGCTCGCGACCCCGAGCCACGGCGTCGAACCGAGCAGGAGCGAGCCGAGGCCGAAGGCTATGAGCAGGTGGGAACGGCGTATCAGGCGGGATAAGGCGAGGAAGCGCCTGGACTGCAATCTGACCTCCTGGGGCGAATGGGCGTGCCCCAGGGAACATAGGTCAGCGAAACGGCAACTCGCCTGAGATAAAGGATAGTTGGCGTGAAGCTACGATACGGGTCGAGCGCCCTGGTACCCACCCGGGGAGAACCGGTCAGGATCGGAGAAGCGCATTCCACCGCCACCTCGTAGCGTCGACGGCATGGACATCACACTCTCTCAGTGCTTCATCGCAGTCGACGACCACGACAAGGCCCTCGCCTTCTACCGCGACGCCCTCGGCCTCGAGGTGCGCAACGACGTCGGATACGAGGGGATGCGCTGGGTGACCATCGGGTCGCCCGCGCAGCCGGACGTGGAGATCGTCCTCGAGCCGCCGCTCGCCGACCCCAACGCCTCGGCGGCCGACCGCCAGGCCATGACGGACCTGCTGGCCAAGGGCCTGCTGCGCGGCGTGATCTTCTCCACCGACGATGTCGACGCCACCTTCGAAAAGGTGCGGGCCGCCGGCGGCGAGGTCCTGCAGGAACCGATCGACCAGCACTACGGCGTGCGCGACTGCGCCTTCCGCGACCCGTCCGGCAACATGATCCGCTTCGCCCAGCCCCGCAAGCGGTAGCCGCTGCCCGTTACGTCGTTGCCATGATCGCGCCGACGAAGTAGAACCGGACGTGCTGCTCGAACCCGGCCGGATCGAGCCAGGCGACACCGAAGGGGGCCGCGCGAGCGGCCCCCTCCCGACAGATGGAGACACGATGAGCAAGGTCACGAGGTCGGACACGCAGTCGCCTGCGCCGCACGATGCCGACAGCCACGATCTGATCCGCGTGCACGGCGCGCGCGAGAACAACCTCAAGGACGTCAGCATCGAGATCCCGAAGCGTCGGCTGACGGTGTTCACCGGCGTGTCGGGCTCGGGCAAGAGCTCGCTGGTGTTCGACACGATCGCCGCGGAGTCGCAGCGGCTGATCAACGAGACCTACAGCTCCTTCGTGCAGGGCTTCATGCCGAACCTGGCACGGCCCGAGGTCGACGTACTCGACGGACTGACGACCGTGATCAGCGTCGACCAGCAGCGGATGGGTGCCGACCCGCGCTCCACGGTCGGCACCGCCACCGACGCCAACGCGATGCTGCGCATCCTCTTCAGCCGGCTCGGCAAGCCGCACATCGGCCCGCCCAGCGCGTACTCCTTCAACACCGCCTCGGTCCGGGCGACCGGTGCGATCACCGTCGAGAAGGGCAACAAGAAGGCGGTGAGAGCGACCTACGAGCGCACCGGCGGCATGTGCACGCACTGCGAGGGCCGGGGCAAGGTCTCCGACATCGACCTCACCCAGCTCTACGACGACTCCAAGTCGCTCGCCGAAGGCGCGTTCACCATCCCCGGCTGGAAGTCGGACAGCCAGTGGACGGTGGGGCTCTACGCCCAGTCGGGCTTCCTCGACCCGAACAAGCCGATCCGCCGGTTCACCAAGCAGGAGATGCAGGACTTCCTCTACGGCGAGCCGACCAAGGTCAAGGTCAACGGCATCAACCTCACCTACGAAGGGCTGATCCCCAAGATCCAGAAGTCGTTCCTGTCCAAGGACAAGGAGGCGATGCAGCCGCACATCAGGGCGTTCGTGGAGCGGGCCGTCACCTTCACCACCTGCCCCGAGTGCGACGGCACCCGGCTCAGCGAGGGCGCCCGCACGTCGAAGATCAAGAAGATCAGCATCGCCGACGCCTGCGCGATGGAGATCCGCGACCTCGCCGAATGGGTCCGCGGCCTCGAGGAGCCGACGGTGGCGCCGCTGCTCACCGCGCTCCAGCAGACCCTCGACTCGTTCGTGGAGATCGGCCTCGGCTATCTCGCGCTGGAGCGGCCCGCGGGCACGCTGTCGGGCGGAGAGGCGCAGCGCGTCAAGATGATCCGCCACCTCGGCTCGGCCCTCACCGACATCACCTACGTCTTCGACGAGCCCACCATCGGCCTGCACCCCCATGACATCCAGCGCATGAACGACCTGCTGCTGCGGCTGCGGGACAAGGGCAACACCGTGCTCGTCGTGGAGCACAAGCCGGAGACGATCGCGATCGCCGACCACGTCGTCGACCTCGGCCCCGGCGCCGGAACGACGGGCGGCACCGTCTGCTTCGAGGGCACCGTCGAGGGGCTGCGGGCCAGCGGGACCACCACCGGCCGCCACTACGACGACCGGTCCTCCCTCAAGGAGACGGTGCGCAAGTCCACCGGCGCGCTGGAGATCCGCGGCGCGACGGCGAACAACCTGCGCGACGTGGACGTCGACATCCCGCTCGGGGTGCTGACCGTCATCACCGGGGTCGCCGGCTCCGGCAAGAGCTCACTCGTCCACGGCTCACTGCCACACCGGTCGGGGGCGCCCGGCGAGGGCGTGGTGTCGATCGACCAGAGCCCGATCCGCGGCTCCAGGCGCAGCAATCCGGCCACCTACACCGGGCTGCTCGACCCGATCCGCAAGGCGTTCGCCAAGGCCAACGGGGTGAAGCCGGCGCTGTTCAGCGCCAACTCCGAGGGCGCCTGCCCGACCTGCAACGGCGCCGGCGTCATCTACACCGACCTGGCGATCATGCAGGGCGTCGCCACCACCTGCGAGGACTGCGAGGGGAAGCGGTTCGACGCCTCGGTCCTGGAGTACCACCTCGGCGGCCGCGACATCAGCGAGGTGCTCGCGATGTCCGTGACGGAGGCCGAGGAGTTCTTCGGCAGCGGCGAAGCGCACACGCCGGCCGCGCACAAGATCCTCGACCGCCTCGCCGACGTGGGCCTCGGCTACCTCAGCCTCGGCCAGCCGCTCACCACGCTGTCCGGCGGCGAGCGGCAGCGGCTCAAGCTGGCCACCCACATGTCGGAGAAGGGAGGGGTCTACGTCCTCGACGAACCGACCACCGGCCTGCACCTCGCCGACGTGGAACACCTGCTCGGCCTGCTGGACCGGCTCGTCGACTCCGGCAAGTCGGTCGTCGTCATCGAGCACCACCAGGCGGTCATGGCGCACGCCGACTGGATCATCGACCTCGGCCCCGGCGCCGGCCACGACGGCGGCCTGATCGTCTTCGAGGGCACCCCCGCCGACCTCGTCGCCACCCGCCCCACCCTCACCGGCGAGCACCTCGCGGCCTACGTCGGCGCCTGACCGGCACCCTCGCGGAACCCGGCGGCTCGGTCGCCGCCGAGCAGCCGGGTCTCCGCGGCCGGGAGGCCCTTGGTCCACCAGTGGTCGTAGCGCCGGTAGGCCCTTGGGTCGCGGGAAGCGAGGAACGAGACGAGCGCTCCGGCCTCCGCGGCCAGTACCTCCCAGGTGTCCTCCGGCAGGGGGTGAAAGGCAGCGGCCTCGATCCCGCCGCCGACGGGGCGCCACACACCGGCGACGTGGCCGTCGACCAGCAGGGTGGGCAGTACATCGCCGTTCACGCGGATCACGTGCTTGCGGTAGGCGGGCGGAATGACGCGGCTGCGGTCGGCGTAGGCCAGCAGGATGCTGTCCCACATGGCCATCAGCCGGGGTGGGGCGGGAGTGTCCTCCGTCGGCCGTGGTGCGCCGGGGAGGTCGTACAGCACCGTGCCGTCCGGGCCTTCCAGCTGCTCGAGTCCGTCGCCGAGCGCGTGCACCGCCGCGCGGACCCGGGCCCGCTGGACCAGCGCGAACTGCGCCATGTCCGCCACCGACGCCGGCCCGAAGCCCTCCAGGTAGCGGCGGATCAGGATCTGCAGGCCGCCGGCCGCGGCGTCGGCATCGGCCAGGACCGGTCGCGCTCCCGCCGCGACGTACGAGGGCCGGGTCTCGAACGACCAGGGCCCTCCCGTGGGCGCGTGCCACAGCGGCGCGTACTGCCGCAGCATCCGCTGGGCCGCCGACTCCATCGGTGCGCCGAGTCGTTCCCCGAGCCAGCCCCCGATCTCGGCGACGGTGCGGGGCTGGTCCGCGTACCCCAGCAGATCGCCGACCAGCACTCCGGCCTCATCGGCGCTGAGCCCGGATGCCGTGAAACGGGAGTCGCCGAGCCGGGAGCCGCGCAGGGTCGGTTCCATGGCCTCCCGGAAGTGCCGGTAGTCCTCGGCGTGGACCGCGTGCAGGGTGAGCCGCATCAGGGTCGCCTTGACCGTTCGGTGACCGCTCAGGGCCGCGTCGAGGCCCGCCGGGTCGAAACCGCTCAGCCTGTTCCACAGCGCGACGTACGGTGAGGCGGGCTCCTGCGCCTGCAGGGCGACCACCCGGCGCACCGCGTCCGCGACGTCGAGGGACTCGCGGCCGAGCAGCAACTGTCGGGCGAGAGTCGCACGGTTGAGGGCCTGTCCGGTCATCTTCATGCCGGCATTCTCCCTTCACCGGCCAGGCCCTGTCCTAGGAGTCCTCGTCGTAGGTCCCCGCCTCCACCTCGAGGGCGAGTTCCTGGAGGACCTCGAGCGAGGAGACGTCCGTACGACCGCTGTCGTGCGCCATGGCCAGGCTGGTGAAGGCCAGGCTGAACCCGGCGACCATCGTGTGCAGGGCCGGTCCGAGGGCCTCCGCGACCAGGCGCGCCACCTGCTGCGGGGAGGACTCGGCCGGCACGCTGATCGAGGGCAGCATCTCGTTCAGCAGCTGGGTGACCACCCCTGCTTCCGTTTCCGGGGTGTCGTCGTCCTCTCCCGCCACCACCGCTCGGCGGATCTCCTGGGCTTCGGTGAGGATTCCGATGACTCGCTTGATGACCTCTGCGCGTTCCATGTCCGGAGAGTAGCTCCGGCACGCGTTTGCGGAGGTGGAGCGCACACGATTCGCGTGATGACCCCACCCCTGTCGGATAGTTGGCCTACCTTTTTCCCGTGGACCAGTTGATCGCAGAAGACCCGACCCGCATCGGCCCGTACCGCCTGATCGCCCGGCTGGGCGCGGGCGGCATGGGTCTGGTCTATCTGGGTCGTTCCGAGGGCGGACGCACCGTGGCCGTGAAGGTCGTGCAGGCCGAGCACGCCGGGCACCCGGAGTTCCGCAGGCGCTTCGCCCGCGAAGTGGCCGCCGCCCGGCGGGTGGGCGGGAGTTGGACGGCGGACGTGCTCGACGCCGACCCCGAGGCGGCCGTGCCCTGGGTGGCGACCCAGTACATCCCGGGGCCGGACCTGCACACCGTGGTCGCCCAGGACTTCGGGCCGTTGCCCGAGCACTCGGTCCACACCCTCGCCAACCGGCTCGCCCTCGCCCTGCAGGCCGTACACGACGCGGGCCTGATCCATCGCGACCTGAAGCCGTCCAACGTCCTCGTCACCGTCGACGGCCCCCGCGTCATCGACTTCGGCATCGCGCGGGCGATGGACAGCCTCGCCGGGGACAGCCTGCACACCCGCACCGGCATGCTGATCGGCTCCCCCGGCTTCATGTCGCCGGAACAGGTCCGCGGCCTTGAACTCACCCCCGCCAGCGATGTCTTCTGCCTGGGCGCCGTCCTCGTCTACGCCGCCACCGGACGCCATCTGTTCGGCGCCACGGACACCGGTCTGAACGCCCACCTCTTCCGGGTCGCCGAGGAGGAGGCGGACCTGACCGGTGTACCGGAGACGCTGGTCGATCTCGTCCGCGCATGTCTGGACAAGGACCCGGCCAAGCGGCCCACCCCGCAGCAGGTGGCCGCGCGCACGACACCGGATCAGGCCTCGGAGTGGCTGCCGGGTGCGGTGCTGGCGCAACTCGGCCGCCATGCCGCCCAGTTGCTGGACTACGCCCCCGCCGCACCCGCCGCACCCGCTGAAGCCCTCGCCGGGGCCCCCGCCGCACACCCGGACCCCCGCAGCCCCTCCGCCCAGCCGCTGCCCCCGCCGCCCGCGTACGCGCCGACCGCCCCGGCGCACTTCGTGCCTGCGCAGGGCTTCGGGCCGCCCCCGTCCCCGGCCACCTTCCAGGACCCGGCGTCCCCGCACCCCAGGCGCTGGGGGAGCCTGGTGGTGATCGCCCTGACGCAGCTGCTGGTGCTGCTCGACGCGACGACCTTCAACATGGCGATCCCGATCGTCCAGGCCGAGCTCGACCTCCACGCCGACGACCTGAGCCCGGCGATCAGCGCCTACCTGGTTGCCTTCGCCGGGATGCTGCTGCTCGGCGGGCACATCGCCGACCTCGTGGGGGCCAAACGGACCCTGGTCATCGGCCTGGCCGGCTTCGCGGTGGCCTCCGCGCTCGGCGGCTCGGCCGGCGACCCCGCTCTGCTGATCGCGGCCCGCGCCCTGCAGGGCGCCTCCGCCGCCCTGCTCACACCGTCCGCACTGTCCCTGGTGGCCACCGGCTTCACCGACCCGAAGGAACGCGCCCGGGCCTTCGGGATCTACGCCGCGATCACCGTCGGCGGCGGGGCGCTCGGGCTGCTCACCGGCGGCTGGCTCTCCGAGACACTGAGCTGGCGCTGGACCCAGTACGCGTGCATCCCCTTCGCCGTGATCGCGCTGATCCTCGCCAACGCCCTGCTGCCCGATCGCCCGGGGCGCACCGGCGCCCGCTTCGACGGGCCCGGCGTGCTGCTCGGCTCGCTGGGACTCGCCGCCCTCGTCTATGGCCTCGGCGATGCCCGGCAGCGCGGCTGGACCACCCCCCTGACCCTGGTCCTGCTCGCGGCGGGCACCCTGCTGCTCGTGGCCTTCCTGTGGTGGCAGACCAGGACGTCCAGCCCCCTGCTTTCGCCGTACGTCCTCCAGGACCGCAACCGCGTCGGCTGCATCCTCGTGGTGCTCCTGGCCGGCATCGGCGTCCTCTCCCTGTTGCCCGTCCTGTCCTTCTATTTGCACTACGTACTCGGCTACGCCCCGGCCATGGCCGGGGTGCTGATCCTGCCCATGGCCGCGGCTGCCGTCATCGGCTCCACCCAGGTCTCCGCCCGCCTGCTGCACCGCACCGCGCCCCGGGTCCTGATCGTGTCGGGCCTGGTGATCACGGCTGTCGGGCTGCTGCTCCTGACGGGACTCGAGGCCGGCGGCGCCTACCCGATCCAGGTGCTGCCCGGCATGCTCCTCGCCGGCTTCGGCACCGGTCTGGCCTTCACTCCGGTCTTCGCCACCGCGACCGCCGCCATCGCTCCGCAGCACTCCGGCGCAGCCTCGGCCACCGTCATCACGGCCCAGCAGGTGGGCGAGGCGATCGGCACGGCGCTGCTCACGAGCTTCATGACCGCCCGCCTCGCCCATGCGTCACCGGATGATCAGGCCCAGGAGCTGCTGCGCGGCTACGCCGACGGCCTCTGGTGGGAGGTCGGCACCCTCCTGCTCGCGGGCCTGATCGCCGGCGTGATGGTCACCGCCAGGGCGCCGGCGCAGGCGAGGCAGCCGGTGGCGGGGTGACCGTCAGGGTGCGGGGCGCCTGCGTCAGCGGCGGGGGCAGACGGAGCGGCGTACGGCCCGGCGTGAGGCTGCCGAGGACCCGGGGGCCCGCCGCGCCCGTGCACTGCGGCACGGTGCCCGGCAGGCCGTGCAGGGTGAGGTAGCCCAGTACGGCGAAGGCGTACGCCTCCTTGGCGGCGCTGGGCAGCCCCACCGCGTCCGAGGTGCGCAGCCGTACCGCGGCACCGAGTTCCTGGCGAAGTGCGGTCATCAGGACGGGGTTGCGCGTGCCGCCGCCGGAGGCCAGCACCTCGGTGACCCCGAACGGGCGCAGCGCGTCGGCGACGGTGCGGGCGGTGAGCCGGGTGAGGGTGGCGAGGACGTCGGGGGTGGAGAGCGGGCCGACCGCGTCCAGGGCCGTACGCAGGTAGCCGGAGTGGAACAGCTCCCGGCCGGTGGTCTTGGGCGCGGGCAGCACGTAGTACGGCTCGGCGAGCAGGCGGTCGAGCAGCGGCCGGTGGACGGTGCCGCGGGCCGCCAGGCGGCCGTCGGTGTCGCGGTCGAGGCGCCCGGCGGTGAGGTGGCGGGCGGCGGCGTCGAGAAGGGCGTTGCCGGGCCCGGAGTCGAAGGCCGCCGGGGTGCCGTCCGGGGTGAGCACGGTGGCGTTGGCGATGCCGCCGACGTTCAGCGCGGCCGGTACGCCGGGGTGTCCGCGCAGCAGCATGCGGTCGATCAGGCCGACCAGGGGTGCGCCCTGGCCGCCGGCGGCGATGTCCCGGGTCCGGAAGCCGGAGACGACGGGGAGTCCGGTCGCCTCCGCGATCCACGCGGGTTCGCCGAGTTGCAGGGTCCCGTGGACGAGGCCGCCGTCCGCCCAGTGGAAGACGGTCTGGCCGTGGGAGGCGATCAGTTCGGCCCGGCCCGCGCAGAGTTCGCGATCGGCCCGGGCGGCGAGACGGGCGAACGACTGCCCGATCCGGGTGTCGAGGCGGCACACGTCGGCGAGGGTGGTGCGCCCGGGCGGGAGCGCTGCCGCGAGCGCGTGGCGCAGCTCGTCGTCGTACGGCTCGCTGACCATGCCGAGCGGGGTGAGGCGCAGTTCGGAGCCGTCCCGGGTGATGCGGGCGGCCGCGGCGTCGACGGCGTCGCAGGAAGTGCCGGACATCAGGCCGATGACGGTGGTCTGCGCGGCTTGCGGTGCGGGCGGCGCGGCGTGGTGGGTCATCGCAGGGGCCTCAGGTGGTCGTCGGGGCGCAGGGTGAGCAGGGCGGGGACGGCCAGCGCGCAGGCGCCCGCCGCGTAGAGCGCGGGAATGTCCGGGTTCCCGGTGTGCCGTACGAGCGTGGTGACGATCAGGCCCGCGCATCCGGAGAAGACGGCGTTGGAGAGCGCGTAGGCCAGGCCCAGCCCGGTGCTGCGCACGCGCGTCGGGAACATCTCCGCGAGCAGGGCGGGGCCCGGCCCGGCCAGGAGTCCGATCATCGCGCCGGCCGCCGCCAGCAGTGCTGCCTTCGCCGCGACGGATGTGCCCGGGTCGCGCAGGAGGTGCAGGAGCGGTACGGCGGTCAGGACGACGAGGATGCTGCCGGTGAGCATGACGGTACGCCGGCCCACCCGGTCGCTGAGTGTTCCGGCGGGGAGGATCGCGGCGGCGAATCCGAGGTTGGCGACGAAGGTGGCGGCCAGGGCCTGCTGGAAGGTGGTGCCGAGAGTGGCCTGGAGGTAGGAGGGCAGCACGACGAGGAAGGTGTAGCCGGCCGCGGACCAGCCCATGATGCGGCCGACGCCGAGGACGACGGCGCGCGCCGTGTCGGCGCGGCCTGGGGCGTCTGCCCGGCCTGTGAGGTCCGCCCGGCCCGGGACGTCCGCCCGGTTCGAGGGTCCCGCGGTCTCCGGCAGCCGCAGCCGCAACCACAGCGCGACGGCGCCCAGCGGCAGGGCGAGCAGGAAGGGGATGCGCCAGCCCCACGCGTACAGGTCGCTCTCGGAGAGCAGGGTCGCCAGGCCGACGGCGACGCCCGCGCCCGTGAGGAGCCCGAGGGCGACGGTGAACGACTGCCAGGCACCGTGGCGGCCGCGCCGGCCAGGCGGTGCGGTCTCGGTCAGGAGGCTCACGGCTCCACCGAACTCGCCCCCGGCGGACAGTCCTTGGATGCTGCGCAGCAGGGTCAGCAGCCACGGTGCGACGGCGCCGGCGGTGGAGTACGCGGGCAGTACTCCGATCAGGGTGGTCGCGCCGGTCATCAGGGCGACGGCGAGGACGAGCGCGGGCCTGCGGCCCGCCCGGTCCGCGAGCCGTCCGAAGATCAGGGCGCCCAGCGGGCGGAAGAAGAAGGCGATGGCGAAGGCGGCATAGGTCGCGATGAGCGCCTCGGCACGGTCGCCGCCGTCGGGGGTGAAGAAGCGGGCGGCGATGACGGTGGCGAAGGAGCCGTAGACGCCGAACTCGTACCACTCCACGAAGTTGCCGACGGACCCGGCGACGAGCGCGTGCCGGGCGGACGGCGGACGGACGGGCACGGGAGCCACGGCGGCCACGGGGGACGTCGCGGGCCGGCTCTGCGGGCGGGGGACGGGGCGAGCCACAGTGGCTGGCTGCCCGCACGGACGCCTGACGATGCGCGGCGCGGCCGGATTTCAGCGGATCGGCCGCACACCGGAGCCTCCCGCGACGCACCTCGCCCGGTGCGGCGGCCCCGGCGCGCACCCGTTGCCGCGAGACGATGGACGGATGGCAGACACCTTCACCAGCCGCACCATCGAGGTCGTCACCGGCGCGTCGGAGACCGTGCACGACCTGACCGCCGCCTGTACGGAGTTCCTGGGGGCGGCCGCCCGGCGTCGGGACGGCCTGCTCAACGTGTTCACCCCGCACGCGACGGCGGGGCTGGCCGTCATCGAGACGGGCGCCGGCAGCGACGAGGACCTGCTGGAGGCGCTCCGCACGCTGCTGCCCGCCGACGACCGCTGGCGGCACCGGCACGGCTCCCCCGGGCACGGCCGCGACCACGTACTGCCCGCGTTCGTGCCACCGCACATGACGCTGCCGGTGCTCGGCGGCGAGCTCGCGCTGGGGACCTGGCAGTCGGTGGTGCTGGTCGACACCAACCGGGACAACCCGCGGCGGCAGGTCCGGTTGTCGTTTCTGGGGTGATGGCGCGGTGGAGCGACGACTGCGGGGGTGAGGCCCGGCTGGACCGGCCTGTCAGACCCCTGAGTCAGAATCCTGCTCATGTCCACACGATCCGACATGGCTCTCGAGCTCCACCTCGGCAAGATCCTCTCTGCCGCAACGGCGGAGACCGTGCAGAGCGCGGTCATGGCTGCCCTGCGTCACGTACGGTCCGGCACCGGCGGAAAGCGAAGGGGAGGAAAGCGGCTGACGGAACTTCTCGCCCGGGCGCGGACCTCGGCGGCAACAGCAGACGAATGGGAGATCGTAAGGTCCCTGCAAGACGCCCTCCATTACACGGAAGGGCGACTCCTCAGGCCCGATTACGAGGAGAAGTACCGGTTGCACTACCGGGATCAGGGCCCGCGAGACAAGCTGGGGCTCGATTCCATCGCGAGGACCGTGGCCAGGATCAACGAGCTCTGGTGCACCGAAGCCGAGAAGTACCTGAGTGAACATCCTGGAGCTGTTGTCGCGGAGGTTCTGGAGCACGTGCGCAAGCTGGGCCAGGACGCCCGGTTCATGCAAGCCCCCGTGGATGATCCGGCGCGTTACCACATACCTCGCGGGATCGCCGAGCGTGCACTGTGGACGGAGCGCGTATTGAAGAACCGAGTTGAAGTCACGGATCCGGCGGAAGCTGCCCACCGCATCATGTCGTCTCCTGAGGCCCTCGCCGTCCTTGCAGCAGACGAAGACGGACGAACAGTCTTGCGTGCAGCAGAACTACAGCGCCGAGCGGCCCATCTCCGCGAGCTGCGCCGGGTGGCTGAAGACGCCACTGCGTCCGAACACGCTTTGCAGCGGGCGTTGAACGGGATGTACTGGGTGTTCGGCGGACGCTTCATCGGTGAGGCCCAGCAACGGAGGCTGGTACCCGGGGACGAAGTCGACATCCCGTTGATCCGTGGCGACGGCTCGCTTCAGATAGTCGAGCTGAAACAAGCCGCGGCGGTGAAGCTGGTGAAGGAACACCGGGGCTCCTGGGTGCCCAGGAGAGAGGTGAATGATGCCGTGGGTCAAGCCATCAACTACCTTGTCGGCTTGGATGAGAATCGAGAACGCATATCGATGGAGTTCGGCATCGACACCCGGCGCGCAAGCGCGATCATTCTCATCGGGCATCCGCTGAGTCAGCCGGAAGTCGACGAAAAGGAAATCAACGAGGCCCTGCGCATTCACACGTCGCACCTGAACCGGATCGAGATCCTCACCTACAAGGAGCTCATCAACAGCGCGGAAAGAGCCCTCGCGGCGGGTGACGTGGTGTAGCCCGGCCCCGCCGCGCCGCCACCCCACGTGAATGAAGCCTCAACCATCTTGTGTCTCAAGTGAGTTGGCCAGATCTCAAGATGACTGCCGCAGTGCGCCCATGGCATGATCAACCTTCACGTTACTTACGGGTAACGCCCCCTCCCTCCCCCACACGAAGGTCACATCTCCGTGCGCACGCTCGCCAGACGCCTCCTGCTCCCCGGCCTGACCACCCTGGCGCTTGCCGCCACCGGCTGCTCCTCGCCCGCACACAACACCGGCGCGGCCGCACCGGGAAGCGCCGCCACCACCGCGCCGGCCGCCGACGGCACACAGCAGCTCGACGTGACCGCCGCGCCGCAGGGATCGTCCGCGCCGACGGCCGTGGCCCGCACCGGCGGCGGCAAGGGCCGGCCCGAGAAGTCCTCGCTCCAGGTCGCCTCGTACGACAAGGCGAGCGGACGGGCCGTCATATCCACGGCAGCAGCCCAGAAGCCGACCGGTTCGCCCAGCCACTCCCCCGCACCCGACAAGCCCGTGGCGGTGGGCGACGTCATCGCCAGCGCACCGGCGCCCGGCGCCCCCGACGGCCTGCTCGCGAAGGTCACCGAGGTCGTCGGAAAGACCGACCGCGGCACCGAGGTGAAGACCGCCGCCACTACGCTGGCCTCCGTCCTCGACGACGACAAGGCCGACGGGAAGGTCCCGGTCGACCCGTCCTCGGTCACCGTCGAGCCGTTGATGAAGGGCGTCACCTTCTCCTGGGCGAAGAGCCAGGGCGCGCGGTTCGGGCCCCAGGGCGCGACACTGCCCCTCGGCACCCTGCGGCTGGACGTGAACGCCGCGGTGGACACCGCCAAGGACGCCCCCGCCTCGGCCGGCGCCTCGGTGTCCGGCTTCGTCCAGCTCGCCCCCCGGGTGGAGTTCTCGTACGACGGCAGCTCGGGCGGCACCTTCGGCCCGAAGTCCGCCTTCCTCGGCATGAGCGGCGACTGGTCCTCCCAGTGGGCGCTCAAAGGCCGCGCCGCCGCGAGCACCGGCGACGCGCCCAAGCGGATCCCGTTCGCCAAGCTGCACAGCACCCCCGTCATCCAGGTGGGCCCCGTGCCCGTCGTCGTCAACCTCGACCTGACCTGTTACGTCCAGGTGGAGGCGGACGGCCGCGTCACCGTCGACGTCCAGCAGGACGTCAAGGGCGACTTCCGGGTCGGCGGCAGTTACGCGTCGGGGCAGGGCTGGACTCCGGTCAGCACCTCGGCCGTGCAGAGCTCCCCGGTGAAGGCCAGCGTCACCGCCGCCGGGCGGGTCAAGGGCGCTCTCGGCGCCGAGGCTTCCGTCGGCCTGTACGGGGCCGTCGGCGTCAGCGCCGACTTCGCCCCCTATGTGCGCGGCGAGGCCGAGGTCAAGGCGACCGCGTCCACCGACGGCAAGAGCGCGGTGAACGGATCCTGGGCGCTGTACGGCGGCTTCGATCTGAGCGGACAACTCCACTTCGAGCTGTCCCTGTTCGGCACGCCGGTCTTCCAGCACCGCATCCCGCTGGGCACCCTCAACCGCGAGTGGCCGCTCGCGAGCGGCCGCGCAGGGCAGTAGCAAGCCAGTAGCCGGCCAGCAGCCGGGCGCCGCTTCCACTACGCCAATGAGGCGGCGGCTCCCGGCGCGTAGCCCCGTCGCTCGCACATCGACCCACTACTGTCCGTTTCGTTAGCGATTCGGACGATTTTGGGGATGTGCGTGCGTCGTCTCACTGTTGCTCTCACCCTGCTGGCAACCCTCGGCTCCGGCACCCTCCTGGGCCCGCAGGCCGTCTCGGCCGACCGGGAGGGTCCGGGCCGGGGTACGAACATCCTCGTCGTGGGGGTCGACAGCCGCGCCGGCCTCTCCGCCGCCGAGAAACGCCGGCTGCACGTGGGCGGCGAGGGGTGCAACTGCACCGACGTGATGATGCTCGTGCACCTGTCGCAGGACCAGCGCCGCGCGAGTGTCGTGTCCATCCCGCGTGACTCCTACGTCGAGTACGCACGCCCCGCCGGCGACACCGGCCCCGCCCGGTGGGGAAAGATCAACGGCGCGTACAAGATCGGCGGCGGCCCGCTCACGGTGCGCACCGTCGAGAAGGCGACCGGCCTGCACGTCGACCACTTCCTGGAGACCGGCTTCACCGGCTTCGAGCAGGCCGTCGACAACCTCGGCGGCGCGACCGTGTGCACGGACAGGCCGCTCCAGGACGAGAACTCCGGCCTCGACATCCCCTCGGGTGTCCACCGCACCGACGGCAACCACACGCTGCGCTACGTCCGGGCCCGGCACGTCAACCAGCGGCCCGGAGACCTCGGCCGCGTCCGCCGGCAGCAGCGCGTGGTCACCGACCTCCTGGCCCGCCTCACCGCCGAGGGCGCCCTGGACGGACCCGTCAACACGGCGCGCACCGCCCGGGCCTTGCTGAAGTCCGTACGCACCGGCGAGGGCACCGGCCTGTCCGACCTGATCCGCATCGGCTGGGCACTCGGCCGTCTGCGCACGGACCGCACCGAGTTCGCGACCGTCCCGATCCGCCTCTTCGACCACCGGGTACCCGGCGTGGGCTCCACCCTGGTGTGGGACGAGCCCCGATCCGCGGCGCTGTGGGACGCTCTCGGCGCGGACCGCTCCATCACCGGGGACACGCGCATCCAGCCCGTCCCGGAAACACCGGTCTCGAGCAACCCGGCGAACATCGCGGTCCGTGTGGACGACGACACCGTGGCCGCGGCCCTGCGCGCGACCGGCTTCGCCGTCACCGCCACGCAGTCCGCACCGCCGGTACGTCCCGCCGGTCCGCCGGTCATCAGCCATCCCCCCGGGCGGGAGGAGGACGCCGCAACCCTCGCGGCCGCCCTGCCCGGCGCCCGCCTGCGGCCCGACCCGAAGCTGGACAACGTCTTCGACGTCAGCGTCGCCACCCGGCCCGTCCTGGTCAAGACGGTCACCTACGACCGCAACACCGTCGACGGCGCCCCCGTCACCGCCGACCGCCTCAGCTGCGCCGGAGCGCCCGCACGAATGCCCGTCACAGGCTGATCGCGATCTTGCCCCGTGCGTGACCGGACCTCAGGCGGCGTACTGCGTCGGGGACTTCGGCCAGCGGGTACGTACGGTCGAGGACCGGGGTCAGCGAGCCGGACTCGATGAACTCCCCGAGGGCGCGCAGGTCCTCGGGGTTCGGGGTGGAGGCGAGTCCCCGCAACTGCTGGCGGACGAAGGGCGACAGCAGCAGGGCCCACAACTGGCGGTGGTAGCCGCCGAGCCAGCGGCCGTCGGTCTCGCCGCCGACCATGACCAGGGTCCCGCGCGGGGTCAGGGCCCGGCGGAGCCGGTGCAGGGGTCGGTTGCCCGCGATGTCGAGGACGAGATCGTAGCGGTGGACGCCGTCGGTGGGGTCCTCGCGGGCGTAGTCGACGACCTCGTCGGCGCCGAGGGAGCGGACCAGGTCCGCCTTGGAGGCGCTGCACACCCCGGTGACGTGAGCGGCCCCCAGGGCCTTGGCCAGTTGTACGGCGTAGGTGCCCACCCCACCCGAGGCCCCGATCACCAGGACCCGCCCGCCGGGCTTCAGCCGGCCGGCGCGCAGGGCCTGGAGGGCGGTGCACCCGGAGATCGTGACGACCGCCGCCTGTTCGGGCGTGAGCCGGGCCGGACGGGGAGCCAGCTCTTCCTCCTTGGCGCACGCGTACTGCGCGAAGGAGCCGGTGCAGGTGCCGTACACCTCGTCGCCGGGCCGGAAGCGGGTGACGTCCGGGCCGACGGCCTCCACACGGCCCGCGACGTCCAGACCCCTCACGCGCTGCTTGGGTGCCCGCAGGCCGAAGCCCGCCGCGCGGATCGCGTAGGGCATGCCCGCCATCAGGTGCCAGACGCCCTGGTCGACGCCGGCCGCCCCTACGCGCAGCAGCACCTCGCCCCGGCCGGGCACGGGCTGGTCGATCTCGTCGAGGCGCAGGACGTCGGGTGTTCCGTAGACGTCGTGGACGATGGCTCTCATGAGGTGTCTCCCTCTGTGCCGGTGTGGTCCGAGCTGCCCGGTTGGGCCGAGTACTGGAAGACGCTGTCGAGGGGAACGCCGAACACCCGGGCGATCTGGAAGGCCATCTCCAGCGACGGCGAGTAGCGGCCCTGTTCGATGGCGATGACGGTCTGCCGGCTCACTCCGATGCGGCGGGCGAGCTCGGCCTGGGTCATCTCGCCGTGGGCGAAGCGCTGGGCCCTGATGGTGTTGGTGACCCTCGTCGCCTTCACCACGGGTGGAAACCGAACCGGTAGGAGATGACCTTGACCGCCGAGCCGAGCACCGACGACAGGACGAAGGCCAGGTAGATGCAATTGGCGATCCAGAACGGAGCGGCCTCGGCCATCGCCAGGACCAGGCCGGCCACCGCGCCGATCACGACCAGCGACTGTCCCACGTACTCACCGAAGCGGTGGATCTCGCGGTCACGCTGGTCCTTGACGTTCGCCTCCCGCTGCGAGAAGGCGGCGATCACGATGTGGGCGGCGATCGAGGCGGCGATCGCCAGGCCGACGCTCCACAACAGGGCTTCCACGTAAGGCGCCCGGGTCAGCGGCACCGCCGCGGGGCGGCTCAGTACCACCCACAGGTACGCGGCGTACGACGCGACCGCGACCACCAGCATGCTCCAGGCACGTTTCTCCTCGACTGTCACTTCCCGCTCCCACTCCCCCATGTCAAGAAAACCAGACACTCGGAGTGTCAAGCAGTCTCGACATCATGTCAAGGATTCTTTACCTCGAGGTCGGGCGACCACTAACCTGTGCGACATGACGATGCACAAGACCGCCCACGTGAGCGTTGACGCGATGATCGAGGACCTCAGGACACTCGTCGAGACCGAGTCCCCATCGCGCGATCTCGGCGCCTTGACGGCATCGGCCAAGGTGGTCGCCGCGGTCATCGAGAGCCGCCTCGGCGGGCAGGCCGTCCTCGTCGAGAGCGAAGCCGGACCGCACGTGCACTGGTCGGGGGGCGGCGATCCCAAGGTGCTGATCCTCGGTCACCACGACACGGTCTTCCCGCTCGGCACCCTTGAACGCCGCCCGTTCCTGGTCGAGGACGGGCACGTGACCGGCCCCGGGGTCTTCGACATGCTCGGCGGTCTGGTCCAGGCCGTTCACGGCCTGGCGACGCTCGAAGACCGGTCGGGCGTCGAGATTCTGATGACCGCCGACGAGGAGGTCGGCTCCCGCTCCTCCCGAGCTCTCCTCGAGGAACGAGCCCTTGCCTGCGGCGCGGTACTCGTGCTCGAGGGCGCCGCTGACGGCGGAGCCCTGAAGACCGGCCGCAAGGGCTGCGGCACGTTCCAGGTCTCCATCGCGGGCCGGGCGTCGCACGCGGGCCTGGAGCCCACGGCCGGGGTCAACGCCCTGATCGAAGCAGCGCACCAGGTACTGGACATCGCGGCGCTCGGGCGACCGGAAATCGGCACGACCGTCACCCCGACCGTCGCGTCCGCGGGAACCCTGGACAACGTCGTCCCCGCCGAGGCGACCGTCGTCGTCGACGTACGGGTCGAGTCGGCCCACGAGACGGAACGCATCGAATCCGCGTTCGCCGCACTGGCTCCGCATCTCGACGAGGCGCGGATCGCGGTGGAGGGAGCCGTCAGCCGGCCCCCGATGCCCGAATCGGCGGCGGCCGAACTCTTCGCCGTGGCGCAGCAGCTGCTTCCCGGCCTCGAGGGCAAGGCGGTCGGCGGCGGCAGCGACGGCAACTTCACGGCCGCGCTGGGGGTGCCCACGCTCGACGGCCTCGGAGCGGTCGGGGGCGGCGCCCACGCGGACCACGAGTACCTGGTGGTCGAGGCGATGACCGAGCGGGCGAACCTCGTCGCGGGACTGGTGAAGGCGATCCGGCACCGGTAAGTCCGCCCGCACCTCGGCGTGTTGCCGAGGTGGCTCATCAGGTAGATTTATTTCTAGAAACTGATTCCAATTTCTAGCGGGGCTGACGTGTTAGAGCTGAGGGGGAGCGGAGCCGAACCGCTGGAGGCGGGCGATCCGCCCCGGATCGGGTCGATTGCGCTGGCGGGCCGGCTGGGGGCCGGCGGCATGGGGCGGGTGTACCTCGGGGTCCAGGAGGGCCGGTACGTCGCCGTCAAGCAACTGCTCGCCTCCGTCGTCGGCGAGGACGAGGACTTCGTGCGCCGTTTCGGGCACGAGTTGGACAACCTCGCCCGGCTGCCCGCGGAGGCCACCGCGCCGCTGCTCGCCAGCGACCGGACCGCAAGGCCCCCGTGGTTCGCCACCGCGTACATCCCCGGCCTCACCCTGAAGGAGGCCATCGGCCTGCACGGCGGCCCGCTGCCCGCACACGCGCTGTGGTTGCTGCTGCGGGAGGCGGCGGCGGGTCTGGCGGCGGTGCACGGGCTGGACATGGTGCACCGGGACCTCAAGCCGTCCAATGTCATGCTGACCCTCGACGGTCTCACCCTCATCGACTTCGGCGTCGCCCGGGCGGCCGAACAGAGCCAGCTGACCAGGACCGGCATGGTCGTGGGCACCCCCGCCTACATGGCGCCCGAACAGGCTTCGGGGAAACGGCGGTTGAGCGGCGCCACCGACGTGTTCGCGCTGGGCTCGGTGCTCGCGTACGCGGCGTGCGGCCAGCCGCCCTTCGGCGACGAGTCGGGGCACGGCGTGCTGTACCGCATCGTCCACGAAGAGCCCGACCTGGGGCCGTTGCGGGAGCTGGAACCGGAACTCGCCGAACTCGTCGCGGCCTGCCTCGACAAGGACCCCGAGGGCCGGCCCACCGCCGCCGAACTCCTCGAACGCGCTGCCCGGCACGGCCCGTTCGGCACACCGCTGTGGCCGGCGGCCGTCACCGAGCGCCTGACCGAGCGGGCCGCCTTCGCCGCGAACGTGCAGGAGATCGACGAACCGACGCTCCCGCTCACGGGCACGAAGCCGGAACCGGAGGAGGGCCCCGGCCCGGAACCCGCGGCCGAGGCCCGTCCGGAACGTCCCGAGCCGGCCGAACGGCCCGAGCGGCGGGAGCGGCCCGAACGCCGCCGCCGAACCCGCGCCCTGCTCGCCGTCGTCCCCGTCGTCGTGGTCGCGGGCGGTACGACGCTCGCCATCCAGAACCTCCCGTACGCGTCCTCGCCGCGGACCGGCGCACAGGGAACTCCGAGCGCGCCGGTCTCGGCGCCCGCCGACCCTACGGCGTCGACGGCGGGCGGCAGCCCGTCGGGCGCGGCGTCACCCGGACCTTCCCCGGGCCAGGAGCAGGCCTCGGGGGACGGCAAGGACCAGGGACAGGGCGGGACGGCCGGCCCCCCGGCCGCGGGCGCGGGGGGCGCTGCTGCCGGGCCCGGCCCCGGCGGCGGGAGCGGCAACGGCGGTACCCAGACCGGCTCGGGAGGCCCGGGAAGCTCCGCCAACGCGGGCGGCGCCGGCAGCCCGCGCCCCTCCGGAGGCGGGACGTCCACGGCCCCCACGGCGCCGGCGCCCCCCGCTTCCGGCACCTACCGCTACCGCAACGGCAACAACGGCGAGTGCATCACCCAGGTCTACGGCTCTTCGGACCACGGTGACTGCTCGGACTCGACCGCCCGGTGGACCGTACAGAGCAGGTCCGACGGCAGTTTCAAGCTCGTCAACAAGCAGACCGGCGGGTGCCTGTACGCCAATATGCTCGGCCAGGCCGTCTTCGTCGGCGACTGCTCCTCGGGCACGAGCCTCCTGTGGCGTACGGGGTCGGACGGCAGCCTGCGGAACGACTACAGCGGCGGCTGCCTCGACCTGGGCATGGCCAGCGGCCTGGTGACGAACACCTGCGGTGGGCAGGCGTCCCAGCGCTGGACGAAGCAGACCTGACCCGTCTGCCCGTCGTACGGACGGCTCCCGTCGCCGGGAGCCGTCCGTACGGGCGCCACGCCTCGTTACGGCGCCATCTCGTACGCCCCGGCCAGCGCCTCCACGCGCGCCCAGACCCGCGCCGAGCGGTCGGCGTCGACGACCGGGCGCCGGACGGCGCCGAGGGCCCAGTCCTGCTGGTCCGCGGTGGCGGAGTCCTTGCCGTGCAGCTCGACCGCGTGCGCGGAGAAGTCCCGCACGAGGACGCCGAACAGTTCGTCGAGCACGTCCTCGTCCAGACCGGTCAGGCGGGCCTGTTCCAGGATCAGCTGGCCGTGCACGACCAGGGCGAACAGCTGGCCCACGGCCAGGAGAAGATCGAGGTCGCGGCTCTGCTCCTCGTCGGGTGCGGCGGTCGTGACGAACGCGCACAGGGCGTCGGCCTGCTCACGGAAGCGGGAGACATTGGGCACGGCGGCGTACGCGTCGTAGGCGGGGCGCCAGTCGTGGAAGCGTACGGAGCCCAGACCGCGGGCCGGCCCCTGTCGGAAGAGGAACGCGTCGTCGGCGGAGTCGAGGCGGGTCGGCACGGGTGCGTACTCGGCCGGTTCCAGCAGGTGGTTGCGCATGAACTTGAGGATCAGCGCCAGGTTGACGTGGACCGTGCCCTCCAGCTTGGGCAGACCGCGGATCTCGACGGCCGCTTGGGCGAAGTAGGTGTCCTTCTCGAAGCCCTTGGCCGCGATGACGTCCCACATCAGGTCGATGACCTTCTCGCCCTCGGTGGTCACCTTCATCTTGGTCATCGGGTTGAACAGCAGGTAGCGGCGGTCGTCGGGGCCGGCGGAGCGGAAGTAGTCGACGGCGCGGTCGCTGAACAGCTTCATCCCGACGAGGCGGACGTAGGCGTCGGCCAGCTCGCGGCGCACGTGCGGGAAGGCGGTGACGGGGCGCCCGTAGAGGATGCGGTTCTGCGCGTGGGTGACGGCCTCGTACATCGCGTGCTCGCAGATGCCGATCGAGGCGGTGCAGAGGTTGAACTTGCCGACGTTAACGGTGTTGAGGGCGGCGTCGAAGGCGGCGCGGCCGGTGTGCAGGACGTCGTCGGCGCCGACCGGGTAGTCGACGAGACGGAACTCGCTGACGTACTTGGAGGAGTCGACGACGTTCTTCACGAGCTGGTACGCCGGGTGACGGCTGTCGGCGGCGAAGAAGACGTAGCCGTCGGGGCCCTCGACGTCGGTGCGGCGGCCGAAGACGGAGACGAGACCGGCGGCATTGCCGTTGCCGATGTAGTACTTGGATCCGCCGGCCCGGAAACCGCCTTCGCCGTCCGGCTCCAGCAGCATGTCGGTGGAGTAGATGTCGGCGCCGTGGGTCTTCTCGGACAGGCCGAAGGCGAACACGTCGCCCTCGCCGAGGAGCTGCGCCGCGCGGCCGCGGGCGACGGCGTTGTCGCTCTGCCAGACCGGGCCGAGACCCAGGATGGTGACCTGCCACGCGTACCAGTAGTCCAGGCCGTAGAAGCCGAAGATCTCGTTGAGGGCGGCGATCCGTGCCGTGTCCCAGCGCTTGTCCGGTTCGTCCTGGCCGGCGGCGGAGGCCGGGGTGAGGAAGGTCGCGAACAGGTCCTCCTTGGCGGCGAACGCCAGGAAGTCGCCGAGCCAGGCACGGGAGCGGTAGTCCTCGATGAGCCTGCGCTTGCCGCGGTCCTCGAACCAGTCGACGGTGGCGCGCAGCAGCCTGCGGGTCTCGGGGTCGAAGTGCGCGGGGTCGTAGGTGCGCGGGTTGAACAGCAGCGGGTCGGCCATGGAGGTCCGCCTTTCGGGTCGGGGGATCAGTCGAGGGATCAAGGGGGTGAGGTTCCGGGGGTGAGATACGGGGTTCAGCGCTCGGCGAGCCGGTGGAGCGTGGCGAGCACGTCCTCGAGCCAGGCGATCGTCATCCGCTCGTAGGCGATGCCGCCGCGGAGCACGACGTGCTGGAGCTCCCGCCCGGCGTCGGTCGGCGCGGGGGCGTCCGGGCCGGTGAAGTCGCGCAGCTCCCCCGCGAGATAGCGCGTGAGCCGGTCGGTGTGCGCAAGGTGGTGCCGTTCGACCTCGCGGATCAGCGCGGCCGGGTCGTCGAAGGCCGCGCCGCGGATCTTCACGGCGAGCTCGTGCCGGATGCCCTCGGGCTGGATCGGCTCGTGGAGCCAGGCGGCCAGGGCGGCCCGGCCGGCGGCGGCGACGGAGTACTCCTTCTTGTCCGGTCTCGCCTCTTGCGGCACGTCACGGACGTCGATCCAGCCGTCACCCTCCATGCGCTTGAGCACGCGGTAGATCTGCTGGTGGGTGGCGGTCCAGAAGTAGCCGATGGACCGCTCGAAGCGGCGGGCCAGCTCATAGCCGGAGCCCGGCTTCTCCAGCAGGGAGACGAGGATCGCGTGCTCGAGTGCCATGCCCCGATTTTTCTATGCAACTCGTTGCATAGACAAGCGCCGCTGCCCCGGTGAGACGCGGCTCACCCGTCCCTCACTGTTGTTCCGGGGGCTTGCCCTCCGCCGCGGACACCTCGACGAACTCGGCCTGGCCCTTGGCGTTGAGCCGCAGGATCGGGACCGCCTTGTTGCGGGGATTGCCGTTGTTCTGGAAAGAGATGAAACCGCTGGCCCCGGCCACCTGCTGGCTTCCGTCCATCTGGTGGAACATCCGGGCCACGGCGTCGCCGGCGACCTTGCCCTGCCAGCGGGCGGCCATCTGGATCCCGTGGCCCGCGGTGAGGACGGCGTCGTGGCCCATCAGGGCCCCGCCGTCGTCCCGGCGGTCGTGCGGGAACCACTGGTCGAGCAGCCCGCCCTGCTGGAAGTTCTTCGCGGACGGCGCGGACACCGACTGCGGCGACGCGCGGTACATGTCGGGGTGGGAGAGGCCGGTGTAGAGCACCTCGACGCCCGTCTCGGCGGCGTGGGCGAGCTGCTCGGCGGTCAGGTTGGTGGTGTCGTCCCCGGCGAAGACGGTGAACTTCTGGTCGGTGCAGCTGCGGTTGGACAGGGCGTCCAGGAAGTGGGTGAGGTGCTGGCCGCGGCCCGCGAAGTAGACGAGCTGGGGGCGTTGCTGGCACAGCTGGCCGGGCATGTAGCGGAGCTCGTTCTGCCAGGCGCTGCTGACGGAGGAGTCGTACGTCATGCGTTCGGCGACGAGCCTGTGCTTGTCACCCTCCTGGAAGGCCTTGGTGAAGGCCGTGCCGAGGGTGGACGCGTACAGGTTTCCCTCCGCCACGTCCTGGATGACGACCGCGGTGCCGACGCCCCGCCGTTTGAGGTAGGCGGCCGCCGCGTACGCCTCGTCCTCGTTGGTGGGGGCGACCCGTACGAAGCCGGTGATGCCCTGGATGTTCGTGGCGGTCATGGTGGAGCCGACCATGGCGATCCCGTTCTCGGAGAGACGCCGTATGGCCGCGAGGTTCTCGTTCGTGCTCGGTCCGAGGCCGGCCACGGCGACCAGCCGGTCCGGGGCGTCCTTGCGGGCGATCAGCTCGTCCACGGTGTGCTGCCAGTGCGCCGACTTGCTGCCCGCGTTCGCTATCAGGAGGCGGATCTTGGGGGTGGCGGACAGATCGCCGCGATTGTGCCGGTACTGGGCGAGATAGGCGCCCTGCAGTTCGTGCCGGACGCCCTCGGCGGAGTTGCTGTCATCGGCGGTGGTGGTGAAGGAGGTCAGGTAGGCGACGCTGACGTACGGTTCCTTGTCCGCGTCGGCGAGGACCCGGGCGTTCTCCTCCTCGATCTTCTTGCCCACCGCGTCGAGGTCCGGTGCGAAGGCGTAGGAGCCGTCGGTCACGCCGACGCATTCGTCGCGGGGACCCTGTTCGACCACTCCGTCGGCGCATCTCGACAGCCGTTCCTGGATCCAGCCGACGCCCAGCCAGCCGGCCGCCACCAGTGCGACGGCAACGGCGACGGCCAGGGCCACGCGGCGCACGACGTGCAGCGGCCATTCGAGTCTGACCACGGGCTCAGCCCTCCCCGCCGGCCGTCTGGGGATCGCGCCAGTGACGGTGGCGCTCCGCCTCGTTGAACAGGGCCACGATGTCGTTCCTCCGCAGTTGTGACAGCTGGGTGTAGCCGTCGGCGATCATGTCGTTGAGTCGCATGGCGGGGTCGGCGAGCGGATCGCTCCACACCCAGCGGGTGGTCACGAGTGTGTGGATCACGGACTCGACGTCCATCACGCGCTCGGGGCGGCGCGGGCCGAGCCCGGCGAGGAGTTCCAGCGGGCCGCGGTCCGCCGGGAGGCGGTTGGGGGCGGCGGTGATCGCGTTGAACTCGGCGATCCACTGCGCGGCCGGCACTTCGGTGAAGCGCCGTGTCAGATGGGCGGTGACCTCGTCGGTCCGCCCGGCGGCGAGCTGGTGGTACATCTCCTGCACCGCCTTCCCCTCACCGCGGTAGAACTCCGCCAGGAGTTCGTGCGCGGCGTCCCACGCGTCGGGGCGGCCGGCCAGCCGCCACAGCAGCAGCCGGCGC
Source organism: Streptomyces sp. NBC_00162 (assembly GCF_024611995.1). Lineage (GTDB taxonomy): Bacteria > Actinomycetota > Actinomycetes > Streptomycetales > Streptomycetaceae > Streptomyces. Next base: position 7,834,145 of record NZ_CP102509.1, on the reverse strand, counting down.
AGCCACGGGTGGAGTACGGGGACGACGGTGAGCGGTCCGGACAGCAGCCAGCGGGAGCGGATCTCACCGAACAGGGCGTCGCCGGGGCTGAGCAGCCGGGTGCCGACGGAGAAGTCCCTGGCGGCGGCGCATTCGGCGAGGGTCGCGCGCTCGGTGTCGTCGAAGTCGCGCAGGAGGTGGCTGAGGGCGGTGTCCGCGAGGGTGGCGGTGTGTTCGCCGCTGCGCAGCGGCCGGTCGGGGAGGGTGCGCAGCCAGCGGTCCTGCTGGGGGCCCGAGTCCGGCGGCGGTCCGGACTGGCGCAGTACGTCGAGCACTTGGTGGACGGCGCGCGGCAGACCGCCGGTGAGCCGGTGCACGAAGGGGGTGAGGCGGGTCAGCGGGGCGAGATCGCTGTGGCCGCCGAGCTGGAGCTCTATGCGGATGCGCACCTCGTCCAGGTTGAGGTCGCGCAGGCGTAACGGATACCACCAGGTGTCCTCGCTGTCCCGGGTCGGCCGGTGGGTGTTCCAGTCGGACAGCGAGGCCCGGTCCGGGCCGCGCAGCTGCCAGGGCCAGGAGTCCCCGGTGGCCGGCCCCCAGCGGGGCAGCCAGCGGTTGGAGCTGGCGACGATGGTCAGCGGGTCGCTGTCGTGTCCGGCCACGACCGTGTTGTCGTGCCGGGCGCGCACCAGCAGGTCCAGGAAGCGGCGGCCGTATTCGGTGTGGGAGTTGTCGAGGAGCAGCAGGTAGGAACGGGGCATGAAGCTGCGGGCGGTGTTGCGTCTGAGATCCTCCAGGAACGCCGAGAAGAGGACGAGGTCGAGCCGCTCCTGCTCGTTCTCGTCTCCCTCGTGGCGCCACAGGTTGAGCTCGACGAGGGCCTCCATGGGATCCCCGCTGCGGGTCATGGGATGCCGTCCGTACCACTGGGCGCCTGAGGTGAGCCGGCTGCCGAGCCTGCCGCCGAACAGGTTCGGCATGCTGCGGCGGCTCCGTCGCAGGGCGTCCTGGAACAGGGCGAGGGCGGCGGTGGAGGCGCCTTCGGGCATGCCGACCGCGCCCATGCCCACTTCGAAGAAGGCGGCCAGGTAGTCGCCGTGCCGGGCCTCGTTCTCCTCCTGGAACCGGTCGAGCTGCCGTTGCACCGCGCGCCGGCCTTCGGCGAGGCTGCGCATGCGCAGTTCCTGGTCGGACGCGAGCAGACCGAGGCTGAGCAGCGGGAAGTGGGAGCGGCCGTAGCGGGGCAGTTTGCGTTCGAGCTGGCGGGCGAGCAGACCGAGGGCGTAGCGGGGCAGGAGTGACTGTGCTCCGCCGAAGTTGACGAAGGCGAAGGGGTATTGGGGCCCGAAGTGCTCCATGAGGGCGCTGTGCGCCTCGCTGGCGCCGCTACCGGGCGGACCGAGCAGCATGGTCAGGGGCCGCTCGGCTGCGGGGGTTTCCTTCAGGCAGGCGTCGACCAGCGACAGGATGCCGCTGCGGCCGCGCAGGCCCATGCCCGTACCCGGCTCCATCACGTGTGTTTCCCCCCCCAGGGTGCCGCTTTCGAGGACACGAGAGTGCCATCCGAAACCGGTGGCTGCCATAGCCCGTGTCGCCCGGATTCGCCGGTCGGGCCGCACGCGTGGATCAAGGAGCGGGCGGCGGCGCGGAATCATGACGGCGGCGCCCGCACCGGGTGCGGGCGCCGCCGGGAACGACCGGGCGGGAGGTCAGCCGCGGACGATGTTCTCCGCCTGCGGACCCTTCTGGCCCTGCGTGACGTCGAACGACACCGTCTCGCCCTCGGTCAGCTCGCGGTATCCGTTGCCGGAGATGTTGGAGTAGTGGGCGAAGACATCCGGTCCGCCTCCGTCCTGGGCGATGAAGCCGAAGCCCTTCTCGGAGTTGAACCACTTCACGGTGCCGCTGGCCATACTCATCCCTCTGCTCAATTCAGCGAGTGGCCCGGGTCCGGGCCACCGCGGCGCCCGGTCACAGGCGCCTGAGCCACTTCTCCCCCGGCATCCCCACCCCTACACCTGTGAGCGACGACCGGATAACCGCATGAACGCCCGCCCGCGGCCCGGACCTCACTCAGCGGGCCGCCCGTCGTCCGGTTTGCCCGGCTCGGTGCCGTGAGCGGCCGGTGACTCGACCGCCGTCGGGTCCAGGATCCGGTTGAGGAAGTTGCGGGTCCTCTCGTGCAGCGGACGCGCGACCACCTGCGAGGCCGGTCCCTGCTCGACGATCACCCCGCCGTCCATGAACACGACGCGGTCCGCGACCTCGCGGGCGAAGCTCATCTCGTGGGTGACGACCATCATCGTCATGCCCTCGCCCGCCAGCACCCGCATCACCGACAGCACCTCGCCGACGAGTTCCGGGTCGAGCGCCGAGGTCGGCTCGTCGAAGAGCATCACCTCGGGCCCCATCGACAGGGCCCGGGCGATCGCCACCCGCTGCTGCTGACCGCCGGACAGCTGCGCCGGAAAGGCGTCCGCCTTGTCGGCGAGGCCGACGCGCTCGAGGTTCTCCCGGGCGACGGCGGCGGCCTGTGCCTTGTCCCTCCCGAGCACCCGCCGCTGCGGCAGGGTGAGGTTCTCGGTGACGCTCACGTGCGGGAACAGGTTGAACTGCTGGAAGACCATGCCGATGCGGCGGCGCACGGCGTCGATGTCGACGTCGAGGTCGGTGACCTCCGTGCCGCCGACGAAGACCTGGCCCTCGCTCGGCTCCTCCAGCAGGTTCACGCAGCGCAGGAGCGTCGACTTGCCGGAGCCGGACGGTCCGATGACGCACACCACCTCGCCGCGGGCGATGTCCAGGTCGATGCCGCGCAGGACGTGGTTGTCGCCGAAGGACTTGTGCAGCCCCCGGATCTCGATCTCCGGGCGGTCCGTGGTCATCGTGTCCGCATTTCCCGTCTTGGGTCTCATCTCGTCCTCACGTGGCCTTGTCCCCGCGGGCCTCGAGGCGGCGCACCACGATGCTCAGCGGAATGGTGACGAGGAGGTAGCACAGGCCCGCGACCAGGATCGGGGTGGAGTTGGCGGTCTCGCTCGCGAGGTCACGGCCGTATTTCGTCAGTTCCCGCTCCTCCAGTGTCACGCCCAGGAACAGCACCAGGGAGGAGTCCTTGAACAGCAGGACCAGCTCGTTGGTGAGCGGCGGGATGACGATGCGGAACGCCTGCGGAATGATCACCGACACCATGGCGCGGGCGTGCGAGAAGCCCAGCGAACGGGCCGCCTCCATCTGCCCCTTGGGCACCGCCTGGATGCCGGCCCGGATCGTTTCGGCCATGTAGGCGGCGGCGACCAGGCCGAGACCGATCGCGACCTTCCCGTACGTACCGCCGGGGATCTCGGTCCCGGGGAACGCCAGCGGCACCGCCACGCCCACGAAGATGAAGATCAGCAGGGCGGGCAGGCCTCGGAACAGTTCGATGTACATGCTGGCGACCCACCGGTAGGGGGTCACCGAGGACAGTCTCATCATGGCGATGACGAGACCGAGGACCAGGCCGAGGACGAACCCGGACACCGTGTACACCACCGTGTTGCGCAGGGCGATGGTGATGATGTCCGGGAAGAGGCGGACGGCCAGGTCGGTCTGCGCGAACTGGTTCTGCAGGCGGTCCCAGTCGGCCAGGACGGCGATCAGGACCACTGCGCCGACGAAGATCGCGTATTGCACGCCCTGCCATACCCGGCGCCGCTGGCGCCGGGTCAGCCGAGAGGTCACGAGGTGGCCTGGGGCAGCGGGCCGATCCACTGCTCGTAGAGCTTCTTGTAGGTGCCGTCCGCCTTGGCGGTCGTGATCGCCTTGTCGATCGCGGCGAGGAGGGCGGCGTTGCCCTTCTTCACCGAGAAGCCGTACTGCTCACCGGTCTCGATGTTCTGTCCGAGGACGAACTCCGAGGCGTTCGCCTTGTCCTTGAGCCAGCCCTGGACGACGGGGTAGTCGATGACGACCGCGTCGACCTGCCCCGTGCGCAGTCCGTTGAGCACCGCGTCCGAGCTCTCGAAGGCGACCGGGTTGAAGCCCTGGGCCTTGGCATAGCTCTCGCCGGTGGTCTCGGCCTGCGCGCCCAGCTTCTTCCCCTTCGCCTTGACGTCGGCGAGCGAGGTGACACCGCTCTTCTTCGTCGCGAGGAGCGCCTGGGTGGCGTCGAAGTAGGGGACGGAGAAGTCGACGTTCTTCTTGCGCTCGTCGGTGATCGTCATGCCGGCCGCGGCGAGGTCGCACTGGCCCGAGTTGAGGAAGGCACCGGTCTTGAAGTTCTCGAACGGCGTGTCGAGGATCTTCTGTTCGACCCCGAGGTTCTTCGCGACCAGGTCGATCAGGGCCACGTCGAAGCCGACGACCTTGCCGCTCTGCTCGAACTGGAAGGGCGGGTAGGGAAGATGGGTGCAGGTGGTCAGCTTGCCCTTCTCGACGACGGGCACTCCGCCGGCCGCCTCCCCCGGACCGCCGTCGCCGGAGGAACAGCCCACCGCGAGGAACATTCCCGCGGCGGCGGCAGCGCAGGCTGCCGTACGGATGCGGTGGCTGCTGCGGTGCGTGCGGTGTCCTTGGGCCGTCCGGAACACGGTTGACCTCCACGGGGTGCGGGGCGGGCTGCGGTCGCGGGACGAGACCGTCCGTCGCGATCGTAAGCCCCCCGCGGCGCGCCGCGACGGATCATTCGCGATGCGTCGCCGCCGCTGCGGCCCCGCTCCGCCCCGGCCCCAGCGGGGCGCTGGCTGCCCTCGAGTTCTCCTGGAGGCCGGCGGGTGACCGGCGTCCGTCATGCGCGGTCGAGGCGAGAACGCAGCAGGAGCAGGGCGATGTCGTCGGTACGGGGAGCCGCGCGCCGGGCGTGCCGGATGAGGTCGTCGGCGAGCAGGTCGAGGGGCTGGTCGTGGGTGCGGGTGAGGTGTGCCGCGGTGGCCGTGATGGACTCGCCGAGGTCCTGGCCCGGGGTTTCGACGAGGCCGTCGGTGTAGAGGGCGAGCAGGGTGCCGGGGGCGAAGGGGATCTCGGCGGCGGGGTAGGTGGCGTCCGGGTCGATGCCGAGGAGGAGTCCGGGGCGCAGGTGGAGTACCTCGACCGGTCCGCCGGGTTGGCGCAGCAGGGGCGGCGGGTGGCCCGCTGTGGCCAGGCAGGCGGTCTGGCGGGCGAGGTCGATGTGGACGTAGAGGCAGCTCGTGAAGAGCCCGGGGTCGAGGTCCGTGAGCAGTCTGTTGGTCCGGGCGAGGACCTCGCCGGGCGGGGCTCCCGCGGTGGCGTGGACGGCGGTGCGGACTTGTCCCATCAGGACGGCGGCGTTGACGTTGTGTCCCTGGACGTCGCCGATCGCGGCGGCGACGGTGGTGTCGTCGATGTGGATGAGGTCGTAGAAGTCACCGCCGACGTCCAGGCCCTGGGTGGCGGGGAGGTAGCGGGCGGCGACTTCCAGGGACGGGATGTCCGGCAGGGCGTGGGGCAGCAGGCCGGTCTGGAGACTGCGGGCGAGCTGGTGCGTCGCGTCGTAGAGGCGGGCCCGGTCCAGCGCCTGGGCGATCAGCCCGGCGATCGAGGTCAGTACGGCGCGTTCGCCCGGGGCGAAGTGGTGGGGCCGGACGTAGGCGAGGACGAGGGACCCGATCGGCCGGCCCGAGGCGATCAGGGGCAGGAAGGCCCAGGCGGCCATGCCCTTCTCGAGCTCGGCGGACGGGTACGCGGCCATGAGCTCGTCGGCGTCGGAGAAGAACAGCGGGGTGCCGGTGCGCAGCACGCGGGTGACGGCCGTGTCGGACGTCAGGGGCCGGCCGTCGAGGCGCGCAGTGAGCCCGTCCGCGTACCCGCGGTGGCCGACGATGCGCAGGCGCTGTTCCTCCACGACGAGGAGGGCCATGGCCTGGGCTCCGAGCGCCGGGACTAGCTGGTCGGCGGCCTGCTCGACCACGTCCTGGGCGTGTGCGGCCTCCGTGAGGCTCGCCGCCAGGTGCATCAGCTGGTAGAGCGCGGTGGCCCGGCTGGGCAACAAGGAGGCCGTCGGCCCCGCTTCCCCCGGCAGGGCCGCGGGCGGCTCGGGGAGGTCGTCGGCCGGGGTGATGCGGACGCTGATGCCCGTGTCGTCCGGGTGGAGCTCGAAGCGCAGCAGGTGGTCGGGCGGGCGCAGGGCGGTGAAGGAGCGGGGCAGGCGGCTGATCACCGCGCCCCGGTAGTGGTCCTCGATCGCGGGGGTGTCCATCCAGGGCAGTGCTTCCCAGGGCAGGGCACCGATCAGGTGGGAGAGCGGTGCGCCGAGCAGTTCGGCGGCTCCGGGGGTGACGAAGGTGATCTTTCCGTTGAGATCGAGGGCGCTGCTTCCGCCGGGGAGCCGGCGGACGAAGGCCGCGAGCGCCGCGGCCTCGACGGGGCCCGGTGTGGGAGGGGGAGGCGGGCGCAGCAGCACGGGGCTTGCCGGCGGGTGGAACGGGTGCCCCGCGTCGGCGGCCTGACGCAAGGTCTGCGCCAGGTGCCGGCATCCCTCCTCGATCGTGTCCCTTTCGTACGGTTCGAGGTGCGGCGGGTGCGCGCCCGACCACAGCAGGACCAGCCCGCCCGGCGACGGCGTTCCGCCGTCCGGGGAGCGGCCGGGCAGGGGCGCGGCGGCGAGGGTGAAGTCGTAGGGCAGGACCAGCCCGAGCCGTGGATAGCGGCGGGCCGTCTCCTCCCGTCCCCCCAGCCAGACGAGCCGGTCCTCGCGCATCGCGTCGGCCACCGGGATGGCGTCGTCCAGCCCCACCCGGGACCAGGGGGCGGCGAACTCCCGGGACACCCCGCTGACCACTGCGAGGTACAGGACGTGCGCGTCCGGTCCGGGGAGGTAGAGCATGCCGACGGACGCGCCTGTGGCGCGTACCACTCCGTCCAGCGCCACCTCCGATTGCCGCTGACCAGACACATCGCTTCCGGCACCAGGGACATCCCGCACCCGCACATGGTCTCCCACCCCCCGCACCCGGGGGCGCACTGCCCGGTCCGGGCGTGTCCCGCGGCTGCCGCGCGGCGGCCCTGGCAGGGTCGGCGCGCCGGGCCCGTACCTGAAGCGGCCGGACGGGAGCGGGCCGACGGCCCGCTCCCGTCCGGCCATCGGGTCAGTCGACCCCCAGCAGGCGCCGCCGGTCCTCGGGCCGGGACCGGAATTCCTCGCAGGCGGCCCGGTGGACGATGCGGCCCTTCTGCATGACGGCCACGTCCTGGGCGACGGACAGGGCGAGCCCCAGGTTCTGCTCGACGAGGACCACGGACATCCCCTGGGCACTCACCTCGCGAATGACCTCGCCCACGTGGGAGACGATCGCGGGAGCGAGTCCGTCGGACGGTTCGTCGAGGAGCAGCAGACGCGGATTGCCCAGCAGGGCCCGCGCGATCGCGAGCATCTGCTGCTCCCCGCCGGACAGTTCGTCGCCACGGTGTCCGAGCCGCTCCCCCAGCCTCGGCAGCAGGTCGAGGACGCGTGTCCGCGTCCAGGGCCCTGATGCGGGGCGGCGGGAGGCGATGGCGAGGTGCTCGTCCACCGTCAGGGGCGCGAACACCCGGCGCCCCTGGGGGACGATGCCCACCCCGGCCCGGGCGATCACGTCGACGCGGGCCCCGGCGAGCTCCCTGCCGTCGAGGGTGATGCTGCCTTCGTACGGCCGGACGAATCCCATGACGGTCGACATGAGGGTTGTCTTCCCGACACCGTTGCGCCCGAGGACGGCGACGATCCCGCCCGCGTCGAGGTCGAGGTCGACGCCGCCCAGGACGGTGCCCCCGGCGTAGCCGGAGCGCAGGTCGCGCATGCTGAAGAAGGGTTTCACGAGGCCGCCTCCACACTGCCCAGGTAGGCGCTCTGGACTTCGGCGGACGCCCGCACGTCGTCCGGTGAGCCGGTCTTCAGGTGTCTGCCGAGGTGCATGACCGTCACCGTGTCGGCGATCTCGAAGACCATGTCGAGGTCGTGTTCGACGAGGAGTACGGTCACTTCACCGGGCAGCGCGGCGACCAGTTCGGTGAGCCGCGCCGTCTCCGCCGGAGACATCCCGGCGGCCGGCTCGTCCATCAGCAGCAGCCGGGGTTCGGTGGCCAGCGCCACCGCGACCTCCAGCTGCCGCCGCTCTCCGTGCGAGAGTTCGGCCGCCGCGACCTCGTGCCGGGCAGGCAGGCCCACCCGCTCGAGCAGGGTCCGCGCCTGCTCGACCGCCGCGGCCCGGGCGCTCACCTTGCGCCAGCCGCCGAGTCCGGCACCGGTCCGGCGCAACACGGCGAGCAGCACGTTCTCCAGTACCGTCTCGCGCAGGAAGAGGCTGGAGTGCTGGAAGGTCGCGGCGACACCGAGCCCGACCCGCCGGTCCACGGGCAGCCGGGTCACGTCCTGCCCGTCGACGAGGACGGATCCGGAGGTGGCCGGCAGCGTTCCGGAGATGAGGCCGAACAGCGTCGACTTGCCCGCGCCGTTCGGACCGATGATCGCGTGCCGCGCGCCCGCCCGTACGGTGAGGCAGACCTCGTCCACGGCCTTGAAGGACCCGAACTGCCGTGACACCTGGCGCAGTTCGAGTAGGTCGAGTTCGCTCACGCCGTCCTCTTCCGAGTCAGCTGGGGCGGGAGCCGTACGCCGGCCAGCCCGCGGGGCAGTGTGTAGACGGCGATGACGAAGAGCAGTCCGAGCAGCAGCGGCCCGCGCCCGGCGACGGCTTCGAGGTTGCCGAGGTAGTCGCGGGTGAGCCAGACGAGTGCGGCGCCGGCGCAGGCTCCCCACATCGAGCCGGAGCCGCCGATGACGACGGCCAGCAGCGCCAGGGCGGCGATCTCGAATCCGGCGTCGCCGGGCGAGACGAACCGCTGCACCGAGACCCACAGGGCCCCGGCGGCGCCGGCCAGCGCCCCCGCGCCGCAGTACACGGTCAGGGCGTACCGCCGGGTGGGGTAGCCGATCGCCTTCATCCGGGGCTCGTTGTCGCGGATCCCGCGCAGGGCGAGGGCGAACGGTGTCGATCCCAGCCGGATGACGGCCGCGAAGAGCAGCAGGAACACGGCCAGGACGTAGAAGTAGACCAGTCCGTCGAGCTCCAGCGCGGGCATGCCGGGCAGCGGTACGACCGGCGGGATGCCGGATACCCCGTCGGTGCCGTTGGTGAGCGACTTCCAGTTGACCGCGGCGCTGTGGACGATCTCGCCGATGGCCAGCGTCAGCATCAGGAAGACGACCCCCCGGGCCCTGACGGCCAGCCATCCGGTCGGCACGGCGACCAGGGCGGAAACCCCGGCGGCGATGAGGAGTTGGAATATCCCGATGTCGGTGAGCCGCGTGGCCGCGATCGCCGCCGTATAGGCACCGACTCCGAAGTACGCCGACTGCCCGAGGGTCGGCAGTCCGGTGAGGCCGGTGAGCAGGTTCACGCTCATGGCGAGCAGGGCGAACACCAGGATGCGCGACAAGGTGCCGACGGCGTACGGGCCGAGGACGAAGGGAGCCAGCGCGAGCCCGGCGACTACGGCGGTCGCATACAGCCGCCGCGTGGCGGGTCCGCCAGGTCTGACGGATCTGACGGCTCTGGCAGGTCTGGACGGGCTCATGTGCGCACCGCCGACGAGACCAGGCCGTTCGGGCGGACCACGAGCACGGCCAGCATGGTGCCGAAGAGGAGGAAGGGTGCGTACTCCGGGAGCAGCGCCACCCCGAGCGTCTGGACCTGGCCGATGAGCAGTGCCCCGGCCAGTGCGCCGCGCACCGACCCGAGGCCGCCGACGACCACGACGACGAGCGAGAGGACGAGCACGGTCTCGTCGACTCCGGGCCCGGGGCCCAGGATCGGAGCCCCGAGGACACCGCCGACCGCCGCGAGGGCCGCGCCGGACGCGAAGACCCCGTAGAGCACCTTGCGGATGTCGAAGCCGAGCGCGCGGACCATGTCCCGGTCGGCGACGGTGGCCCGGACCAGTGCTCCGAGCGAGCTGCGTTCGAAGACGAGGTACACGACGAGCGCGAGGCCGGCCGCGACGGCGATGAACACGAGCCGGTAGACCGGGTACGCGTGGCCGAGGAGGTCCACCGTCCCGCGCAGCGCCGTCGGCGGGTCGGTGGGCAGCACCTCGCCGCCGAAGGCCGCGGCGAGGAGATCGGCGACGATGAAGGTGATGCCGAGCGTCAGCACGGCCTGGTCCAGGTGCCCGCGCCGGGCCAGCGGCTGGGTGAGGAAGGTCAGCGCCGTCCCGCCCATGGTGCCCACCAGAGCGCCGGCCAGCAGCGCGAGGAGCAGACCCGGCAGGGTCCCGTCGGACAGTGCGTAGGCGACGTAGGCCCCGGCGAGGTAGAGCGTGCCGTGGGCCAGGTTGAGCACGTCCATCATGCCGAAGACCAGGGAGAGGCCGACCGCGATCGTGAAGAGCAGCAGACCGAAGGCGACCCCGTCGACGACGCTGACGAAGTTGCCGTCCAACCATCCGGACATGTCAGCCGCCCAGTCGGCCGAGCTCGGAGCTGACCGTGTTGGCGCCCTGCTTGACCTCGCGCAGGTACCAGGGCTGGACGGGAGTACCGCCGCTGTTGAACCGCCAGGTGCCGCGCGGACTGTCGATGTCGCCCACCGTGGAGATGGCCGCGTTGACCGATTCCGGCGTCACCGTGCCCCCGGCCGCCTTGATCGCCTTGTCGAGCACCTGCGCCGCGTCCCATGACGCCATCGCGTAGGTGGTCGGGGCCGCCCCGTAGGCGGAGGTGTAGGCCGGCGCGAACTGCTGGTTGGCCGCGTTGTCCAGGTCCGCGCTGTAGTTGAGCGAGGTCAGGATGCCGGTGGCGGCGTCGCCCTGCCCCTTGAGCACGCCGCCCTCGGTGAGGAAGCCGGGTGCGTAGAGCGGGATCTTGCCTGCCAGACCGAAGTCCCGGTACTGCTTGACGAAGTCGACGGCCGCGCCGCCCGCGTAGAAGCAGAAGACCGCCTTCGCACCGGACTTCTCGATCTGGGCGAGGTACGGCTGGAAGTTCTTCGTGCCGGGGAACGGTGTGTAGACCTCCTCGCCCGCGATCTTGCCGCCGGCGGGGAGGAAGGTGGACTTGAAGCCTTCGATCTCGTCCTTGCCCGCCTGGTAGCCCGCGGCGATCAGGAAGACCGGACCGCCGGCCTTCTCGGCCACGTGCTTGCCCAGTGCCTTGCCCGGCTCGTCGTTGACGTACGAGGTGCGCCAGATGTAGGAGGTCCCGGTCAAGGTCGTCGGCGAGGCGTTGGATCCGACGAGCGGGATCTTGCTGGTCTCGAACAGGTCCTTGACCCCGTTGATGGTGGCCGAGCTGACCACGCCGCTCACCGCCAGCACCCGGTCCTGCTTGACCAGCTTCTCCGCGGCGGCCTTGCCGGAGTCGGCGGTTTCCCCCTCGTCCGCGACCACGATCTCCACCTCGCGGCCGCCGAGTTTGCCGCCGTGCTGCTCGACGTAGAGCTCGAAGCCCTGCTTCATGTCGTCGCCGAGTGCCTTGTAGATCCCGGACTGCGGGAGGAGGAGCCCGATCTTCACGGGCCCGTTCTGCTTGTCGCCGTCGCCGGTCCCCAGGCTGGCACCACCGCATGCGGTGGCCAGCGAGAGGGCTGTGGTGACGGCGATCAGAGCGGCGGGACGAATCCGACGTGCCATGGAGACTCCGTACGTTGTCAGCCGGCCCTGCCTTGGCGGGCGGCATCGGAAGTGACACGTGTCTATCGCGTATCTGCGACGCTCGTCAATAGTTCGCGAGATGGCGGATCGCACCGAAAACCCGCCCCTTGACCCCGGCCCCACGCATGCCGTAATACTTGCCGTCGTCAAAATAACGCAATGCCGATTCGGCGACGGGCTCTTGATCAGTCAGGGAGTGAAGCACCATGACCGACGATCCATCGCGGCGCAAAGTCCTCAAGAACGGCGGGGTGTTGGCCGGCGCCACGCTGCTCTCCGGCATCCCGGACGGACGCGCCGCGCAGGCCGCCCCGCGAGCGGACGCATCCTCGCCCGTCGTGGAGCTGCCCTCGGGCCGGCTGCGCGGCGGCATCGAGGGAGGCCTCGCCGTGTTCAAGGGCGTGCCCTATGCGGCGCCGCCGGTCGGCGCCCTTCGCTGGCGGCCGGCGCAGCCCCATCCCGGCTGGCAGGGAACGCGGGACGCGACGGCCTTCGGCCCGAGCGCGCCGCAGCCCTACCGGGAGGGCGGCGACCAGGTCCTGGGAACGCACGGGGCGCCGCCCTTCGACGAGGACTGCCTCACGCTCAACGTCTGGACCCCCGGGGCCGACAACGCCAGGCGACCCGTGATGGTCTGGATCCACGGCGGCGGCTTCATCTCCGGCTCCGGCTCGATGCCCAACTACTCCGGCGAGACCTTCGCGCGTGACGGCGACCTCGTCGTCGTGACCATCAACTACAGGCTCGGGCCGCTGGGTTACCTCTACTTCGGCGAAGACGGCGCCAACGGGAACTTCTGGCTCACCGACCAACTCGCCGCGCTGCGCTGGGTACGGGACAACATCGCCTCGTTCGGCGGAGACCCGGACCAGATCACCGTCGCCGGGCAGTCCGGCGGCGCGCTGTCGGTCGCCGCACTGGCCGGCGCCCGCCCCAAGGGCCGCCCGCTGTTCCGGCGCGCCATCCTGCAGAGCCCGCCGCTCGGGCTGCAGATCCCCAACCGCGCCGAGTCCCTTCAGCGCACCGCCGCCTTCCTGGACATCCTCGGGGCCAAGGACGTGGCGGAACTACGAGCCGTGCCGTGGCCACGCCTGATCGCCGCCACCTTCGAGATGTTCGGGCGCACGGGCAAGTGGGGATACTGGTCCACCCCGTTCCTGCCGGTGCTCGACGGGGTCACCCTCGACCGGGACCCGGCCGACCTGCTCCTGAGCGGTGCCGGGGCGGACATCGACGTACTGATCGGCTGGACCCGGGAGGAGGCCAACTTCGCCTTCGCGCTCAGTGAGCCGTACGCCGCCGCGACCAAGGACCAGGTGCTCGCGCGAGCGCGGGACACCTTCGGGAACCGGGCGGCCGAGGCGTACACCGCGTACGAGGAGGCCCGGCCGGGCGCCCGCCCGGTGGACGTGCTCATGGACCTGATCGGCGACGACCTGTTCCGCATGCCCGCCCTGGCGCTGGCCGAGCGGCGAGCGGCCCGCGGGCGTCCGGTCTGGGCGTACCAGTTCAACCTCCCGACACCCGCGCACGACGGCCGGCTGGCGGCGGCGCACTGTCTGGAACTGCCGTTCGTGTTCAACAACTTCGACAAGTGGTCGCAGGCGCCGTTCCTGGCGGGGCTGCGCCCCGGGGTCCGGGACGGCCTGGCCGCCACCATGCACGCGTCCTGGATCTCCTTCATCCGTACCGGGGATCCCAACCAGCACCCGATGCCGCGCTGGGAGCGCTACGGGAGGGACTCGCGCACCACGATGGCCCTCGACTCGGTCACCGCGGCCGCCGACGACCTCGCCGGGTACTGGCGGCGCCTGCGCCAGCCGGCGTCCTCGTAGGCGACCCGCCGGCCTCCGGCGGGGGCGCGGGCCGCCGGCCGTAGTGCCCCGCGCCGGAGGTCAGTTGGCGCTCTCGTAAGCGCCGACGTTCTTCGCGATCGCCTTCTGCAGCGGACCCGGCCGTCTTCCGGTTCCGTGCCACCGGTTCACACGGTGCGCTTGACGAGTTTGCCGTCCGCGCCGATCGCGAACCACTCGCCGTCCAGGCCCTGACCGGTGACGTCTCCGGCGACCGCGTCCCCCACGTAGTAGTAGAGCGGCCAGTCCCCGTACCTGGCCTGCGTGGCGCCCTCGGTCAGCGAGGTCTTGGCGAGCAGCTTCGCCTCGGTGCCCGGTCCCGCCGAGACCTCCGGCGCGGTGAGGGCCGGCCAGACCGCGACGCACTCGGCGTCGCAGTTGCTCGCGCCGGCCTGGTCCTTGGTGAAGCCGTACAGCGTCCGGCCCGCTCCGTCGACCAGGATCGGGCCGAGTGGGGAGTCGGAGACGCGGACGGAGGCGGCGCCCGTCGAGGGCGCCGGCTTCGAGGCCGCGGGTTCCGCGCCGCCGCACGCCGTCAGGGCCAGCGTGGCCAGTACGAGCACGGGTGCGAGGGCGGCGGTACCGGTCTTCAGGGGACGCATCGTCATCTTCCTTCTGCCGTCAGTACGGGATGGGGCTTGGTCGGGTGGCACACGACCCGCTCCCGGCAGATGGTTCAAAGCGAAATCAGAAAATTCCATATTGAACAAGGGGCTTGGGAGATCCGTATGTCCTGTGACCGGCCACCGAAGGCCGGGATCTCAGGGAGGGATCACGCACATGAGCATGACCAAGAAGATGAAGACGCGACTTCTGGCGACCGCGGCCTGCGTGCTCGCGGTGGGAGCCACCACCGTCATCCCCGCGAACGCCGACGACGGGCACGGCGGACACGGCTCCGCGCCGGGCACCGCCGGGTCGGCCGCCGCGTTCACGACTCCGTCGTCCGGCCGGGCCGTGACGCTCGTCGCGCGGCTCGACGGCGACCAGGAGGTACCGGTCACCGGTGGGCCGGGCGTCGACGACCCGGACGGTGAAGCGGTCGCGCTGGTGCAGGTCAAGGGCGACCGTGTGACGTTCTCGCTGAACTGGAAGGGGCTCGTGCCCAGCCTCGGCCACATCCACGAGGGCGCGGCGGGGCAGAACGGCGCGGTGAAGGTACCCCTCTTCGGCAGTGCGATGCCCTCCACCGTCCACTCCGCCGCCGGCCAGGTATCCGTCACCGACGCGGCGCTCGCGCAGCGCCTGCAGACCAACCCGGCCGGCTTCTACGTCAACCTGCACAGTGCCGAGTTCCCGGGCGGAGCGGTACGCGGCCAGCTCGGGCCCCTCAACCGCCCGGTCAACCCGCTCTCCATCCTCAAGGGCGGCAAGCTCCGCGCGCTGTCCAACGGAGCCCAGGAAGTACCGAAGACCGACACCTCCAAGGTCGGTGACCCCGACGGCTACGCCGTGACCTTCCTGCAGCCCTCGGGGACGAACCTCGACTACTCGCTGGCGTGGGTCAACATCAAGAGCCCGACGCTGGGGCACATTCACCGCGGGCCGTTCGGCAAGAACGGCGACGTGGTCTTCAACCTGCTCGACAAGCCCGTGCCCGACGGGATCTTCGCAGTATCCGGCCGACTGGCGGGGCAGAACGCCGACGACGTCCGCCGGGTCCAGGAGAACCCCCGCGACTACTACTCCAACATCCACACCACGGAGTTCCCCGACGGAGCGGTGCGCGGCCAGCTGTTCCGCTGACCCCGCACGACACCCCTGGCACATCGCGACCGCCGCCGCCGCCCGCCCCCGGCCGAAGGACGGCCGAGGCGGGCGGTGACGGGATCGTCAGCGGGTGGGCGCTATGGAGGCCCGGAGGTCGGCCAGGTTGTCCACGGAGTTCCGCGTCCAGCCGTGATCCGGCCCGAGGATTCGAGTCCGCTTCTCCACGACCACCTCCATCAGCTCGATCGCCTCGGGGAATTCGCCGACGCCCGCGAGGGTCAGCGCGAGGAGTGACCGGGAGGCCAGGGTGATCTGGTAGTCGGACCCGTAACGCCGCTCGGCTGCCGCGAACGCCTGGCGGGCGGGCGGAAGCGCGGCGGCGGGCCGGCCGGCGTAGAACAGGGCGTTCGCGTAGTTGAGCTGCGCCATCATGGTGATCGTGTGGTCCGGCCCCATGGTGTCGGCGCACTCCCTGATCAGGGCCGGCGCCCCTTCGATCGCCCGGTCCAGGTCCGGACCTCGGAGGAGTTCCAGGATGATGTAGCGCGCCCTGAGTGTCACCGGGTGCAGAGGTCCCAGGACCTCGGTCCAGCCCTCCAGGGATCGTTGCATCAGGGCCGCGCCTTCGGCCTCCCGGCCGTCCGTCCACAGGACGAGCGCCAGGACCGCACAGCTCTCGAGCGTGTCCAGGCCGGTCGGTCCGAACAGCCGCTCGCAGTCGGCGAGGGTCCGCCGCGCGAGGGTCTCCGCTTCCGCGAAGCGGCCGAGGCGGCGCAGTGTCCGCGCCACGCGCTGCCGGAGCCGCACGACCAGCGGGTGGTCGTCGCCCAGTCCTGCCTTCGCCAGGTCCACGGCCCGGACCCCGACCGCCAGCGCGGAGGCGGAATCGCCCGACCGGTGGAGATTGACGGCGAGCCGCAACGCGCACTCCGCCGCCGATTCCACGACCGACCGGTCCACGTCCTGTCGTTCCGACACCCGTCGGAGCAGCGCCAGCACGTGGGGTGCCAGCGGCCGGAACGGGGCCGCCTCGATGCCGCGCTCGGGTGTCTCCGGCAGGACCGCCAGCAACAGCTGGGCGGCCTTGGCGGCAAGGTTCCCGCGCTGCTCCGCGGGGGTACTGCGGGCCACGCTGTCGAGGAGGACCCCGTGGGTCCGCAGGCTGCGCGGAGGGCCCGGCACGAGCTCGGTCAGGGAATGGTCCAGCAGGCCCCGCAGCGCCGGCTCGACGCGCCCGGCCGGGAGGTCCGCGCCCAGGTCGAGACCGGCCAGCACCGAGAGCGGGAGCGGATCGCTCGCCCAGCAGGCCAGCAGGCGGAGCAGGGTCTGGGCCTCGGGCAGGCCCTGGTCGGCGACGGCGTCGAGGGAGAGTTCCCAGGTGCTGCTGACCAGGTGGCGTGCGTCGCCGGCGGTTCCCACGGCTCCCTGGTCGATCAGGTCGATGTCCAGGCGCTGTCCGTACTCGGTCAGCGTCCAGGGGCTGATCACCTGATGCGCGAGGAAGGTGCCGGCGAGGGTGAGGGCGAGCGGCAGCCGGCCCAGCCGGTCGGCGATCTCCTCCGCCTCCTCGGCCGTCCCGGCTCCGGGAGCGAGGTCGCGGAGCACCTGGGCGGCGTCCGCACGCGGCAGTACACCCACCTGGAGCAGTTCCGCTCCGGGCCACCAACGGCTCGAGGCCTGACGGCTCGTGACCAGTACGGCGCCGCGCGGGCTGCTGCGCAGCCAGCCGCCGTCGCGGAGTACGGCGGGATCGTCGGCGTTGTCGATGACCAGCAGCCAGGGCCGGTCGGACCGGTCCAGGTGGTCCCAGACCAGGTCCGCCGCAGCCCGCAGTCCGCTGCGTGCGGCCATCAGCTCGCCCTCTGCGGCGCCGCGGTCGGCGGCGACGGCCAGCATGCCGGAGCGCAGCGAGGTGGTGTCTGAGGCGTTCACCCACAGGCCGACGCGGCCCCCGCCCCCGTCCGCGGTCGCGTGCTCGAAGAGCGCGCAGGCGACGGCGGTCTTGCCGCAGCCGCCGAGTCCGTGGAGGACGTGGACCTGGCCGCCCGCGCCCGGGGCGACGGAGGCCCGCAGCGTGTCCATCAGCTCGACGCGGTCGCGGAGTACGAGCGGGGTGCGGCCCAGTGCGGGGCTGCGTACCGTGTCCGGGCCGGACCACGAGGGGGCGTGGTGGTGGTGTTCGACGATGTGCTGGTCGCCGGAGGCCTGGTAGATCCGGCCGTGGCCGCTGGCACGGCTTTCCATGCGTCCGTTCACCGCGGACCGATGTTCATGTTCCGGCCGGCCTGGTAGACGCGGCTGTTCCCCGATGCGGTGGCGTGCTGGGTGATCACGGGCGCGGCGGGCGGCTGCGCCTGGGCCAGCAGGGTGCGCAGCTCGTCGGCCGCCTCCGGGTGCGCGCTCAGCAGCCGCCGGAGCCGGCCCTGCCATTCCGCGGCCAGCTCGGCCGGGGTCTCCTCGTCCCCTTCGTCGCGCGCGCCGAGGAGATCACCCCGTGTCGCTTCGAGTTCGGCCTCCACGGCATCGGCCCGCCCCGGAAGCACACGCCGCCACAACGCGACCAGTCCCTCACTCGCGCTCTGCCAGGCCTCCGTGGCCAGTGCGGTGACCAAAGCCGTCCCCGCGCTTGCCGCCAGCGCGGCGATCTCCGGATCCATCAAACTCCCCCAGTCAAACGGTAATTGTCCCAGCATCACATACCGATTCACTACCGGCTGGAGTCGGACGGCGGCTCACTCCGGAGGAGGAGTCCCGGGTGGGATGTGGGTCCTGGTCGTGGGCGTGCGGGCAGGACCCGGGGCCTCGGACCCGCGGGCGATGTGCCGGACCGGGTCCGCTTCCTAGTCTCGGGGCATCCGCATGATCGATGCGCCCGGCAGGGTGCACAAGGAGGGTTTCCCATGACCGACCGTTCACGTCGGCTCCCGTCCGTTCGCGTCCTCTCGTCCTCAGGGTTACGGCGGGGAATCGCGATGGTGGCGGTGATGGCCGCGGCCCTGGCCGTGGGCGGCACGCTCCCCGCGGCCGCGGCGCAGACCCACGGCTCGGGTGATCTGGTGCGGCAGGGACTGGAGCGTCTGGTGCGCGACGACCGGTACCCCGCCGCCCTGGCGGCCACCGTCGACCGTGACGGGCGCACCCGCAACTACACGGCCGGTGTCGCGGACTTGCGGACCGGGGCGAAGGTTCCGGTCGACGGGCAGGTGCGGGCCGGGAGCAACACCAAGGCCTTCACCGCCACGGTCGTACTGCAGCTGGTCGGCGAGGGCAGGATCACCCTCGATGCCCCGATCGAGGAGTACCTGCCGGACCTGGTCCGGGGCGAGGGCATCGACGGCCGCCGCATCACGGTGCGCCAGCTGCTCCAGCACACCAGCGGACTGCCCAACTACACCGACTTCATGGTCGCCGACTACATCGGTGAAAGGCGCCACACCTACTACCAGCCCCGCGCCCTGCTCGACGTGGCGCTGGCCCACAAGGCGCTCTTCGCGCCCGGGACCGGCTGGTCGTACAGCAACACCAACTACGTCCTGGCCGGTCTGCTCGTCGAGAAGGTCACCGGCCGCCCGCTGGCCGAGCAGATCACCCACCGCGTCATCGACCGCATCGGACTGCGCCACACCTACTTCCCCGGCGTGGGTGACGAGGGCATCCGGGAAGCCCACCCCCAGGGCTACCACGCGGCGAAGCCCGGAGGTCCGCTGGAGGACATCACACGCCTGGACCCCTCCTGGGGATGGGCCGCCGGGCAACTGATCTCCACCCCGGCTGACTTGAACCGCTTCTTCGCCGCCCTTGTCGGCGGCAGGCTCCTGGGGCCCGCGGAGCTCGCCCAGATGCGCACCACCGTGGAGGTGCCCGACGACACCGGGCTGGGGACCGGTGTCCGGTTCGGGCTGGGAGTGACCAGTACCCCGCTGAGCTGCGGCGGCCTGGCGTGGGGCCACGGCGGTGACATCCCCGGCTACTCCACGCGCAACGCGGTCACCGATGACGGCCGCGCCGCCGCGGTGGCCGTCACCGCCGTCGGAGCGCCCACGGGACAGCACGTCGACAACGCCCAGGCCCTCGTCGACACCGCCTTGTGCAGGTGACGGCCGCCGCGTGGGACACGGCTACGTCAGCCTGCACGGGCCCTCGAAGCCCGCGAGCTTTCCGGAGAGGCGGACGACGCGGCCCAGCCCGCGGGGAAGCACGCGGGCGCGCATGGTGACCACGGCGTCGACGGCGGTTCCGGCGGGAGCCTGCACCAGCAGCCGCAACTCCTCGTTGACGTGCAGGAATTCCCGGTCGGAGGCGTGGAAGTCCCAGTAGGCGGTGGTGAATCCGATGCCCGAGGACGTGATGCGCGGGCAGTAGACGGTGCGCCGTCTGATCAGCTGGGGCGTGAGGTCGGCGCCGAGGGCGGCGCCAGCCGCGCTGAAGCTGAGGCCCGCTCCCAGGCTGGTCTCGATCTCGATGGGCTCCTCGCCCTCCACCAGGGTGGGCGACATGTCCGCGATGGTGGCGCCCGGCGAGGGCGAGAGGTCGAGCACCAGCCGCGACCAGCGCACCGTGCATTCGGGGTGGGTCTGGACGACGCAGATCAGCGGGATGTCGTATCCCTGGACGGACGGGTCCCCGGTCTCGACGACCGTGACCTCGCCGCGGGCCAGGCCGATCCGGGTCTCGCGCCGCAACAGGCTGACGGTCGCCTCGTCGACCCGCTGATAGGCCCGGTCGGGCTCGTCCTCCTCGACCGTCGGGGCCACCAGGCCGACCAGGTCGAAGCCCGGCGGCAGTTGTTCCGACAGTTCGGCGGATTCAGCGGTGTCCGGCATGCGGCGCTCCCTTTCCTGTGGGGTGGGGGGCACGCCATTCGCCGAGGAGGCAGAAGGCGGCCCATCGGTCCAGCCGGTCTCCGCCGGGACGGTCGCGCGCCGCCAGCATCGCGGTGCGCAGGGCCTGGTCCGGCCGTTCGCCGGACAGGGTGAGGTCGTGGAAGTCGCCCATGATCGAGGCGGTCGCCGCATCGGGGACCCGCCACAGGCTCATGATCAGTGACCGTACTCCGGCGAACAGGAGGGCCCGGCTCAGGCCCAGCGTCTCGTCGGTGCGGCCGGTGCGTCCCAGCCCCGTCTCGCAGGCGGAGAGCACCGCCAGCCGGACCCCGTGCCAGTTCTGCCGGAGTATGTCGTGGCCGGTGAGCACGCCGTCGGCGAGGAGCAGGCCGGAGGCGAGCGGATCGTCGTCCTGGAACGAGGCGTGGCAGGCGGCGTGCAGGATCTCCGCGCCGGCCATGTCACGCAGGACCCGCTCCCTGGTGGCCGCCTCGCCGATCAGGGGATCGGTCCCCAGGCGCGCACCGAGCAGCCGCGCCTCGGAGCGGGCGTGGGGCAGGTCCCCGCCGGGGTCTCCCAGCACGACGGCTCCCCTGCCGTTGCCCGCCGTGCGGTGGCCGAGCGTACGGAGCAGGGACACGCTGGGCAGGTAGCCGACGGGGTTGCGGTCCAGGAGCGTGGCGCCGCCGTCTGGTGACAGGGCGTGGAACGGTACGTTGTGCAGGGCGCCCGTCGGGCAGATCAGCACGGTGTCCCCTGGGGCGGTCAGCCCCTTCAGCGGGGCCACGAGAGGGCCCAGCACCTGCTGGAAGAGCCCCGGCATGTCGATGGCCATCTCGCGGACCCGGCCCGCGCTGCCGAGGTTGTCCGCGATGAAGCGGAGCATCCGCTCGCCGTCCGCGTCGATCCCGGTGACGGCGAGCCCGTGGCGGGGGTCGAGCGTGAACAGCACGGTGCGGCCGTCGCCGAGCTGCGCGTACGAGGCCACCACGACCCGCTCACCCGCGAGTTCCTCGAGGACGGCGCCCGGTGCTGTCACCGTCGCGCGGCGGATGGCGACGTACTCCTCGGCCGCCGGGCAGCGCTCGGCGATGGCGGTCCACACGGCTGCCAGCTTCCGCCCGATGTCGTGGTGCAGGGCCCAGTCGGTGTGCAGGGCCTGTTCCACGGCGGTCCGCTCGCGCAGCAAGGCGGCTTCCCTGGCCAGCAGTTCACCCGGCACTCCGGTGGGCGCGCGGAGTTCCGCCGTGCTCATGGCATCGAGCAGGGACCGTGCCCGCAGCCGCTCGGAGACCGTGAACGCGGCCTCCGTGCTGCCGTAGCCGTCGACCCGGTAGCGGGTGAGCAGTTCGTACACGTCGGCGCGCTCGTCCTGGATCCGGCGCCGCAGCGCCGGGTCGGTCTGCTGGGCCCGCACCAGGTCGGCCAGGTCGACGCCGAGTTCGAGAACGGCCGCGGCGGTCTCGGGCTCCCCGGTGTCCCAGGCGGCGCGAGCCATCGGGCCGATGACCGCCCAGGCCCGTTCGGGGTGCTCGATGCGCACCGGCTCGCCGGGCACCCGGCGCGGCCGCCACAGCAGCGGGTCACCGTCCCGGCCGGGCACGCCGGACAGGTGCAGGACGTGCTCGTACGCCTCGAGGGGATCACCCAGGGCGGGGCGCTTGCCCAGGATCCCGGCGGTGACCCTCCAGTCGGCCGACAGCCGGTCGGCGTTGCCCGCGTTGCACGCCCGGGCCTCGGCGATGTGCTGGAGCGCGGTGCGCTCGAGGCCCAGCTCGGAGAGGGCCTTCGCGCGGGAGTGGTGGACGAACGCGAGGATCTGCTTGACCGTTGACCACGCCGCTTCACGCTGGGCGAGCGGGCCCGCCAGGTCCAGGAAGCGGAAGGCCCGGTCGGCGTCACCCTCCCGCAGGCTGACCACCGATTCGTAGATCATCCGCAGGATCCGCTCCTGGTCGGAGCGCGGGCCCTCCTCGCGCCATTCGTCCGCCTGCCTGCGATGGCCTGCCGCAGCCTCCTGCGCGCCGCAGCGCTCGGCCGCCCCGGCCAGCCGCTGGTACAGCTCGACTCTGGGGTTCCCTTCCTCCATGTACCCGCCGAGCATGCCCTCGAGCGGCCGCCCGACGCGCTCCCGTTCGACACGGTCGGTCTCCAGCCAGGTCTCGGCCGGGCGCAGGACCGCGTAGGCCTCGTCGTACCGCCCGAGGTCTCCCAGGATGGACGCCACGTGCTCCAGGGCGGTCGTGACGAGCAGGGCCTTGCCCGCCCCTTCCGCCGTGTTCCCGCCCCATTGGCTCTCCAAGGACTCCGCGATCTGCGCCTGGCGTTGGGCCATCAGCAGTGCCCGGCGGGTGTTCCCGGCCTTCGCGCTCCACTGCCAGGCCAGTGACCACAGCCCCGTGTAGACGTAACCGAAGTGCTCCGGGAGCCACCTGTCCTGCCAGCGTGCGAAGGCCTCGTCGTCTTCGAGACTGTCCAGCAGCTCCGGGATGGACGGGTCCTTCTCCCTCATGACCGCTTCGAGCTTCTCGGGCACGTGCGCCAGGACCCCCGAAGCCGACAACCGCTCAAACGCCGGGTCGCGTTGGGGCTCCTCCGGGGGCGGGGCCGCGTTCCTCCGCGGTCGTGCCGGCCGGGCCACGGATTCCGGTACGGGTTCGGGTGCCCGGGCGGGTCCGGGGATCGGTTCGGCGGCTACGGGTGCCTGCGCGGGCCCGGGTGCCGGTGCCGGCCCGGGCGGCGGTGCGGGCTCAAAGACCGGTGCGGGCTCGGGTAACGGTACGGCCAAGGCCGCGGACGCGGGCGCGGACGCGGGTTCCGGTGCGGGCGGGAGCCGCGCCAGGCCCTGCCGGGCGCCGCCGTAGCCGGGATCCATGGCCAGGGCCCGCTGATAGCAGGCGCGGGCGCGTTCCACCGTCGTCGGCTCCGCGGCGAGCGTATCGCCCAGGAACCGCCAGGCCATCGGCGTCTCCTCGGTCGCCAGGGACTCCTCGAAGTAGACGCGGGCGACGGACTTCTCCTGCCGCGCGTAGTGCACGTCTCCCAGCCACAGCAGGGCCATGGCGCTGTCCGGATCGAGCTCACGTGCCTGCCGGTAGCAGGCCTCCGCCTGCGTCAGCTCGCGGCGCTGGAAGTGCTCGTCCCCTCGCCTCAGGATCTCGTCCACGTCGGCACGGTCCGCTGCCGCCGCCGGCGCGTCCGGCGCGTCCGGCGCGTCCGGCGCGTCCGGCGCGTCCGGCGCGTCCGGCGCGTCCGGCGCCACTCCGAGCAGACCGGCGACCTCGGCGGCCATCGCGGGGTCCCGCTCGGCGAGGCCGGCCAGCATCTCACCGCCGTTCGGGCTGCCCCCGTAGAGCGCCGCGAGGAAGTGCGCCTGCATCTGGGAACGCGACAGCGAGGCGGCACCGGGATCGATGGTGAGCGTGCCGTCCTCGAACCGGGCCAGCAGCCGGGCCGGGGCCGACGGCGGGGCGAGCCGGCTGCGCACGGCCGTCGGCAGCATCTCGATCATTCCGGCGTCCCCGCGGATCCGGGCCAGATGGGCGTCCCACACCGCGTATTCGGGAGAACCGAGGTCGCGCAGGATGCCCACGAGCACCGTCAGCACCGCCTCGTCCTCCGGAACGGGCGGGTCGGACAGGTGGGCGCGCAACACGGGGACGGCCTGCTCTCCCCTGCCCGCGCTGTCGTAGGCCAGCGCGAGCCGGACCGCCGTGGACCTGTCCCCGGGCCGCGCCGCGTGCAGGGGCTCCAGGACCTCGACCGCGAGCGCCGGTCTGCCCACGTCGTAGTAGAGCCGTCCCAGCGCCCCCCGGAACAGGGCGAACCGGGGGTGGGCCGCGAACGCCTCGTCCAGCACGCGCGCCCGGTCCGCGACCCGGCCGTCCTCTTCGGCCACGGACCGCGCCAGTCCGGGGAGCAGGGCCCGGACCAGTTCCTCCGGGCCGCCGTCGCGGTGCTGGTACAGCCAGCGCTCCAGGCGGCGCCGCGCCGAGGCCCGCCCCGCGCTCGCCCACCAACGGCTTGCGGCGTCCCGCGCCGAGACCCTGGCCCGCGTCGCCCGGCGCACCTCCTCGAGGGCAGGGCCCGGTGCCAGGCCCTCCAGCGGTTCCAGCGCCCGGTCCACGGCGCCTTGGAGGTCATCGGCCGCCGGGGCGCTCTCCGCGGTGGCGAGCATCCCGATGCGCCCCAGAGCCACCGCGATCGGGTACCCCGCGGCGCTGCCCCGGTGGTCGGCCCGGGCGAACTGCCGGTGCGCCTCCTCGCCGTCCTGGGCCCGGTCGGCGGCGATCCCCCGCAGGACATGGGCTTCGATCTGTATGCGGTCGCCCGTATCGAGGGCGTCGCGGCCTTCGCCCGACGCCGCGAGGCCCATCCCGATGGCCGCCAGGACCTCCGCCATCGCCTCGGCCGTCTCGGCGTCGTGCCAGCCGACGCCCGCACCGGCCGCCAGCGCGACCAGGTCCGCGGAGAGCGGCTCATGCCGCGGCCCGCCCTCCCCGTCGATGGTGCGCAGGAGTTCTTCGGCAGGCAGCGCGCCCAGCCTGCGGATGCGCTCCCCCGCCGCCACCGGATCCCTCGGCTCCGGCCACGTGAACGTGTCGGCCCTCAGCGAGCCCCAGAGTTTGAGCAGTGCCCAACCGAACATGACCGCGCCGCCCCCCGCACCTCTGCGTCATGCGTGCATGTGCCACCTGTTGTGAACCGTACGTCACACCACCCCCGTCCAACGTCCTTTCCTCCCTACTCGGTTCCCTCAGGCGGCCGTCAGGAGGGTGCGCAGGGTGGTGCGGTCGGTCTTGCCGTTGGCGTTGAGCGGGAGGGCGTCGAGCACGGTGAGGGTGGCGGGGACCATGTAGCCGGGCAGGCGGGCGCGCAGGGCTTCGGTGAGGGCGGCGGCGTGGGCGGGCCCGGGGCCGGAGCAGGCGGCGGCGAGTTCGGTGCCGCCGCCGGCGTTCGCCACGGCGATGACGGCCGCCTCGGTGACGCCGGCCTGTTCGCGCAGGGCGGCCTCGACCTCGCCGAGTTCCACGCGGTAGCCGTTGACCTGGACCTGCTGGTCGAGCCGGCCCTGGTGCAGGTAGCCGCCGTCGGGCAGGGCGGTGACCCGGTCTCCGGTGCGGTACCAGTGGTCGTCGCCGAGCTCGGTCGCCGGGTCCCAGGGGGCGCCGTCGGGAGCGAGGAAACGGCCGGCGTTGTCGGCGGGGTCCAGGTACCCGGGGAAGCGCTGGGGGCCGCGCAGGCACAGTTCGCCGTCCCGTACGAGCGCCTCCAGGCCGGGGTAGGGGCGGCCGATCGGGACGGTGCCGTTGGAGGTGCGCGGCCAGTCGCCGGACTCCCGGGGCAGGTGGTGGGAGGTGCAGGTGACGGTCAGTTCGGTCGGGCCGTACGCGTTCTCCACGGTGCTGTGCGGGGCGGCCAGCCGCCAGGCCTCCGCCTGTTGCAGGGTCAGCGGCTCGCCGCAGAACACGCTGCGGCGCAGGGCCGGGAGGCTGTCCGGCCGCAGCTGGCGCAGCCGGCGGGCGAGCGAGACGAGCGAGGGTACCGAGTTCCAGTGGGTGAGCTCGCGCCGGGCGGCGAACCGGACCGGCGTCATCAGTTCGGCGCGGTCGGGGACGACGAGGGTGGCGCCGGAGCCCCAGGCACAGAACATGTCGAAGACGGAGGGGTCGAAGGTGAGGTCGAAGGTCTGGGAGAGCCGCGCGCCGGGGCCCGCGTCGTGCGCGGGGACGACCTGTCGCAGGAAAGCGTCGGCGTTGCGCTGGAGGACGGGGACGCCCTTGGGCACGCCGGTGGAGCCCGAGGTGAACAGGATGTAGGCGAGGTCGCCGGGTCCCCCCGGGACCGGCGGCGGTGCGGAGCCCGCGTCGAGGGCGTCGAGGGCGGTGTCGGTCAGCCGCAGCACGGGAGCGGGCAGGGTGAGGCCGGGCGCGGCGTGTTCGTCGGCGAGTACGGCGTCCAGGGCGGCGGCGCGGGCCACGGTGACGTGCCGGGCGTGCGGGAAGGCCGGGCCGAGCGGCACCACGGCGGCGCCCAGACGCTGGACGGCGAGGTACCCGGCGTACGCGACGAGCGTGCGCCCGGCGAGCAGGCCCACCCGGCGGGGGGCGCGGCCGCCGAGGTGCTCGAGGAGGGCGGCGGCGATCCGGCCGGCGAGGGCGTCGAGTTCGGCGTAGCTGACGACGCGTCCGGCGGCCTCGAGGGCGGGCAGCGGGCCGTGGGCCGCCGCCGAGGCGGCGAACCAGTCGTGCAGGGTCCGGTGTCCGGCGGGTGTGGTCATGGTGTCACTCATGGTGTCTCTCCTCCGGGTGCGAGGCGGGCGAGGATGTGATCGGCGGAGTCGGCGAGCGTCCCGAGGACGACCTCGGTGGCGCCGCCGCCGATACCGAACAGCGCCGCCTGCGCCCGGGTCTGCTGGAGGGATCCGTCGGCGAATCCGGCGGCTCCCCACCACTGCGCGCAGTCGGTGAGGACCTGGCCGACGGTGGCTCCGGCCGCGGCCTTGAGGGTGGCGGCCGCGGTCGTGTCGTGGCGGCGGGCCACGGGTTCCGCGAGCTGCTCGCACAGGGCGTGCAGTTCCTGGGTGCGGACCAGGCACGCGGCGAAGCGCTGCCGGATCGCCTCGTTGTCCCACAGGGTGGCCTCGCCGTGGGCGCGCCCGGCCAGGTGGCGGCGGGTGTCGGCCAGGACGCGCCGGCACAGGGCGACGCCCCACAGGGCGCCGGCCAGCCGCTCGGTGGCGATGTGCCGGGCGAAGGAGGGCAGGCCCATGCCCACCCTGTCCACGAGGTGACCGGCGGTCAGGCGTACGCCGTCGAAGCGGACGTGTCCGGTGCCGGAGGCCGCGTAGAGGGCGGATTCGGCGGGGCGAACGTGGACGCCGGGGGCATCGGACGGGACGAGCACCCAGGTGAAGGAGGTGAAGTGGCGGCCGGGCCGCAGCCGGGCCAATACCAGGAACCAGGCGGCGGTGGTGGCGTTGGCGATCCACTGCTTCTCGCCGGTGACCTCGACGGTGTCCCCGTCGAGGTGGACGGCCGTGCGCAGGCCCGTGAGGTCGGTGCCCGCGGTGACGTCGGTGGCGGCGAGGGCGGTGGTGACCCGTCCGGCGAGGGCGTCCTTCAGCGCCTGGCGGGCCGTGGTGGTGGTGCCGGTGGCCAGGACCGGCAGGGTGGTGGCGAGCGGGACGCTCACCGAGAGGGTGGCGGGGATGCCGAAGCGGGCGTCGGTGGCGGCCAGCAGCCGGGCGAGGGCGGCGGGTCGCAGCCCTCGGCGGGGGTCGCCGTCCCGGTAGCAGGCGGTCAGGTGCCCTGCGGCGCCGAGGGCCGACCAGACCTCGGCGCCGGAGGCCTCGGGAGGCAGGGCCTCCACGTTGCTGCCCAGCGTGCCGTCCGATGTGCTGTCCAACGTGCTGCCCAACGTGCTGTCCGACGTGTGCGTGCGGAGGTCAGACAAGGCGCACCCCCGTGTCGCGCAGGGCGAGGCGGCCGTCGGCGAGGTGGAGCCGGTCGTTGCTGTAGTTGAGGGCGGCGGACCGCAGGTCGCGCAGGGCCTGTTCGAGGCGGGTCGGCGAGTCCTTGAGGTAGCCGTGGCGCAGGCCGACCGCGGTCACCAGGTCGTCGACGGCGGCGTGGCACTGCTCGGCCGCGGTGATCTTCAGGGCGTTGAGCAGCAACTGGCCGCTGGGGGTGTGCAGTTCGGCGCCCTCCTCGACCACGGCGAGGGTGTGGCGTAGCAGGGCGTGGACGGTGTCCACCCGCTGCCGGGCCCGGGACAGCCGGGTGAGCAGCAGTTCGGAGCCGATGTCGAAGCGGCCGCGGCTCTCCGGGCCGCGCAGCAGCCGCAGGACGCGGGACAGGGCGCCGGCGGCCGTGCCGAGCCAGGCCGCGGACCAGCCGACGTGCGCGTACGGGGCGAAGATCTCGCCGGCGATGCGGGAGAAGTCGCCGTGGGCGCCGACGACCTGGTGGCCGGGGACGCTGCCGGTGAGGCGGAGCGGCACGCTGTGGCTGGCCCGCATGCCGAGCGGCTGCCAGTCGCCGTCGCCGGTGATCTCGAGCTGGTCGCGGTCGGCGTAGACGAGGGAGACCTGATGGCCGGAGTCGGCGCCGGGACTGCGCATCGTGACGAGGAAGCCGTCGGCGTGGGCGCCTCCGGTGACCACGGGCGCGAACCGGTCGATCTCCAGGCGGCCTTGCTGCTCGGCCAGGGCCGCCTCGGCGGTGAGGAGGTGGCCGCCCTTGCCCGCCTCGGTGGTCACGGAGGCGAGGTAGATCTCGCCGGCCGCGAGCCGGGGCAACAGGGCGGAGCGCAGCGGCTCGTGGGCGTGGCGCACCAGTGCCTCGGCCTGCTGGCAGTGCATGGCGAAGATCATGGCCACGGACAGGTCGGCGCGGCCGAGCTTCTCGGTCACCTCGACGACGTCGCGGAGGGTGCCGCCCGGGCCGCCGTGTTCGGTGGGGACGAGCAGGCCGAGCAGGCGGGTGCGGCGCAGGGCCGCGAGTGCCTCGACGGGGAAGGCCGCGTCCCGGTCGGTGCGGGCCGCGTGCTCGGCGGCGACGGAGGCGACCTCTTCGGCGGCCTCCGCCGCGGTACGGGCGGTGGTCACGGCCGTGGTCATGCGGCCACCTGGCCCGCGGAGCTCTGGTCAGGGGAGCTCTGGCCCGGCGAGATCTGGGCGGCGACGGCCTGCCACAGGCTGCCGGCGGTCGCGAAGGTCTCGTCGTTGAGGTCGGTGTCGGGCAGCGAGATCCCGAAGGTGTCCTCGAGGGTGAACAGCAGCTCGATCGCGCCCATGGAGTCGATGCCGAGGGCGCGCAGGTCGGTCTCGGGGGTGATGGCCGCGCCGGTGGCGCCGTCGGCGGAGGGGCGGAGGATCTCGATGAAACGGGGGTCCATGGGAAGGGTCCTTTCCTCGGGTGGGAAGTGGGTACGGGTACGGGCGGCGGCCCGTGCGTGCGTCATGCGGCCGGGGCGGCGGCCCAGGGGCGGGAGGCGATCTGGCAGAGGTCGTCGACGCGGCGCAGGTTCTCCGGGATCAGGTCGTCGGCGTCGAGTTCGACCTCGAGCTCCCGCTCCACCCGTTCGATCAGCTCGACGAGCCGGAAGGAGCTGAACGTCTGGAAGGCGGTGAACTCGGCTCCGTCGAGGAGCCGTTGGCGGGGTGCGTCGAGCACGGAGGCGGCGATGGCGGCGACGGCGGCCCGCAGCTCCGGGTCCGGCGCGGCCTGCGGTGCATGCGTGGCGAACGCGGCGGCGTCGGCGGCGAGGGCCGCCGCGAGCCGGTCCAGTACACCGGGCGGTTCGGTCCGGCCGCGTGCCACCCTGCGGTGGGCGAGGTAGGACTGTTCCACGACCAGGTCCCAGCTCCGCAGGTGCTCGGTGTCCACGGGCAGGGACAGCCGGGCGCGCCAACGGGCGTGCAGGGCGCGGGCCCGGGCCAGCAGCCAGGTCTCGGCGGAGAGTTGTTCGAGGGCGGCGGCCCGGTCGGGGTGGTCCGCGTAGGCGGCGAGGTAGGGGGCGGGGTCGCCGCCGTCGTACTCGGGTCGCGGGGCGGTGGCGTCGAGGAGCCGCGGCGCCCACTCGATGACCTCGGCGTGCTCGATGCCGGCGAGGGCGTCGGCGCCGAACTGCCAGTGACCGGGGGCCGCGGGGCCCCACGGGGTGTCGGTGCGGTAGCCGTCGGCGACGTGGAAGCCGTCGGGGCCCGGCGCGAGGAGGAAGCTGTGGTCCATGTGGCGGCGGCCGTGGTAGGGCAGCCAGGGCATCGCGTGGGCGTCGGCGACGACGTAGTGGGTGGTGCCCCGGGCCCGTACGGCGGCCAACAGCTCCGCTCCGGTGAGCCGCGTACGGCTGCGGACCTTCAGGCCCAGCAGCTGTTCGGCCTCGGCGATCCGGTGGTCGAGCGGCGGGTCGGCGGTGGGCAGTCCGTTCGGTCCGGGGCGGGAGTGCCAGCGCAGGGCGGCCCCGAGCCGCAGGTGGGTGTCCGGGCCGTGGTGGTGGTCGGCGAGCACGGCCAGGTTGACCTGGATGCAGTCGAGCAGTTCGGTGTGCACGGAGCCGAGCGCGTGGCGTTCGGGCAGCGGCGCCGACGCCGGGTGGTCGTTCATCTGGTTCTCCTTCCGGGTGGTTCGGTACGTCAGATCCAGGCGGGCAGCTGCGGCAGGGCGCCGCCGGGTGCGGTGAGCCCCTCCCCCGTCGAGCGGCCGGTGAGCCAGGCGAGCAGGGCTCCGCGGGGGCCGGTGACGACGGGGCCGCCGGAGCCGAAGGCGGTCACCCGGGCTCCCGTGTCGTCGCGGAGGGTGCAGGGCGGGGTGCCGTCGGCCGCGGCGAGGTAGCCGGACACGTCGTCCAGGAGGACGTCGACGGCCGGCCGGGGGATGTCGCCGAAGCCGTAGCCGAGGGCGAGGTCGGTGTGGTGGACCTCGAGTTCGCGCAGCCGGATCACCAGGATGCGTCCGGGGGTGCACAGTTCGCCGGTGAAGGGGCGGACGACGGCCTGCCAGGCGGGGTCGGGCAGCTCCCGGACGGTGGTCAGGAAGCGGTCCGCGGAGCCGCGCACCCGCTCGACGAGGGCGGCCGCGGGCTGCCGGGAGCCGTCCTCGATCTCGGTGTCACGGGCGCTCCGGTCGGCGTACTGAGGTGTCTCGGTGCCGGTACGGGCCCAGTGCAGCAGCCGCTCCAGGGCGTCGACCTGGGCGCTGAGGTGGCTGAGTACGTGGGCGCGGCTCCAGCCGTCGAGGCGGGAGGGGGCGGCCGCGTCGGCGTCGGTGAGCCGGTCGAGGCCGCGCAGCAGCCGGTCGCCCGCGTCGGCGATGAGGGCGAAGGTCTCCGGGGTGGGCGGGAGGGACTTCATGACGGCCTCCTGTTCGGGCGGGGCCCGGGCCCCGCGGTCAGCCGGGTGAAGGCTGCCTCGATGCGGGTGAGCTGGTCCGCGATGTGCGGCAGGGCGGTGGGGTCCTCGGCGCGCAGGGCTTGCAGCTGCTGTTCCTCGTCTCCGTAGAGCAGGCTGGTCGCGGCCTTGAAGCGGAGGGCCGCGGGGTCGTCGCCGAGCAGGTGTCCGGCGAGGACGGCGACGCCGCCGTGGTCGAGGAGGTGGGCGGCGAGCGAGGCGGAGTCGGTGATGCCGCGCCGGGCGAGCGGGGCGCGCAACGGCTCGAAGTCCGGGTAGACGTAGAAGCCGGCGGTGGGCGGCCGGCAGTGGGCCCCCGCGGCAACCGCGCGGGCGTGCACCGCGCGGGCCACGGCGCCGTGCAGGCGGGCCGCGGCGGCCGACCGTTCGCGGATGGGCGCCGGTTCGGCGAACGCGTAGGCGGCGACCTGCTGGAGCGGGCCCGCGAGGGTGGACCAGATCTCGCTGGCCGCGGCGACGACCCCGGCGCGGACCGCGCGGCCGCGGGGGCCCGCGGGGAAGCGGGCGGCGCCGACGCGCCAGCCGCCGATGCCCAGGGATTTGGACAGGCCGGTGGTGACGACGGTGCGCTCGGGCGCGATGTCGGCGGGGCTGAGGAAGGGGGTGGCCGGGTCGTGGACCACGTCGCGGTAGATCTCGTCCGAGACGATCAGGAGGTCCTCGGCCTCGGCGACGGCGGCGAGTTCGCGGACCAGGTCCGGTGGGGCGAGGGTGCCGGTGGGGTTGTCGGGCAGGGTGAGGACCAGCAGGCGCGGGGTGCGCCCGGCGGCCCGGGCACGGCGGATCGCCACGCGCAGCGCGCCGGGCTCGGGTACTCCCCCGCACACGTCGGGGACGGGTACGGCGATGGGTTCCTTGCCCGCGTACCGGGCCTGCGGAGCGTAGGTGTTCCAGGCGGGCCGGGGCAGCAGCACGTCGCCGTCCACCGCCAGGTTCAGGGCCATCAGCAGTGGTTTGCTGCCCGGGGCGAGAACGACGTCGGCCGGGTCGGTGGGCAGACCCCGGCGCGCGAAGTAGCCCGCGACGGCGCTGCGGGCGTCCTCGGCGCCCGCGACCGGGCCGTAGGAGGCTCGGTGGGCGCCGGCGGCGAGCTGCTGCGCCAGTTCGGGGATGACGGGCAGCCGGGCCTCCCCGAAGGTGAGGTTGACCAGGGGCTCGCCGGCGGCTCGCCGCTGTTCCACGAGGTGGTTGAGGGTCAGGTTCGGGGACGGCTGCGTCATGCCGGTTCCCGCGTCGGGTCGGTTGCCGCACCGCTTGCCGTGCCGGATTCCGTGCCGCTCTCCGTGCTGCCGCGCAGCGCGTCCGCGAGGTCGGCGGGGGTGTCGGGGTGCAGCTGGAGGTCGTCCAGCCATGCGGCCGTGGTGGAGTAGCGGGCCCGGAAGGGTCGTCCGACCAGGGCCGGGTTGCGGGCCTGGACCATGCGCAGCTGGAACCAGCGCCCCTCGCCGGTCTCTTCCACGCCGTCGACGCAGACCTTGCCGGGGGTGGCGGACATGACCGGGCCGCGGACCGTACGGGCGAGCCCGGGCAGGGTGCGGTAGGCGGCGCGGAAGATGCCGACGGCCTTGGCGAGGGGCACCTTGAAGTAGTCGTGGGGGCCGGTGTCCCGTTCCACGAAGAGGTAGTAGGGGACGCCTCCGGCGGCGAGTTCGGCGCGCCACAGCTCGCTCCACACCCCGGCGTCGTCGTTGACGTGCGCGATCAGCGGTGCCTGGCAGTAGACGACGGCGCCGGTGGCCCGGATCCGGGCCAGTGCCCGGCGGGCCAGGTCGTTGTCGAGTTCGCGGGGGTGGCTGAAGTGGGCCATCACCGCGAGCTGCCGCCCGGAGGCCACGACCTGTTCGAAGAGCCGCAGCAGGTCGTCCGCGTCGTGGTCGGTGACGAACCGCTGCGGCCAGTAGGCGGGCGACTTGGTGCCGATGCGCAGGGTGCGTACGGACTCCACGTCGAGCAGCGGCTCGAGGTGGGAGCGCAGCCGCTCGGTGGACATGATGAGCGGGTCGCCGCCGGTCACCAGGACGTCGTGGACTTCGGGGTGCTCCCCCAGGTAGTCGATCAGACCGGAGGGATCGGGGGCCGCGAAGCGCAGGTCGGCGTCGCCGATGAACTGGGCCCAGCGGAAGCAGTAGGTGCAGTAGGCGTGGCAGGTCTGGCCCTGACCGGGGAAGTAGAGGACGGTCTCGCGGTACTTGTGCTGGAGTCCGGGGACCGGTTGACCCTGGTGGTGGGGCACGTTGAGTTCGCGCTGGCCGGAGGGGTGCGGGTTCAGCCCGGCGCGGATCCGGGCCACGGCCGCGCGCAGTTCGGGTTTGCGGGCGGAGTCGCCGAGCAGGACGCCGATCTCGTTCTCGTCGTCGGCGGTGAGCATGCCCCGCTGGGGGAAGGTGAGCTGGAACATCGGGTCGTCGGGGACCCGGTCCCAGTCGACGAGCTCTTCCAGGACGTGCGAGTTGACCCGGAACGGCAGCACCTGGGAGACGCGGCGGACGGTCTCGCGGATGTCGTCGGGCAGGCCGTAGCGGGCGGCGATCTCGTCGAGGTGGCGCGGCCCGTACGCGGTGAAGCGGTCGGTGGCGAGGGCTCCTGGCGTGGTCACCGTGCAGCCCCCTGGCCGGTCTCCTTCGTGTAGAGGGCGTCGTCGAGGACGAGGAAGTCCAGCTGCATCGCGCGGAAGGCGCCCAGTGCGTGGACCGCGGTGTCGACGATCGGCTCGCCCTTGTCGTTGAAGGAGGTGTTCAGCAGGACCGGCGGCACGCCCTGGCGTTCGAGGGTGTCGAGGACGGCGCCGACGAGCGGGGCGTCGTCGCCGCGCAGCACCTGCGGGCGGGTGGTGCCGTCGACGTGGACGACGCCGGGGGCGACCTGGCGGCCCAGGTCGGTGGCCTTGGCCGCGCCGAGCATGTAGCGGCTGAGGTGCTCCTGCTGCTCCCACAGCCTGGCGCTGTAGCCGGGGCGGGTGACGCCGGCGAAGGGGCGCCACTGCTCGCGGTTCTTGACCGTGTTGACCCGGGTGTTGACCTCGGCGGTGTTGGGGAAGGCGATGATGGAGCGGTGGCACAGGGCGCGGGGCCCGACCTCGGCGCGGCCCTGGGCGACTGCTCCGACCCGGCCGTCCAGCAGCAGCCGGGTGACCTCGTCGACGTCGAGGTCGGTGCGGTGCAGGCCGCTGGTGTCCAGGCCGGCCGCGCTGCCGATGTCGCTGCCCAGGTACGGGCTGAGGGAACGGGTGTGCTGCTTGGGCGGGCTGACGGCCCAGGCGGCGCCGAGGGCGACGCCCGCGTCGTGCGGCACGGGCGGGACGTACAGGGGGCCGGGCAGGGTGCCGTTGGTGGAGCAGTTGAGGGCGACGCCGCCGGCCAGGCAGAGCTCGTCCACGCCGGCGATCTTGCGGGTGAGGGCGCTGAGGTGGGTGACGGTCTCCTCGATGATGCGCTGCGCGGTCCAGGCCACGGTCACGGCCTTGGGGTCGTCGGGGAGGTTCTCCTCGTCCGCCTGCGGGCGGTCGGCGCCGACGATGCGGGTGTAGCGGTCGCGCCAGGCGGCGACCTGCGCCTCGTACTGCCGCTTGATGTCCTCGGCGGTGGCCCGTCCGGTCGCCTCGGTCAGCGGGGCTATGGCGAGCCGGAAGTCCTCGTCCCGGATGTCGACGAGCTGCTCGGCCGCCAGCCCGGCGGCTCGGCCGTAGGCGGCGAGGCCCATGGTCTTGCCGGCGTTGAGGAAGGAGAAGCCGAGCCAGGTGGAGGCGGCGTCGTAGGCGTAGCCGAGGGAGGCCGTGCGGCCCCAGGAGCGTTCCTGGCGGGGCTCCTTGCCGTCCTCGAAGGTCCAGATGCTGGAGGACTCGTTCTCGCCGTGGCCGTCGATGACAAGGACGCCGGCCTTGCGGAACGGTGAGGCGTAGAAGGCGGAGGCGGCGTGCGCGGCGTGGTGCGGGACGCGGACGACCTCGGGGAGATCGCTGCCGAAGTCGAGTCCGACGGCGTACGCGAGGAAGTCGGCGTCGCTGGTGAAGCGGCCGGGGTAGAGCTGGTCGACGTCCCAGCCGAGGGCGACGACGTCGATGTCGGCGGGGCTGATGCCGGCCCGGTCGAGGCAGAGGCGGGCGGCGCTGACGGGCTTGCGGTACAGCGAGTGGCGGTGGCGGTTGATGCGCTCTTCCTCGCTGAAGGCGATGATCTCGCCTTCGCCGTTGACGAGGCAGGCGGCGGTGTCGTGCCAGCCCGTGGGAGGTGCGTTGACTCCGAGGGTCCACATGGTGATCGCCTTTCATCGGGTGCGTACGGTCGTGCGGTCTGGTGGGACGGGGTTGTCGCGGGGCGGGAGACGGCGGGGTGTCGCGGGGTGTCAGCCCGCGGCCGTGACCAGCGGGGTGACGTCGGCTCGTACGGCGCGGGCCGCGCGCGCCGACGCGGTGGCGCACTGCTCGGGGGTGTCGCCGGTGACCAGCAGGGCGGCCAGCCGCGGCACGATGCCGCGCGGCGGCAGGAGGAGTTCGGTGCCCCGGGCGGCGAGGGCGACGGCCCGTTCGACGCCGGGCACGGCTTCGGCGGCGCTGAGGTCGAGGGAGCGGACCTGCCCGTCGTGCGGCGGGTAGACGAAGGTGACCTCGGCGCAGCGGTCCCGGGTCGGGGTGAGGTCGGGGGTGCGGCCGAGGGCGATGTCGCAGGCGGCGGCGACCAGGTCGACGCCGGTGGCGAGGGCGCCGAGCAGCGGGATGAAGTCACCGCCGAGGCGGCCGTTGACCTCGACGACGCGCGGTCCGGTGGGCGTGAGCCGAAGCTCGGTGTGGGTGAGGCCGGTGCGGATGCCGAGCGCCGCGTGGGCCTCGGTGACCACGGACAGGACGGCGTCGGCCCAGGGCTCGTGCCGCCAGGGCGCCACGAGGTGGCCGACCTCCTCGAAGTAGGGGGTGAAGCCGAGGCGTTTGCGGGCGACGTTCACCACCACCGCCCGGCCGCCCTGGACGGCGCAGTCCACGCTGATCTCGGGGCCGGTCAGGTACTCCTCGACGATCACTCCGTCGAGTCCGGTGATGCCGGGGAAGGAGGATCCGGCGGCCTGGTCGAAGGCGGCGGCGAGTTCGCGGGTGTCGGAGGCGAGCGTGACCCCGATGGACCCGGCGAGGGCGCGCGGCTTGACGACGACGGGGTAGCCGAGGGCCTCGGCGGCGTCCAGGGCCTCGGCCGGTGTGCGGACGTGGCGGAACCCGGCGGACGGGACGCCTGCGGCGCCCAGGATGCGGCGGGTGGTGAGCTTGTCCCGGCAGCGGTCCACGGCGTCGGGGCTCATGTGCGGCAGGCCGAGCCGGGCCGCCACCTCGGCGGTGGTGCGCAGCAGCGTCTCGTCCCAGGTGAGGACTCCGGCGGGGCCGGGGTGCGCGGCGAGCAGCGAGGCGACGGCGGCGGTGGTCGCCGCCGGGTCCGAGGTGTCGGCGGTCCGGTGGCGGTCCTGGACGTACGGGAGCTGCCAGTCGGCGGGGGCGGGCTGGACGAGTGCGGTCTGGGCGCGGGCTGCGACGGCGTCCAGGGAGTACGACCGGTAGGCCGGGGTGCCGCAGCCGACGACGACGATGCGGGCGGGGGCGTCGGGATCGAGTGCGGTGGTCTCGAGCCGGGCGGTGCGGGCGGTGCGCCGTACGGCGGCCTCGACCTCGGCGGTGCTGTGGCCGCGGAAGCGGAAGCGGGCTCCGGCGTGCTCGTACCCGCCGCCGGTGACGAGGGCGCCGACGGCCGGGAGGACCTCGGCGTACGGGCCGTCGCCCTGGTGGGAGCTGACGGCGCGGACCCGGCTGGGGGTGGCCTCGGACGGGGGCACCAGCAGCCAGCCGGCGACCTGTGAGGGGTCGTCGACGGCGGTGCCCGAGGTGTCGGGCAGGCCGGTCTGGTGGGAGAAGGCGGCGGCCATCAGGTCGATGCCGTGCACTTCGCGCCACACGAAGGGGACTTCGGCGCCGCCGGGGCGGGCGGCCATCTCCAGTACGGAGAGCTCGCCGCGCTCGTCGCGGAAGAGTTCGAGGTGGAAGACGGAGGGTCCGGTGAACAGGGCCCTGGCGGTGGCGAGGGTGAGCGCGCCGACGGCTTCCAGGGTCGCCTCGTGGTCGATCTCGACGGAGCCGAGCGCGCTTCCGGAGGTGAACTCCAGGCAGGTGTTCAGGTAGCGGGAGGCCCGCCAGGCGCCGAGGCAGGAACCGGTGTAGACACCGTCGACGTGCAGCACCTGGTGCGGCTGCCACGGCTGCACGATCATCTCGGTGCCCTCGGGCAGCCGGTACGCGGCGAGCTGCCCGGCGTCGTCGAGGCGGGTGATGGCGGCGCTGGCGGTGCCGCGGCGGGGCTTGACGAGCACGGGCCAGCCGTGGTGGGCGGCGAACTCCTCGACGGCCGCCGGGTCCGGGGCGGGCTCGGTGGCGGGGGCGGGCAGCCCGGCGGCGTGCAGCCGGCGCGCCATGACCAGCTTGTCGCGCAGCGGTTCCAGGTCGGCGGGGTGCGTGCCGGGCAGGCCGTGGGCGGCGCGGAGTTCGGCGGCGAGGTCCAGGTCGGTCTCCTGGAGGGCGACGATCCGGGTCGGGGGGCCGCTGCGGGCCACGAGCTCGGCGACCCGGATGAGGACCGCCGGCACGTTCTCGGTGCTGTCCACCAGGGCCACCCCGGCCGCCAGGCCGGTGGGGAGCGAGCGGACGGCGCGCTCGGTGGTGAGGTAGCTGACGCGGTGGGCGGTGTGGTCGATGTAGGCGGCGTA
This sequence comes from Streptomyces sp. NBC_00162, assembly GCF_024611995.1. Lineage (GTDB taxonomy): Bacteria > Actinomycetota > Actinomycetes > Streptomycetales > Streptomycetaceae > Streptomyces. The sequence goes on along the minus strand of NZ_CP102509.1, from coordinate 7,796,508 downwards.
GTCGGCGTAGCGGTCGGTCCACCGGTGGATGATGATCACGTGTTCAGGCATGGCGGAGCCTCCAGAGGGTGGGTGCGGCAAGGCGGCTGTGGATGCGCGGTGTGTACTCGGCGTGTGCTCGGTGTGTGCTCGGTCCGTGCTCAGTCGAGAGAGACGGTCAGGGGCTTCAGCACGCGGGACGAGGCGGCGAAGAGCAGCCAGCCGGCCGCGAAGGCGGCACAGACCACGACGAGTGCGGTGTGCAGGCCCAGCTGTCCGGCGAGGGCGCCGCCCGCCCAGGCGCCGAGCGGGAAGGTTCCGAAGGCCAGCGTGCGGTAGGCGGCGGTGACGCGTCCCAGGCGGTCGGGCGGGGTGACGGTCTGGCGCAGGGTGACGAAGTAGACGTTGAAGACGGTGAATCCGATGCTGAACACCGCGAACGCGCCCGTGATCAGGGCGAGGGAGCCCAGGTCGCTGCCGTCCGGCAGGAGGATGACCGCGGGGGCGGCGCAGCCGCAGGCCATGGAGCCGACCAGGACGCGTGCGACGCCGAGGGCCCGCCCGGCGCGGCGGGCGAGGACGGTGCCGAGCACGGCGCCGAGGCTGCCGAGGCCGATGCAGGTGCCCAGGGCCCCGGCGCCGAGGCCGAGTTCCCGTACGGCGTACACCAGGAAGACGGTGAGCAGGGCCTGTTCGCACAGGTTGAACCAGGCGCCCTTGAAGGTGAGCAGGCGCAGGGCCGGTTCGCGGAGGATGAAGGTGAATCCGGCGCCGAGCTGGTGCCACAGTCCGCCGTCCTCGTCGGGGCGGGAGGGGGGCGGGGCGTCCTCGCGGGTGCGGATCAGGAGCAGGGTCACCGCGGACACCAGGTACGAGGCCACGTCGATCAGCAGCGCGACGGGGGCGCCGGCGAGGCGGATGAGCAGGCCGCCGAGTCCGGGGCCGCCCACCTGGGCGAGCGCGTAGCTGCCCTGGAGTTTGCTGTTGGCGGCGACCAGGTCCCGGCGGTCGACCAGGCTCGGCAGGTACGAGAGGTAGGCGACGTCGAAGAGGGCGTTGCAGCAGCCCACGGCGAGCGCCACCGTGTAGAGCAGGCCGAGGCTGAGTCCGTCGGCCCACCAGGCGAGCGGCACCGCGGCGAGGGCGACGGCGCGGACCAGGTCGGCGCCGACGAGCAGCGGCCTGCGCCTGCGGCGGTCCACCCAGCGGCCCACGAACACGGTGAGCAGCAGGACGGGCAGGAACTGCACGGCGGTCAGGGTGCCGACCTGCGCGGGCGAGGCGTCGAACACGGTGAGCGCGACGAACGGCAGCGCGAGCTGGGTGACGTAGGTGCCGCACAGGGACACGGTCTGGCCGGTCCACAGTTTGAGGAAGTCGGCGTTGCGCCACAGGCTCGGTCGCGGAGCGGCCGGGGCGGGGGCAGGGGCGGGTACGGGTGCGGTCGGCGCGGTCATGCCGTCTTCCCTTCGGCGAGCAGCCGTGCGTGCAGGTCCCACAGGAGGGCAGCGGCCTGGTCACGGCCGAGGTCGCGGACGGTGAGCCGGACGCTGAGCACGCCGCCGATGTCGTCGGCGCGGGCGTAGCAGCGCGGTCCGATGGTGGTGAACGGGGTCTCCCAGCGGAGGGTGGGGCTCTGGTCGCCGGGGTCGGGCGCGGTGGTGACGGCGGCGGGAGCACCGTCGGGCAGGGCTACGAAGTTGTAGGCGCAGGTGGGTTCGGGGGCGGCGGCCCGGTCACGGAGCCGGGCCACGGCGGTGACGTCGTGCATGCCGTGCCGGAACGCGGTGAGGCTGCTCCAGTGGGCGGCGCGGGCGAGGCCGACGAGGTTGGTGGCGGGCGGCAGCGGGAGGAGGGCGGGCGCCCACTGGTTCATGGAGGTGACCAGGCCCTTCCAGCGGGGGGTGAACCGGTTGGAGCTCATCAACTGGACGTGCAGGGCCTCTGGTTCGGCCTGGCCGTCGGCGCACAGCCGGGCCACGGAGCGGGCGTACGCGGCGAGGACGACGCAGGCCACGGAGACACCGGCGCGGTCGGCGAGGACGCGGGCGGCGGACAGGGCGGGGGCCGAGCGGAGGGTGGCCTGCACGGCGGTGCCGCGATCGTCGGGCCGGTGCGGGAGGGCGGTGCGGGGCGTGTCGGAGTGCAGCCGCTCCCAGTGCCGCAGGGCCGCGGCCTGCCGGCTGAGCCCGGCCTCGGAGAACTGCTCGGCGGCGAGCTCGGCCGGGCCCGGCGCCGGGGCCCCGGCCGCGGGAGTGGGAGCGGCGCCGGCGAGGGCCTGGGACAGCTGGACGCGGAGCAGCTCCTGCGCCCAGGCGTCGGCGACGATGTGGTGCTTGACGAAGACCAGCGTGCGGGCGGTGTCCCCGTGGGTCAGCAGGCGTGCCCGCCAGCCGTGTTCGGAGCCGAGGTCGAAGGGGCGGGAGGCCAGTTCGGCGGCGACGGTGTGGGCATCGCCCGGGTCGGCCTCGATCCGGTCGAGTGCGACGGTGGCGGCCTCGTCCGCCGGCAGCTGGCGCGGCGCGTCGGGGTCGGTCAGGTCGTATCGGGTGCGCAGCGAGGGGTGCCTGCGGGCCAACGCACCCAGCGCGCCGTGCACTTGGCGTACGCCGGTGTCCGCGGGGAGGGTCCACACGGCCGCGTTGTTGGGCTCGTGGCGTCTGGCCGGGGGCAGATCCCGGATGTCGTGCCAGACCGACAGCTGGCCCAGCGAAAGCGGAATGGCCTGAAACATTTGGGGACCGACCTCCAATTCCGGTGTTATTCGAGAGGTTTTCCAGTGGCTCTCTAGCGTTTTTCGAGTTCCCGTCGAGCGTTTATCGAGCGATGCTCCGGCGATCCTCGAAAGGGCATCGATAATTCTGCATGGCGGAAAGTTTTTTCCGCTGCCGGATAGACGATTACACAACCTGTTGAAGCATGTCCAGTGCGGCAATTGACGCACTGTGAGGATGAATGGGAGACCCGCATGAACCACGGCGACCGACTGTCCCCGCCTTATGGCACGTCACCTGCGGAATTCCTCCACGAATTCCTGCTGGCGGCCGCCGCGACGTTTCCCGACCGGCCGGCCGTCATCGAGCCGTCCGATAGCGGAACGCTGGAGACCACCCATCGAGAACTGGCCACGGCGGTGCGCGTCCTCGCCGACGGGCTGGCCGCGCTGGGGGTCGGCGTCGGCGACCGCGTCGTACTGGAGGCGGACGCCTCCGCCGCGGCCCTCGCCGCGCTGCTGGCCTGCTCCACGCTGGGCGCCGCGTTCGTCCCGGTCAGCCCGCAGACCCCGCGGGATCGGCTGCTGTCGATCGTCGCCGCGACGGATCCGACACTGCACCTGCGGGACGCCGGGACCCCGGCCACGGAACTGCCCGCCGGCACGGGTACCGGCACCGCCACCTTCACCGCGGACGGGGTGAGCGCCGAACGGGCGCCCGCGCCCCGGGCGCGGCGACGCACCGAGCGGTCGGTCACCGACCCGGCGTACATCATCTTCACCTCGGGCACCACGGGACGGCCCAAGGGCGTGGTGATGAGCCACCGCGCGGTCGTGGCGTTCTACCGCGGCATGCTGGCTGCCGGGCTGGTCACCGAGCACGACCGGGTGGCCTCCACCTCGCCCCTGCAGTTCGACTTCTCGCTGCTGAACTTCGGCATGGCCCTGGGCGCCGGCGCCGCCGTGGTACCGCTCAAGCCCGAGGTGGTGCGCTGGCCCCGGCGCTTCCTGTCCGCGCTGCGCGAGGCGGGCGTCACCCAGGTCAACGGGGTGCCGTCGCTCTGGACTTCCGTGCTGCGCCGGGACGCCGGCCGGCTCGTCGCACTCGGCTCGCTGCGCACGATCCTGTTCTGCGGCGAGAAGTTCCCCCTGCCCCAGCTGCGCCGCATCCAGGAGATCCGGCCCGACCTGCGGATCGTCAACTGCTACGGCAGCACCGAGTCCATGGCCGCCTCCTTCGCCGAGGTCCCCCGGCCGCTGCCCGCGGACGAGACGGACCTGTCCATCGGCGTCGCCCACCCCGGCGCGGAGATGCTGCTGGTCGACGCGGCCGGCCGGGTCGTCGACGAGCCGTACGTCACCGGGGAGATCCTGCTGCGGACCCCCGCGCTCTTCTCGGGGTACTGGGACGACCCGCGGGCCACCAGCGCGGCGCTGGCGCCCGATCCGCTGGAGCCGCGGTCCGGGCAGGCGCTGCTGCGCACCGGGGACCTCGCCTACCGCGACCCGAGCGGCGCCTTCCGGCTGAAGGGGCGGACCGACTCGCAGGTGCAGATCCGCGGCAACCGGGTGGAGCTCGGTGAGGTGGAACGCCGCCTGCTGGAGCTCCCCGGGACGGCCGCGGCGGCGGTGTTCGCCGAGGAGCGCGGCGCCGAGGGAACCGTGCTGTGCGCGTTCGTCGTACCGGAGCCGGGAACGGGAGCCGAGGCCGCCCCGGACGCCGCTCGGGTGCGCGCCTTCTGCGCCGACACCCTGCCGGCGTACATGGTTCCGCAGGAGGTCAGGTCGGTTCCCGCCCTGCCCGTCACCGCCAACGGCAAGACCGACCGGGCGGCGCTGCTGGCCCTGCTGTGAGAGCGACGGGCGGGCTCCGGTGGAACCCGAGTGCGTCCCGAGTCGACGTCGAGCGGGGGCCCAGGGGCGGCCGGAAGCATCTGCGGGAGCAACATCGGTACGACGAATGAGGGCGACAGTGGACATGCGACCCGGCAGGCGGCCTTCCCTCGCACGGCGGTGGGCGGGCGCGGTGTGGCAGGGCCTGGTCACCTTCGGCACCCTCCACCTGGGCGGGGAGACACTGCGCGCCGAGCACGAGCCCCACCTCAGGGCCGTCCCGCTCGACGGCCCGCCGCCGGGTCACCCCGAACGGCTGCGCCCCGACCTGCCCTTCAGCCCGGTGGAACGCGCCCTGCTCCGCGACCTCGAGAACCGGTGGCCCGTGCGCTGACGTCCGGTTCCCGACACCCGCTTCGGCAATGCCGCGGCTCCGGCCGCTTCTGCCGGATGATCGGGGCCGGGCGCCAGGGGCGGGCACCGGAGGCGGGAACCGACGAGGGACTCGGAGAGCCGATGCGACAGCGAATTCCGTTCCTGACCGCCTGTCTGGTCGCCGGGGTACTGGCCACGGCGCCCGGGTGCGGCGGCCCTTCGGCCCTTCGCGGCGCTCCTGCCGCTTCCTCCTCCGTACCGGCCACCGGAGACTACTCCGGCCAGGTCGACGTGGGCGGCGGCCGCAGGTTGTACCTGAGCTGCAAGGGCAGCGGCGGCCCCACCGTCATCCTGGAATCCGGGATCCACGATTCCTCCGACACCTGGAACATCACCGACACCCGGCCGCCGGTGCCGGATTCCCCCGCGGTGTTCCCGGGCGTCGCGAGGTTCGCACGAGTCTGCGCATACGACCGGCCCGGAACCATCCGCTACTCCGACCCCCCGGCGGTCACCACCCGCAGCACGCAGGTGAACGGCACGCGTTCGCTCGCCGCCATGGCCGACGATCTCGACAAGCTGCTGACGACCGCGCACCTCCCGGGCCCCTACCTGCTCGTCGGCCACTCCTTCGGCGGAATGATCACCCGGCTGTACGCCCAGCGGCATCCGGAGAAGACAGCCGGCCTCGTCTTCGTCGACGCCTTCGGCACGAACATCCGGCAGCTCTTCGGCACGGAGTGGCCCTCGTACGTGAAACTGCTCAACAACCCCGGTACGCCCTTCGACTCGCGACCGGGATTCGAGAAGGTCGACATCGACGGCGCGATCGACGCCGTGACCGCGGCCAAGCCCCTGCCCGAGGTTCCCATGGCGGTCCTCAGCAAGACGGAACCCTTCGCCGCCGCGCCCGGGACCTCCAAGACCCTGCTGGCCACCGTGGAGCGCAGCTGGCCCGCCGTCCAGCAGACGCTGGTGGACCTGGGCTCCCAGACCCCGCACATCCTGGCCACCGGCAGCGACCACTACGTACAGGTCCACGACCCCGACCTGACGATCAGTGCCATCAGGCTCACGGCCGGCCGCGTCAACACGAAGGCGTAGGCCTCCGGGGCGGGCCCAGGGGTGAAGACGTTTCCATCATGACAGGTCAGACGGTGTTTTCGTAGGACGAACAGCACAGCTGAATGCCCTTGTTTGGACACCTGTGCGGCTTTCAGAATCTCCCTCATGAATCACACGGCGAAGATCAATCACGACGCGGTACTGCGAGCCCGGGTGGCCCTCCTCGGATCAGGGACCCTGCCGGTCCGGCAGCAGGTCGCTGCGTTCCGGGTTCTCGTCCAAGTGAGCCCGTTGGCCTATCTGCCCCTGCTGGCCGTCGCGTTGTACGACTACAGCCGCCAGGAGTTCGCCGACCGGCCGGAGACGGCGCTGGCCCTCCGGGCCGAGTCCGTCGCCGCCGCGCGGCGCATGTACGCGCTGGAGCCCGAGCGGGCAGACCTGCTCCTCGCCTCGCTGGCCGGCTACCGGGAGCAGCTCGGCCTCATGGACCGCCGGGACGAACTCGGCACCGTGGACGCGGAGATCGCCCTCGTCGCATCCGGCCGCCCCCTCGTCGCCGTGTGACGGCGGTGGCGCCGGCCGCCGCCGGCCGCCGCCGGCCGCCGCCCGAGGACGGCCGATGGGCCTATACCCGGGAGATCGCCCCACTCCCGGTTGCGCCGGTATGACGAATTGCTCACCTGACTGGGCCACAGGCCCGGCCCTGCCGGCGCCGGGTCCGGGGGGTCGGCAGGTCGGATGAGCGGCGCGTGGAGAACCGTCCGGACCTCGCAACGCATGGTTCTCCTCTTATCTCCCCTCACACTCCCGCGGCAGCCCACGGCGTCGGCGGGGAAGGAAGTTCATGAACCTGAACCACCAGAAGGCGACGACTCACCGGCCCCGGGCACGCTCGCGGGTCCTGCTCGCCTCCGTCGCCGCGGCGGCGGCCCTGACCGGCCAGTTGGTGGCCCTGGCCCCGGCTGCCTCCGCCGACGGGCCCAAGCCGTCGGCGCAGAAGCAGAAGGCCTCGGACAAGGACAAGGGCAAGGACAAGGGCAAAGGCAAGGACAAGAAGACGCCGGCGCCCGGCGCTGCGGTCGCCCACGGCCTGCTTCAGTTCACCTCCGACAACACCTTCACCGCGCCCGCGGGCGTCACGCAGGTGTACGTCCAGGCGTGGGGCGGCGGCGGGGGCGGCGGCGGAGGTGGCGGCAGCGCCCCGCGGACCGGTGCCGACGGCGGAATCGGCGGCGGCGGCGGGGGCGGCGGCTTCACCTGGTGCCTCGTCAAGGTCACTCCGCTGGCCGAGTACGGAGTCGACGTCGGCGAGGGAGGCGACAACGGCAGTGGCGGTCCCGGCGTACCCGCGGGCCCGGGTACCGCCGGAACCGCCGGAACCGTCACGACCGTGACCCGGTCGTCGAGCAACACCGTCCTGCTCTCCGCCACCGGCGGCACCGGCGGCGGAGGCGGAGGCGCCGCCGTGTCGTCCACCCCTGGCGTCGCGGGCACGCCCGGCCTGGGCGGCAACGGCACCTGCTCGACGGGCGGGGTGAACCGGCCCGGCAACCCCGGCAACCCCGACAGCAGCGGCGGGGAGCCCGTCGACGGCATCGTCGGCACGCCCGCGAACTCCGGGGGCGGCGGTGCCGGCGGCATCGGCGGCCCGGCCGCGCCCGGCGGCTCGCCCGGTACCGACGGCGAGGACGGCGGCGACGGCTACGTGGTCGTCTACTGGTAGCGCCTCGCCTGCGCCCGTCCCCGGCGCTCGTCCCCGGCGCCCGTACGGCCTACGGGCGCCGGGGACGCAAGGGCACGCCCTCCCCGCCCGTGGCGGAGGCGTCGTGGTCGGGGTGGAGGCCGAGCATGTCGAGGAGGACCTCCAGCTCCTCGGCGTTCTCCGCATGGGCGGCCGCCGTGCGGCGGGCCGCCCGGCGCTCGGCGAGACCGGCCGGAGCCGATACGGCCAGGACGTCAATCGCGTAGGGATCGTTCATGTACCGATCCGACCACTCCCCCTCGTCCGTGGCAGCTGCATGTGCTCCACCTGCCGCGACGCGCCTGTCAGGAGCAGCCCGGAACCGTGCCGGCACAGTTGGTGGGCAGGTTCGAGTCGATGTCGCTCTCCGTGAGGGTCACGACGGCGCCGACCCGGTTGTTGATGCCGCCGCCCGCCCCGGCGGCGCGGTTCTCCGCGACCGTCGTGTGTTCGAGCGTCAGCTGCGCGGTGTCGGCCCCGGCCACCTGCTCGTTGTTGATGCCACCGCCGTCGCGGCCTGCCGAGTTCGTCTCGACGCGGCCCTTCTTCAGCGTCGCGGTGCCTTCGTTGTTGATGCCGCCCCCGTCGTTGCCCGCCTTGTTGCCGACGAAGGACGTGTTCTGGACCTCCAGCGTCCCGTCCACACCGTTGTTGAGGCCACCGCCGTCGATACCGGCCCAGTTCTCGACGATCTTGGTCTGCTTGATCTTCGCGGAGCCGAGGTTGTTGATGCCGCCGCCGTCGGCGTCACGGGCCTCGTTGTTCGCGATGTAGCCGCGGTCGACGGTCAGCGTGCCGTGGTTCTGGATGGCGCCGCCGTCCTCGTCCGCCGTGTTGCCGGCGAGGATGCTCTTCTTGAGCGTGAGGGTGCCGGTCTCGCTGTTGCTGAGGCCGCCGCCGTGGCCGGGTTCGCCCGCCGAGGAGGTGGCCACGTTGGTCAGGACCTCACTGTCGACGAGCGTGACGTCGCCGCCCTCGTTGGAGATGCCCCCGCCCTCCCCGCCCGCCTGGTTGCCCACGACCTTGCTGTCCTCCAGCCGCAGGGTTCCTTCATTGGCGATGCCGCCGCCGTCACCATCGGTGTGCCCACCGGTCACGCTGACACCCTTCAGGGTGAGCCGGCCGCCTTCGCTGACCGCGAGGATGCGGAAGAACGGGAGGCCGTCGCGCACGGAACGGATCAGGGTCGAGTTGTGCCCGACGATGCCGACCTTCCCGGTGATGGCCGGCAGGGCGCTGCCCGAGTTCTCGGAGTCGTCCTGGAAGCGGTACACGCAGTCCTTGGCCAGATTGACCGTGCCCCCGTCGGTATGCGCGTTCGCCTGCCCGATGGCCGTGATGAGTCCGGCCACGTCACCACAGACGACGCTGAGGTTCAACGGGACCTGCGCCATGGCGGGCGTGGCCGCCGTACACAGTCCGACACTTGCCACAACGGCAGATCCGGCGAGTGCGAGTCGGTTCTTCATGCGCTTCCCTCTCCTCGGTTCCAAGCGGGCCGCCTCCCTCCCTTCTCCGCGCAGGCGGAGGCGGGGCGGGGAACTGAGGCGGAGGCACCAGAGGTATCTCCCGATTCCGGCAGGCCCCCGCACCCGAGTTCGGACCCTCCGCAAATCCACGCGAACGGCCGTCACCTCTTTGCCCCGCGCTCACCGCCCGGGACGCGCGTCATGGCCTGATCGATGCCGGCCCGCCCGAAAAAACGTTTGACGCCCACCGGCGTCCGGCGATCGGATGGCGGCCCATGAGCACAGCACAGATCCATGCCGGCCAGCCCCCCGTCGACGACGACCTCGTACGGCGGCTGATCGGCGGGCAGTTCCCCCAGTGGGCGGGGCTGGCGGTGGAGCGCTTCCCGTCCGGCGGGACGGTCAACGACGTGTTCCGCCTGGGCGACGCGATGGTCGTACGGCTGCCGCTGCGGAAGGGCGGGGCCGAGGACGTGTCCCTGGAGCGGCAGTGGCTGCCCCGCCTCGCACCCCGACTGCCTTCGGCCATCCCCGAGGTGCTCGGGGCCGGGGTGCCCGCCGAGGGCTATCCGTGGCCGTGGTCGGTGTACGGGTGGCTGGCGGGTGAGCACCCCGAGGCGGGGGCGCTGCGCGAGCCCGTACCCCTGGCCCGGGACCTGGCCGCGTTCGTGACGGCGATGTGGAGCGTCACCCTGCCCGGCGCGCCGCAGGCCTACCGCGGCGGACCGGTCGCCTCGCTCGACGCGGAGACCAGGGCGGCCATCGAGGAACTGCGCGGGATACCGGAGGAGGGCGTCGACTGCGATGCCGCGACCGCCGTGTGGGAGGAAGCGCTGCGGGCCCCGGACCGGGACGGGCCGCCGGTGTGGCTGCACGGCGACCTGATGCCGGGCAATCTGCTGGTGGACGGCGGCAGGCTCACCGCGGTGATCGACTTCGGGTGCATGGGGGTGGGCGATCCGGCCTGCGATCTGTTCCCGGCGTGGAACCTGCTGCCGGCCGAGGGCAGGAAGGTCTTCCGCGAGGCGCTCGGCGTGGACGACGCGACCTGGATCCGCGGCCGGGGGCGGACGCTCTCGCAGGCGCTGATCGCGCTGCCGTACCACCGCAGGGCGAACCCGGCGATGGCGCGCAACGCCCGGCACGTGATCCGTACGGTACTGGGAGAGGGCTGAAGCCGGTCAAGCTTGCGAACGGCCGTGTGTTCCCGTGCCGCCGAATGCAGCCGCCGGGGCACTCCTTCGTGGGAATCCGGCGGGGATACCGGGCGACCGGGCCGCTGGCTGCCGAAGCAATGATGCGGACCCCGTCCGGGGCCGCGCGCAGCCGGGCTGCGCTTCCAGTCAGTACAAGGAGACTTCACATGTCGCGTGTCCTGAAGAGTGCCGGGCTGGCCCTCGCCGTCGGTTTCGCGCTCCTCGGCGGTGCCTCGGTCGCGTCCGCCGACGCCGAAGCCTCGGGTTTCGTGGCCAACTCCCCCGGTGTCCTCTCCGGAAACCTGGTCCAGATTCCCATCCACATCCCGATCAACCTCTGTGGCAACTCCATCAACATCATCGGGGCGCTCAACCCGGCTGCCGGCAACGTCTGCATCAACGACTGACACGCCTCTAGCCCCTGGGTGGTGCCGTGTTGGGGCACGGCACCACCCCGCTGGACCGTCCACGGCTCCGGCGACATGCCGGTAACGAGACACGGAGGCTGTCATGGGGTGCTACGGCGAACACGTCCTGCCACGGATCGTCAATGCCGCCTGCGGGGCGAAGACGGCACGGCCGCTGAGACGCAGGGTGTGCGAGGGCTTGCGGGGCGAGGTCGTGGAGATCGGCTTCGGTACGGGCCACAACGTCCCCTTCTACCCGCCGGCCGTCACCGGCGTGGCCGCGATCGAGCCTTCCGATCTCGGCTGGCGGCTCGCCGCCGACCGTGTCAGGGCGGCGCGCGTCCCGGTACGACGCGCCGGGCTGGACGGCCAGTCGCTGCCCTTCGCGGACGACACGTTCGACACCGCCCTGTCCACCTGGACGCTGTGCACCATCCCCGATCCCGACGCGGCCCTGCGTGAGGTGCGGCGCGTCCTCAAGCCCGGCGGGACCTTCCACTTCCTGGAGCACGGGCTGGCCCCGGAGGAGGACGAAGGCGTACGCCGCTGGCAGCGGCGGATCGAGCCGGTGCACAAGCGCCTCTTCGGCGGGTGTCACCTCACCCGCCAGGCCGTCGACATGCTGACTGCGGCGGGGTTCCGGGTCACGGCACTCGACGTCTTCTACCAGAAGAGCACGCCCAAGACGATGGGCGCGGACTCCTTGGGCATCGCCCTGTCCCCCTGAGCCGGCGGGGGCGTCGGCGCACGTCCGCCGGTCAGCGGAGCCAGTCGCCCATGAGGGCCTGGACGCCGGAGCCGTCCATGTCGGTGAGCTTGACGCCGACGAACTCGCGGGCCCAGTCGGAGGTCTGCACGCGGAACGCCGGCTTCTCCGCGGTCAGCGCGTCGACGATCGGCGCGGCCGCCTCGGCCGGGGTCTGGGCCTGGCCGAAGGTCTTCAGCGCGTGGTCTACGTAGGCCTGGAGCGCCGGGGCGTACGGGCCCGCGGCGGCCAGCATGGCGGGCACGTCCACGCCCACGCTGGCGACGAACTCGCTGGCCACCGCGCCCGGTTCCACGACGGTGACGTCGACGCCGACGCTCGCGGCGGCCGGGGCGAGCGACTCCATGAAGCCCTCGACCGCGAACTTGGCGGCGCAGTAGGCCTCGTTGAACGGCTGGCCGATCACACCGCCGACGCTGGTGACCGTGATCAGGCGGCCACGCGAGGCGCGCAGGTGCGGCATGGCGGCGCGGGTGACCTCCACGACGCCGAAGAAGTTCACCTCCATCGTCGCGCGGACGTCCTCCACGGTGCCCTGCTCGATCGTGCCGACCCGGCCGGCTCCCGCGTTGTTGACCACCGCGTCGAGACGGCCGTACTCGGCGAGCACCTCGTCGATGCAGGCGGTGACGGAGCCGGCGTCGATCACGTCCAGGCGCTTGATCCGGACCCGTTCGGCGACCCCCGCCGCGGCGGCGGCGCTGCGGAGCGGATCGGCCTTGCCGGTGTCGCGCATGGTCGCGATGACCTGCCAGCCGGCCTCGGCCGCGGCCACGGCGGCGGCGAGGCCGATTCCGGAGGACGTGCCGGTGATGAGGACGGTCTTGGGGGCGGTGGGGGTGGTGTGTGCGGTGCTCATGAGGGGTCTCCTGGCAGCGGGACGAACGCACGGCAGATTTATGTGCGTGCACACACACCATAGAGATATGTGCACGTACACGCAAGCGGGTACCCTCCACTCATGGCGCGCAACGACCTCACCATGAGTGACCTCACCCCTCGCGATCATGCCTTCTACGGGCTGATCTGGGCGGGCACCACGCTCTCCGCCCGGATCGACCAGGCCTTGTCGCGGGCCCACGGCCTGCCGCTGTCCTGGTTCGAGGTGATGCTCTGGCTGCACGGGCAGAGCGAGCCCGTCGCCGCCTCCGACCTGGGGGCCAAGACCCTGCTCAGCCGCAGCCAGGTCTCCCGCGTGGTCGACCAGCTCCAGGCCCGCGGCCTCGTCGAGCGGGTTCCCTCCCCCACCGACGCCCGTTCCGTGTGCGTCGCGCTCACCGCCGCCGGCCGCAAGGCCTTCGCCCAGGCCGACGCCACCCGGCGCGAGGCCCTGCGGGAGGTCTTCGACGACCGGCTCGACGACGCGGACATCGAGGCGCTGGAAACCGTGTGGGCCAAGCTCAAGGACCACTGACCGGCAGCTGGTCGACGACTGTCTCGGATTGAGCGCACGGGGTCTTGTGCCGTCAGGCCGGACGCTGCTATTCCATTCCATTAGGAAAGTTTCCTTACGATCGACGGATCGTCAACGGGATGGAGACACCTTGAGACCCCCACGTGTTCGGCTGCGTTCCCTCGCCGGAGCCGGAACTCTCATCAGCGCTCTGCTCTTAGCCCTCACCACCGCACCCGGCGCCTCGGGCGCGGTCGCCGCCCCCGTCACCCACGAGGCGGAGAGCGCCGTCATCTCCCAGGGCGCGGCCGAGTCCAACCACGCAGGCTTCACCGGCAGCGGATTCGTCAACTACGACAACATCAGCGGCAGTTACGTCGAGTGGACGGTCAACGCCGCCCAGGCCGGCGAGGCCACGCTCAACCTGCGCTACGCCAACGGCACCACCGCCAACCGCCCGATGACCATCACGGTCAACGGCACGGCCGTCGCCTCGAACAAGGCGTTCAACGGCACCGGAGCCTGGACCACCTGGTCCACCACCGGCCTGACCGCCGCCCTCAAGGCCGGGGCCAACACCGTCCGGGCCACCGCCTCCACCGCCAGCGGCGGGCCCAACGTCGACCACCTCACGGTCGACGCCGGAACCACCCCGCCCGTACCGGGCACCACCCCGGTGGGCATCAACGGTCAGCTCACGGTCTGCGGCACCAAGCTCTGCAACCAGTACGGCAAGCCCGTCCAGCTGCGCGGCATGAGCACCCACGGCACCCAGTGGTACGCGCAGTGCCTCACCGGCGGTTCACTCGACGCCCTCGCGAAGGACTGGAACGCCGACGTGCTGCGCGTCTCCACGTACGTCCAGGAGGACGGCTACGAGACCGACCCGCAGAAGTTCACCGACCTCGCCCACTCGCTCATCGAGCAGGCGACGGCCCGGGGCATGTACGTGATCGTCGACTGGCACATGCTCGACCCGGGCGACCCGAACTACAACCTGGCCAGGGCCAAGACGTTCTTCAGCGCGATCGCCAACCGCCACAAGGGCAAGAACAACATCTTCTACGAGATCGCCAACGAGCCGAGCGGCGTGAGCTGGGCCAAGGTCAAGTCCTACGCGGAGCAGATCATCCCGGTCATCCGGAACATCGACTCCGACGCACCAGTCCTCGTCGGCACCCGCGCCTGGTCCTCCTTCGGCGTCTCCGACGGCGCCGACGAGACCGAGGTCGTCAACAACCAGGTGAACGCGTCCAACATCATGTACACCTTCCACTTCTACGCGTACTCGCACCGCGAGGAGTACCTGGACACCCTCTCCCGCGCCGCCGACCGGATCCCCGTGTTCGTCACCGAGTTCGGCACCCAGAACTACGCCGGTGAGGGCAGCAACGACTTCGCCATGTCGCAGAAGTACCTCGACCTGATGGCGGCCAAGAAGATCAGCTGGACCAACTGGAACTTCTCCGACGACAACCGCACGGGCGCCGTCTTCAAGACGGGCACCTGCGACGGCAACGGCCCGTGGGCCGGAACCGGTTCGCTCAAGCCCGCCGGCGTCTGGATCCGCGACCGCATCCGCACCGCGGACAACTTCCCGACCGGCTGACCCTCCACCAGCCGCCGCCCCCCCTGCCTCCCCTGCCTCCCACGGCCCCGCCCGGGCACGCGTGCCCGGGCGGGGCCGACCGCGATGTGTGAACCTGGACGCATGGCAGCGCAACAGATTCCGGGTATCGATCCCACCGCGGCCCCGAGCGGGGACGGCTGCGCGGAGTGTCTGGCCGGCGGCGGATGGTGGTTCCATCTGCGGCGGTGTGCCGCGTGCGGGAACATCGGATGCTGTGACTCCTCCCCCGCGCAGCACGCTACGCGGCACGCCAAGGCCGCGGGGCACCCCTTCCTGACCAGCTTCGAGCCGGGCGAGAGCTGGTACTGGAACGTGGAGACCGAGGAGTACTACGAGGGCCCCGACCTGGCCCCGCCCACCGCACACCCGGCCTCCCAGCCGACTCCCGGCCCCGAGGGCAGCGTCCCCGCGGACTGGGAGCAGCAGCTCCACTAGGCGTCGTATGGACCGGCCGGCCGCAGCAAGGGGTCGGTGATCCCGCCGGGACTGGCGAATGCGGCGGTGTCCCAGCCGGCGCGGCCGGCTCCGGCCCGGTACGCGCTCTCGTAGAACCCGAGGACGACGGCCCGGGGATCGCTCGCTGCGCGGGCGTCGGCGTAGGGCAGCACGGCCAGATGGCTCCCGTTGCGCGCGACCCAGCGCGCGGCCGCCGGGACGAGCGGTTCGCCGTCCAGCCCCGCCGGCTCGGGGGCGGTGTAGGAGTAGAAGGCGGGCTCGCCGAGGGTGTCGTCGCCGAACCAGAACCCGAAGCTGACGAGTTCCCGCGAGTACGCCTCCCGGGTCACCGGGCCGACGCCGGACGGCTGGTCGACGTGACGGTCCGAGAACCGGGTGTGGGCGATGTCGAGACTGTGCCAGAAGTGGTGGACCGGGCTGACCTTTCCCGAGAAACCCGCCGCGAACTCCTCCAGCACCAACGAGACCTGGCTGAGCACCTGCCAGTACCGGTTGGCGCGTGCGGGATCGTAGGCCGCGTGCTCGGTGTCCTCGGCGAACGGCCGGGCGGAGTCGGGCAGGTCGTACGGCCGTGGCACGGGGAGGTCGACCCGGATGCCGAGGGCGGCCAGCGCGGCGAAGAGCTCATGGTGGAAGGAGGCCACGGACTGTCCCGGCAGCGGGACGGAGATCGCCGTGCCGTCCAGCGTGGAGACGACCAGTTGGTGGCCGACGAAATCGAAGTCGATGGTGAAGACGGGATCGCGGCCGGGCCGCCCCATCGGCCGTGTGGTGAACCCTCGTCCGGTGAGGTGAAAGGTCACGTTCCACCAGTGATTGCGCCGGACGCTCGCGGCTAGGCGGATCTTGCCGACGATCTGGGCGAACCGGTGCAGTGTCTCCTTGGTGTCCCGCCACTCGGCGAGCGGCATCGGCGGGAACAGCTCCACCGCGTTCCCCTTTCCCGTGTTCCCCGCATGTGCCCGCATTGCGTTCCGGACGGGCACGCCTTTCCATGATGACTGTCGCCCCCGGCCACGGCACCTCGCCCACGGCCGACCGTGTCAGGAGGACACTCCATGCCCGACAAGGAACCGCGCGCCGAGCTGGACGAGCGCTACAGCGACAAGCAGGCGACCGCGGTGCCCTGGTCGCAGGCCGTCACCCGGCTGGCGGAGGCGGAGCTGTACTGGCTGACGACCGTACGCCGGGACGCGCGACCGCACGTCACCCCGCTGATCGGCGTCTGGGCGGACGGGGCGCTGCACTTCTGCACCGGCCCCCAGGAGCGCAAGGCCAAGAACCTCCGGGGCAACGCGCACGTCGTCCTCACCACCGGCACCAACACCCTCCACGAGGGCTTCGACCTGGTCGTGGAGGGCGAGGCGGCCCGCGTGACGGACCCCGGCCGGCTGCGCGCACTCGCCGCCGCCTGGGAGGCGAAGTACGGCGCCGAATGGCATTTCGACGTGGGCGACGGCGTGTTCGTCAATCCGGAGGCGGGCGAGGCCCTGGTCTTCGCGGTGGCCCCGCGCACCGCCTTCGGCTTCGGCAAGGGCGGTTACAGTCAGACCCGCTGGCTCTTCGCCTGACGCGTCCCGCCGTTGGCGGAGGCGACCGTGATCGCCACGGAGACGGCGGCCACGACGGTGATCGTGGTGCCGGGGCCGAGGTACTGGGCGATGCCGCCCGCGATCGCGGCGCCGATGCCCTGCCAGGTCATCCGGCCGGCCGATTCCACTCCCTGGACCTGGCCGCGTACCGGGTCGGGGGTCAGCTCGAGCAGCCGCTCCTGCAGGGGCAGGGTGGCCGCGAACCCGATACCGGCGGCGAACACCGCGACCGCCGCGAGCACGACCGGCGGGTGGAGCGCGAAGAGCAGGTACGGGACGGCGAGCAGCAGCCGCAGGGCAAAGGTGCAGCGGCGTCGCCGGTCGGCGGTGAGCAGTCGGCCGACGGTCAGGTCGCCGAGGAGCATGCCGGCCGATCCGGCGGCGAGGAAGGTCCCGGCGTGGCCCGGGTCGTAGGAGATGAACAGCGCCTCGCAGCCGACGATCAGGCCGTTGGGGACCCACAGGTTGAGCAGCAGGAGGCGTCGGCCGGGGTCGGCGAAGAGCGCGGCGTTGGTGGTCCAGGTCTGCCGGAACCCGGGGCGGCGGGTGAGGCGGATCGAGTGCTCCCGTACGGTGGCCGCCACGATGGCCAGTGCGAGTGCGGTCAGGACGGCGGCGACGACGAACACCCCGTGCGGGGTCAGGAACCTCAGCAGTACCGCGCCGGTCGCGTAGCCGAGGATCGCCGTGCCGCCCGCGGTGATGTTCATCAGGGAACGGGCCGTCGCGTAGGCGGAGTCGGGCACCACCTCGGCGAGCAGCCCCATCCGGGTGCCGGTCCCCAGGGACTGGAAGAACCCGAGCACCAGCAGCAGCGCGAACCGGACGGCCAGCGGCAGGCCGGGTATCGCCTGGGCTGCGACACCCGCCAGCGAGAGGCACTGGAGCGCGACGAGGGTGCGCCTCGGACGCTTGCCGTCCGCGACGGACATCAGGGTGAGGGCGCCGAGCACCGCCGCGAACGTGGCGCCGTACATGCTCACGGCCGTCAGGAACGGCGAGTGGGTCTGCTGGTTGACGATGGTGCCGAGCGCGAAGCCCGAGAGGGTGGTAGCGGCGACCGTCAGGGTGAAGCCGGCGTACAGTCCGGCGAACTCGCTGTCGCGCAGGAGTTCGCGATATCCGGTGGTGGTGGAGGCGGGCGCGCTGGGCGCGGAGGTGGGAGAAGGCATAAAAAAAGCCTTCGGACGTGTGCGCGGGGCACGCACGCCGGAGGCCAACGGGTGCATTCTAGCAGCATTTCAGCCCTGGGGCGCCGGCGTCACCCTCTGTGATCGTACGGCGATGCGGTCCAGGCCCCGGGCCCGCATGATGAAACGGCGGGGCGCCCTGCCATCCGCACATGCCAGACCGGACCGGCCGGAGGGATCGAGATGCACGCGGAGCGGTACGAGCTGGTGTTTCCCGAAGGCGCCGCGGAGGGCCAGGACGTGGTGGTCGTGAGCCGTACGCAGCGCGCCGGCCCCGGCGGACACCCCGTCTACTCCGACGAAACCGGCATCGTCCAGGCGGAGATCAGCGACCAGGGCGAGGTCCGCATGCTCCCGTCGGGTGGTCAGCAGGTGCCCGCCCACGGGGTCCAGGCCCGCCCGTTGCCCGAGTGACGCAGGTGACGCGGGTGCCAGGTAGGCTCGGTGGATGGCGAAGTACTTCGATGTGCACCCCGAGAACCCCCAGCCGCGCACCATCAGCAGCGTGGCAGACAGCATCCGGTCCGGCGCGCTCGTCGCGTACCCCACGGACTCGTGCTTCGCGCTGGGCTGCCAGCTGGGCAACCGTGAGGGAATGGCCCGGATCCGGTCGATCCGGAACCTCGACGAGCGGCACCACTTCACCCTCGTCTGCCAGAACTTCGCGCAGCTGGGTCAGTTCGTGCACATCGACAACGACGTGTTCCGCGCGATCAAGGCGTCGACGCCGGGCCCGTACACCTTCATCCTCCGGGCGACGAACGAAGTACCGCGTCAGCTGATGCATCCGAAGAAGAAGACGGTCGGTGTCCGGATTCCCGACCACACCGTCACCCAGGCCCTGCTCGCCGAACTCGGTGAGCCGCTGCTCTCCAGCACCCTGCTGCTGCCCGACGAGGACGAGCCCATGACGCAGGGCTGGGAGATCAAGGAGCGGCTCGAGCACCTGGTGGACGCCGTCCTCGACTCGGGTGACTGCGGTACCAAGCCCACCACCGTCATCGACTTCTCCAGCGGCGAGGCCGAGATCGTCCGCCCGGGGGCGGGCGACACCACCCGCTTCGAGTAGCCCCGCTCATCACCCCGGGTGGGCCAGTTCGCGCACCGTGGCCATGTCGCTGAAGGGGATCAGTTCCTCGCCGACGATCTGGTGCGGCTCGCTCCCCTTGCCGGCGATCAGCACCGTGTCGGCGGGGCCCGCGACGGACAGGGCGAACGCGATGGCCTCCCGGCGGTCGGCGAACCGCTCGAACGGCGTGCCGGTGGCCGCGAGGCCGGGGGTGATCTGGTCCAGGATGGCCTCGGGGTCCTCGTGGCGGGGATTGTCCGAGGTGAGGACGCAGAGGTCGGACTTGGTGCCGGCGATGCTCCCCATTTCGGCGCGCTTGGTCGTGTCGCGGTCCCCGCCGCAGCCGAAGACGGTGATGACCCGGCCGCGGGCGAACCCCCGGATCGTGGTGAGCACCTTGTTCAGGGAGTCCGGTGAGTGCGCGTAGTCGACGACCACCGAGGTGCCGAGCGGGGTCCGGAAGCGCTCGAACCGGCCGGGGACGGGCGGCATCCGGTCCAGGGCGGCGACCAGGGGGCCCACGTCGTGGCCCAGGAGGTGGCAGGCCGCCAGGGTGCCCAGGGCGTTGGCCACCGAGAACCGGCCGGGGACGGGGATCGAGGCCGGATACGCGCGCCCGTCGTGGTGCAGGGTGAACCGCGTGCCGGAGGCGCTCACGACGAGATCGGTGGCCCGGTAGTCGGCCGGGGCGTCCAGGGCGTACGTGGTCACCGCGCCCGGCATCATCGGCACGATGCGGGCGCCCACGGGGTCGTCCGCGTTCACCACGGCGCGTTGGCACAGCCCCTGGAACAGGCGCAGCTTGGCATCGCGGTAGTTCGCCATCGTTCCGTGATCGTCCAGATGGTCCTGCGTCAGGTTGGTGAAGACGCCGACGTCGATGAAGGTGCGGTCCACGCGGTGGGTCAGCAGAGCCATCGACGTGGCCTCGAGCACCGCGCTCCCGGTCCCGCGGTCGCGCATGTAGCCCAGAAGGTATTGGAGGTCGGGTGATTCCGGCGTGGTCAGCACGGATCGCGGCATCGGGATGAGCTCGTCGCCGATCCGGCTGCCGGCCGTCCCGATCACCCCCACCTTCGCGCCCTCCGCGATGCGCAGGACGGATTCGACCATGTACGACACCGAGGTCTTGCCGTTGGTGCCGGTGATCGCCACCATGTCCATCTGCCGTCCCGGTTCGCCGAAGTAGCGGGAGGCCACGACCGCGGCGGCCGTCCGGGTGTCCGGCACCCGTACGGCGCACGCGCCCGGAGGCCACGTCGGCCCCGGGATATCCCCTGCTCCGCCGTCGACGAGCACCGCGGCGGCGCCCCGCGCGAGGGCGGCCGGCACCGAGACCGGGCCGCCCTCCTCATGGCCGGGCACCGCGACGAACACCGAACCCGGCATCACCCGCTCCACGTCGAAGGTGATTCCGGCGGTGATCGGTGTGTTCTCCGGGTCACCCCGGAGAACGTGGTGCTCCTGCCCGGCCAGCAAATCGCTCAGCTTCACAAAGATCCCTTCGAGGCGGCTCGGCCCCGATCGTGCGGGCCGCGGCCGGGCGACGGTCTCCGACGGCACGCCGAAGACCGCGGTGGTGACTGTGTCCGTCCGTCCTTCCGGAACCAGAGCCGGAGGCGGAGCCGGACGTGGCGGTCGTCCCGGCGGGGAAGGCGCGGCGGACGTACGCGAAGAGCGGCGAACCGGCCGTGGAGGCCGGCGCGGATCCGCGGAAGATCGCTAGCCGTGGCCGTGCAGAGCGATACGGCGCGTCTCGGGCACCTCGACCACGGCGTCGGCCGTGGTGTGCGGGCCGACGGCCGCCGGACCTGCGGCGACCGGGCACAACGCGAAGGCGGCCCGCGGCGGGCACTGCCTCGTCGTACGTGTGCGACCCATGGGCCGAGTGTACGGCCGGTGGGGCGGTCCGAAATCCACCGTGCTGTCGTGGAAGTCGCTGAGCACGCAGCCGCCGACGAGGGCCTTCTCCGTTCAGCGACGGAGCGTCGCAGCCGCGCCCGCGATGACGGTACCGAGCGAGCAGGTGAGCATGACGGCCCGCAGCCTGCTCGCGTTACCGCAGGTGAGGGCGGTCTGGAGCCGGTCCAGCAGTCCGTCTTGCCCCTCCTGGCCGTGGGACCCGTCCTGCGCGGGCTCCCCCGGAGCATCGGGCACGACGCTGCGGCGCAGGAGCGCGCAGTGGAGGCAGGGGGCACGGTCACCGTCGGTGGCGTCGAGCCAGTACGCGCCGTCGAGCACCGCGTACGTCTGTGGGGTGGTGGCTTCCATGACCCTGCAACTGCCGCACGAGCGGGTGGGGTACGAGCCGACGGGCGGTCGCAACCGAATCGGTATCGGGGTGTCTCCGGCGGCCTGCCGCACGGCCTACCGCGCGCTAGACGCGGATCCCCTCGTCCCGGTCTTCGCCGGCCGCCGACACCTGGTGGATGCGCAGGGCCAGTTGCAGTTCCAGTGCCCGCTCCGGAAGCTGCCAGTCCCGTCCGAGGAGCCGCCCGATGCGGTCCAGGCGCTGCACCACCGTGTTGACGTGGACGTGGAGCGCCGCCCGGGTCTTTGCCTGGCTCATGCCGAGCGCGAAGTAGGTCCGCAGGGTGTGGGTGAGGTCGGTGCCGCGCTTCGCGTCGTAGTCCAGAAGCGGGCCCAGGGTCTGGCGTACGTAGCCGCCCAGGTCCGTCTGGTCACCGAGCAGCAGGCCGACGAAGCCCAGATCCGCGAGGGCGGCCCCGGTCCCCCGGTGGCCCAGGGCGTGCAGGGCCGCCAGGCAGCGGCGCGCTTCCGCGTGCGCCTCGGCGAAGTCGGGCGGGCCGGCCACCGGGCGTCCCGCCGCCCCGACGGTGACCGGAACGGCCACGGCCTGGCCCAGTTCGGCGGCGAGCGAGGCGGCGCAGGTGCTGGGGGTGTCGGAGGGACAGATGAGGACCACGTCGTCGTGGTGCTGCCCGGCCAGCCCCTTGCGCGCCTGAGCGGTGCGGGCGGCCGCGGCCAGCAGCCGCGGCCGGGGGACCGTGTCGGCGTGCAGGACGAACACCGCGTGCGGCTGGTTGAGGTTGACTCCGAGCCGGCGGGCACGGGCCGACAGACCGGCGGGGTCGGCGGCCCGGGTGAGGAGGTCGCCCAGCAGTTCGCCCCGTACGCGGTCCTCGGTCTCGGCGACCGAGCGGCGCAGGAGCAGCAGCAGGGCGGTGACGACGCTGGCCCGTTCGAAGAGCCTGCGGTCGGCGTCGTCGAGGTCGGGGCGGCCGGTCAGGGCGATGCTGCCGAGGAGTTCGTGTCCAGCGAGTACCGCGCACACCCAGGTGCCCTGGACGGGGACCGCGCGGCCGCCCGCCCGGGAGGTGGCCACGGCCTGCGGCAGCGAGGGCTGCGGGTCCGCGCCGGCCCGGGCGAGTTCGGTTCCGTCCGCGTCGTGGATGAGCATGCCGCCCTGCAGGACGGTGCCGATGGCGGTCGCGACCTCGGTGATGCCCGCTCCGCGCAGCACCAGGTCGGTCAGCCGGTCGTGGGCGTCCTCGGCGCGCCTCATGGCCCGGCTGTGGGCCTCGATGGTCTGGGAGGCCGCGTTGAGGTCGACCAGTGCGGTGCGGGTCTCCTCCAGGAGCCGGGCGCTGTCGATGGCGATGGCGGCGTGGTCGGCGAGCGAGGCGAGCAGGGCTACCTCGTCCGGTGTGAAGGTGCGGGCAGTGCGGTCCGCGGCGTAGAGGACGCCGATCACGCGGGTGCCCAGGCGCAGCGGTACCCCGAGGATGGCCCGTAGTCCCTCCTCCGCGACGGCGCTGTCGATCGTCGCGGTGTGCTTGAACCGCGGGTCGTCCCGGTAGTCGCCGGTGGTGTACGGGCGGGCCGTCTCGGCGACCAGCCCGCCCAGGCCCTCCCCCATGCCCAGGCGCACCTGCTGGAAGGCGGCGGAGACGGAGCCGTCGGTCACCCGCATGTAGGTGTCGCCTGCCTCGTCGTCGTTGAGGGACAGGTAGGTGACGTCCGTACCGAGGAGCAGTTTGGCCCGGTGGACGATGGCCCGCAGTACGGCGTCCAGGTCGCGCAGCGCGGCGAGGTCGCCGGCGGTGTCGAAGAGGGCCGCCAGTTCGGCCTCGCGGCGGCGGTGCTGGCTGAGCGTTCGGCGGATGGCGAGCGCCACCTGGGTGGCCTCGGCGATCTCCTGCGTCCGCGCGGCGGAGAGGCCTGCCTGCCGGGCGGCTTCGGCCGGCCGCGCGAAGTGTTCGGCCGGCGCGCCCTCGGCCAGCAGATCCAGCAACTGCCGCAGGACGGCCCAAGCCTCGCCGTCGCCGGAGCTCTTCGCGGTGGTGGGCATGTCGGGCTCTCCGTGGTGCGGGGCCGGTCGCCGCCGCTGACGACAGCGGCGGCGGCGACCGTCGGGGGTGCCTGGTCCGGGACCTGTCCTAGTTCCCGGGGGACGCCAACTCGGCGCCGGCCTCGGCCCGGCGGCCGCCGGGGACGGGGACCGGGGTCGCGCCGTACGACCGGGCCAGGTTACGCCCGCGCGTTTCCCGGGCCGCGAGCACGGTCACGCTCGTGACGAGCGCCGCCGCCGCGAGGTAGATCGAGATCGGCAGCGAGGAGTCGTAGTCGTCGAGCAGGGCCACCGCGATGATCGGGGCGAGGGCGCCGCCGATGATGGAGGCGAGCTGGGATCCCATCGAGGCGCCGGAGTAGCGGACCTTGGTGTCGAACATCTCGGAGATGAAGGCCGCCTGGGGTCCGTACATCGCGCCGTGGAAGAGCAGCCCGATGGTGACGGCGGCGGCGATGACCGGGAAGGACTTGGAGTCGAGCATCGCGAAGAAGGCGAACGCCCAGCCGGTCATGCCGAGCGAGCCGATGAGCGTGACCGGCCGGCGGCCGATCCGGTCGGACAGCGCGCCCCACGCCGGGATGGTGACGAAGTGGACGGCTGAGCCGATCAGGACGGCGTTCAGGCCGTTGCTCTTGGACAGCCCCAGGTGGGTGGTGACGTAGACGAGCAGGAAGGCCGTGAGGATGTAGTAGGAGATGTTCTCGCCGAGGCGGGTGCCGATCGCGGTGAGGACTCCCCGCCAGTTCGTACGGAACACCTCCACCACGGGCGGCTTCTCCCTGGCGCCGACGGCGGCCTGTTCGGCGGCCTTGGCCTGGGCTTCGAGGAAGAGCGGGGATTCGGAGACGGACACCCGGATCCACAGGCCGATCACCACGAGCACACCGGAGAGCAGGAACGGGATCCGCCAGCCCCAGGCGAGGAAGGTCTCGTCGGACTGGAACGCGGCCAGCAGGGCGAGGACGCCGGTGGCGAGCAGGTTGCCGCCGGGGGCGCCGGCCTGGGGCCAGGAGGCCCAGAAGCCGCGGTTCTTGTCGTCGCCGTGCTCCGAGACCAGCAGGACCGCGCCGCCCCACTCGCCGCCGAGCGCGAAGCCCTGGATCAGGCGCAGCACGGTCAGCAGGACCGGTGCGCCGACGCCGATGCTCGCGTGGGTGGGCAGCAGGCCCATCGCGAAGGTGGCGCCGCCCATCATGAGGAGGCTGAGCACGAGGAGCTTCTTCCGGCCGATCTTGTCCCCGTAGTGGCCGAAGACCAGGCCGCCCAGCGGGCGGGCCGCGAAGCCGATCGCGTAGGTGAGGAACGCGAGGAGGGTGCCGACCAGTGGCTCGCTGCTGGGGAAGAACAGCTTGTTGAAGACGAGCGCGGCGGCGGATCCGTAGAGGAAGAAGTCGTACCACTCGATGGTGGTGCCGATGAGACTGGCGCTGATGACGCGGCCGATGCCGCCTCTCGATGCGGGAGATGCCGGAGATGCCTTGGATGCCTGGGATGACATGGCGGGGAAACCCACTTTTCGGCTGGGGACGGGAGGGAGGGGGAGGCGTGCGCGGAGCGGTGTTCAGGCGGCTGTCCAGCCGCCGTCCAAGGGGATCGAGGCACCGGTGAGGTAACCGGTGTGGGGTCCGCAGAGCCACAGGGCGACGGCCGCGACCTCTTCCGGTTCGATCAGCCGCTTGACCGCGGAGCGGCTGAGCATCACCTCGCCGACCACCTGGTCGGCGTCGATGCCGTGAGCGGCGGCCTGGGCCGCGATCTGCTGTTCCACCAGAGGCGTGCGCACGTAACCCGGGCTGACGCAGTTGCTGGTGATGCCGTGCGGAGCGCCTTCGAGGGCGGCGACCTTGCTCAGGCCCTCGAGGGCGTGCTTCGCGGTCACGTATCCCGCTTTGAACGCGCTGGCCCGCAGGCCGTGGACGCTGGAGATGTTGACGATCCGTCCCCAGCCTCGTGCCCGCATGTGCGGCAGGGTCCGGCGGAGCAGGAGGAACGGGGCGTGGACCATCACCTTCTGGATGAGTTCGAAGCGGTCCGGGGGAAACTCGGTCAGTGGTGCCACGTGCTGGAGGCCCGCGTTGTTGACCAGGATGTCGATGTCGGCCGGCAGCCCCTCCACGAGACGGCCCTGGGCCAGGTCCACGACGTGCGGCGTGCCGCCGATCTCCTGGGCGACGGACGTGGCTGCCCGGGCGTCGATGTCCACGACGTGGACGCGGGCCCCGGCCGCGGCGAGGGCCGTGGCGCAGGCGCGCCCGATGCCGCTGCCGGCGCCGGTCACCATGGCGGTGCGGCCCGCGAGGCCGACACCTGCTGTCCCGTCGAACGCGGGAGTGATTCCGCTTGTCATGGCCGGAATCATGCGCGACATCCCCGCGCCGC
This sequence comes from Streptomyces sp. NBC_00162, assembly GCF_024611995.1. Classification (GTDB taxonomy): domain Bacteria; phylum Actinomycetota; class Actinomycetes; order Streptomycetales; family Streptomycetaceae; genus Streptomyces. The sequence goes on along the minus strand of NZ_CP102509.1, from coordinate 7,770,940 downwards.
TCCCATGTGTGTACCCACCACACTCGGCACCGCGCATGTGTCTGACATCGCCAGTGGTCACGACCGGGGGCCGGCTCGGGGTGGCCGGCTCCGGGTGGCCGGATCGTGCGCTCGTGGGCCGGGCCGCGTCCGGCGATGATGGCCCGATGGACATACGGGTGGAGACACGACCGGTGGACACACGACCGTTGGAACACACCGGGGCGTACACCGCGTCGGCCGAGTTCTACGACCTGCTGCACGCCCGGTCGTACCACCGGCACGCCCAGGCGCTCGCCGGTCCGGCCGCGGCGGCCCGGATCGGGATCGTCGAGGTGGGCGCGGGCACCGGCCTGGTCACCGAGGTGCTGATCAACGCATCGATCGTGCCGGTCCACGCCGTCGAACCGGCCGCCGCGATGCGGGCGTTGCTCCTCTCCCGCCTGCACCCCCCGGCCGGCGGTTCCGCCGCGGACCGGGTGACCGTGCACGCCTGTTCCGCGCTCGACCTGTCGCTCACCGGGCAGGCGGATCTCGTGGTCTGTCTCCGGATGATCCCCTGCCTGCCGCCCGACGAGCGGCGGGCGCTGTGGCGGACGATGGCGGACCTGCTGGTGCCGGGCGGCCTGCTCTTCCTGGACCGCCCGCCCACCCGGCTCCCGGCCCGGCCCACCCGGCGCTCACTGGGCGAGGTGCGCCTGGGCATCGACAGTTACCGCGGACACGTCACCGCGCGCGCCGACGACGGCGGCCGGATCCGCTGTGACTACACCTACCTGGTGTGCCGCCGGGGCCGGATCCTGCGGCGGGCCGAGGAGACCTTCCTGCTCTGGCCGATGACTTCCCAGGAGCTGGCCGCGGAGCTCGCGCGGGCCGGCCTCGTCCTGGAGGACGACCTGACGGCGGACGTGCTCCGCGTACGCCGCAGTCCCTGACCACGGCCTGACCACGGGCGCGGCCGGCCGCCGGGTCACTTCCCTGCGGCGGCCTGTGCCCAGGCCCGGGCGAAGAGTTCGTGCGGCGGGACCGGTGCCAGGAGGCGGGTGAAGGGGCCGTGGAAGTCCGAGGTGTCGGCGGACACCACGTGGGCGGGGAGTTTGGCGGTCTCCAACGGGAGGTGGGGCGCCTTGAACTCCGCCCACTCACCCGGGACGAAGGCCGTCCGTCCCGCGCGGGCCCGCCTGCCGGTGGTGATCGCGCTCGCCGCCAGGAGTTCCGCCTGGGCCGCCTTGTGGCGGGCGGGTGTCCAGCCGTTCCAGCGGCGCACGTTGCGGTCGGTGGGCCGGGCCAGGGACAGCAGCTGGAGGTGGAGGGCGGCGGCGTCCGCACCGACCCCGAGGGCGCCCGCGACCTCGGCGACCAGCTGCGGAGCGCTCAGCGCCGGATTCAGCTCGTACCCGCCCGGCGGCACGGGGGTCGAGGATGCGCGGGCGACCATCCGGGCGAGTCCCTCGCCGCACACGGCCTGGATCCGCCGGACGGCCTCCAGCACCCCGGGCAGGCCCAGTTCGCCGCAGAGGCGCACCGCCCGGTCCACCCGCTGCGGATCGCCCATTGCGGCCGGCCGCAGGAACACGTCACGGCCCGGCACCGCGACCACGAACAGCCCGTCGTCATACGCCACGGACGGCTCGGTGTCCTCCCGGTAGGGCGGCTCAGGGCAGGGCAGCACGGTACCCTCGTACGGGACGAAGGCCGGGTCCTCGGCCGCCGCCCGGCCCAGCGTGGAGTTCCAGCACAGCGGGATCAGCGTCCCCGGGTCGTCCAGCCGCGCCCGCAGGGCGTCGTACAGGGCGGCGGCGCCCTGCGCAGCCGGATCACCGGCCGGACGTTCCGTCAGCGCCCAGGCCACGACGGACGCGGGCTCGGCGTGGAAGGGCCGTCCGACGCTCAGCCGGCGGCCGGCGCTGCCGTCCGCTTCGGCGTGGTGCAGGGCGAGTCCGCCGCTCCGGCTGCCCACCAGGACGAACCCGGCGCCGCCCGGGATCTGGGCCTGCGCGGATGCCCGGCCGGCCGCGAGGGCGCGCGCCCAGCCGTCGCCCAGGCCCAGGTCGGCCTCCAGCGCGCCCGCCAGCTCCTCGTCCACATACGGGGTGGTGCCGAGCAGTTCCGCCCAGACGGCGGCCATCCGTTCGGCCGCCGCCGTCATTCCGGCGCGCTCCCACAGCTCGGCCGGGTCCTCGGGCACGCCCGCCGCGAGCACCGCACGGCGTCCGACGTCGCCGAGGCGGTGGCAGAAGTCGCCGTACTCGCGGGCCATGTCCTTGTTCGCCTTGTACGGGGCCGCGCGCAGCAGCTTCAGGTGTTCGTCGTGGTCCTGCCGCCGGGGCAGCCCGCCGAGCACCAGGGCGGCGATCGAGCGCCGGACTCCCGTACGCCACGAGAACAGGTCCAGCGCCTCGGGCGGCGCCGCGAGCGGTCCCCGCTCCGCGACCAGGTGCAGCAGCCGGGGCAGCCGCGCCGCGTCGTCGCGGCCGATGGCGACGGTGGCGAAGCCCTCCCCGTCCGCGGCATCGGTGCCGGGTTCGGCTTCGGGCGCCGGGTCCGCCGCGGGCTGTACGAAGCGTGCCAGACCGCCGCGCTGGGGTCCGGAGGCCACCGGCCGTCCTGACGCCCGGCAGCGTTCCAGCTCCCGCTCGGGCGCCCGGCCGGTGCGCCACCGGCTGCCGCGCCCGGCGTACGGCTGGCCGCTCCAGGTTTCCAGCAGGGCGGCCAGGGCCGCTCGCTCCGCCTCGGAGGTGGTGTCGACGGCGGCCCGCCAGGCCACCGCGTCGATGCCGCCGAGCAGCACGGCCCACTCCGCAGGGGCGGCGGGCGGGGCGAGGCGACGCGTCTCGTCGTCGATCTCGCCGCGCAGGTGGCGGCCGTCCGCCGCGAGCGCCGTCAGGGTCGCGGGGTGCGGCCCGGGCACGAAGGCCTCGTACGGACGGAGGTCGGGCAGCAGCCCGCCGAGCGCGGGCGCCAGTACGGTGTCCGCGACGGCCGCGCAGAGCCGCACCACGGGCCCCGACCGCATGATGCCGACGCGGCGGGACAGTTCCTCGCGGCGCCGCCGGACATCGGCGGCGAGCAGCGCTGCGCGCACCACGCCGTCCACCACGCGCGGCTCGGTCACCTCGGGCAGCACCCGGGCGATCTCGGCACGCACGCCGGCTTCGCCGGACGCCTCGAGCAGGGCCCGTACGGCCTCGTCGCCGATCGCGCGCAGTGCCTTGGAGGCGGGCTCGTCGCGAGGGGTGAGGAAGTGCCAGTAGGCGGGCGGCGGGACCGGGCCCACGCTGTGGGAGGACGGCCGGTCCCCGCGCGAGCGGCCGGGACCCTGGAGGCCGTGGACCTCCCACAGCAGTGAGCCGTCCTCGGCCGCGTGGCAGCGGATGGCCTCCTCGCCCGCGAGCACGGCGTCCTCGCCTCCCTGGGGCATGCGGACGATGCCCCACGGGCGGCGGCCGGGGCGCCTGCTGCGGTAGCGGGCGCGGCGGCCGTCGATGCCCTCCAGCAGGAAGTCGGTCGGCGAAGGCCCCGCGTAGGGCGTGCGGTACAGCACCCGGCAGCCCGTCAGGGCGCCGTCCTGGCCCAGTGGCGAGGCGGGAGCGCCCTCCGGCAGGGCCGCCAGGGTCAACTGGTCCCGGAAGAGCGCCATTCCGGGCGGCACCTCGGCCGCGCGGTGGAACGCGGGCAGGCTGGTCTCGGCGCTGCGCGCCCCCGTCACGGGGTCGACTCGGGCCCAGTCGTCCCCCGATGCGAAGACCTCGGAGCTCCAGATGCCGGTGCCGTCGCTCATCTGCTGGTCGTGGTGCCAGATGCCTTCGCGTCCGCCGGGCCGCAGGACCCGGTCGCCGTCGTGCCGGCCGCCGCCGTCCGCGCTCTCGAACTGGTACCCGAGCCCGCCCTGGATGCTGTTGAGGTACGGCCGCAGGCCCCACGACCGCTCCGGCTCGAAGACCTCGTCGGGGCTGCCGGACCAGAAGGCGTGGGTGGCGAAGGCGTTCTTGGGATCCGTCGTCCAGCTCACCAGGAACTGACCGCCCGCGAAGTGGACCACGTGGCGCGTCGTCTCCTCGGGCAGCCGGAACGCGCAGGCCGCGCGGACGCCCGAGTGGTCGACGGCGACGGCCCTCCCCCGCCCGTAGACCGTCAGGACGGGCCAGCTGCACGTCACCCCCGCGATCTCGCCCGGGGCGAAGCCGGCCAGGGCCGTGTCCAGGGCCGGCCAGCCCAGTTCCTCGGGCAGTCCGGCCCGCAGGGTGCGCGCGAGCGAGCCCGTCAGGTCCAGGGAGGCCAGCACCTCCTCGATGCCGTCCAGGGCCGTGGCCGTCGGCCGGTCCAGCAGGTCGTGCAGCGCGTCTACGGCCTCGTCCGCCGCGGCCAGTCCGCCGCCCGCCAGCGCGCCGAGGAGGCTCTCGATCCGGGTGTGCACCTCGGCGGCGATGCCCGCGTTCTCCGGGAGCCGGGTGATCGCCGTGCCCCCGCCGCGCAGTCCGGCGTGCACGGTGCCCTCCAGGCGCGGCCCGAACACCGGGTCGCCCGCCAGGGCCTTGAGGTCGCGCCGCGACCGCTCGCCCCAGAACGTGAGCCGGACCGCCTCGCCCGGGTCCTCCACCGCGAGTCCCTCGGCGAGGCAGAGGTCCAGCAGGTCCGCGTCCAGGCCGGGCCAGCGATAGCGGTCCTCGTGCAGCCGGACCGGCTGCCCGGCCGCGCGCAGCCGGGGTGCGAACCGGGCCACCAGGTCGAGCAGTTCCGGCGGCATCGGCTGCCGGGACACGCCGCCGTACGGCTCCTTGCGGTGGGAGTAGGCGCGGGTGTACCGCCCCAGCCAGGCGGCGAGGCCGCCCTCCGGGGTGATCCGCCCGGCGACCACGGCCTCGGCCGCGCCCGAGCGCAGCAGGAGCCGCAGCCAGGCCGCCGCGTCGTTCCTCGACTCCGGGAACACCTCCAGCAGCCGGGCGTTCACCTCGTCGTCCTGCGGGTGGTCGGCCAGCAGTGCGCCGACCGCGTCGAGCAGGGTGTCCGGTACGGCCTTTCCGCGCGCCGCGCCGATCAGCGGGGCCAGCACCCGCGCCTCCTCGGCCGGGTCGAGCCCGGCGGCGCGCACCGACGCCCGGACCCTGCGGGCCAGATCGGCGGGCGGCTCCCCGGGCGAGGCGGCCCAGGCGGTGAGGACCCGTACGTACTGCTCGTGCGCGCCGGCCGGGTCCAGCTCTGCGGCCAGCCATCCCTGGTGGCCGCTCAACTCCTTGACCGGGAGGGCGCCGGCGCGGGCGAACAGCAGCACGTTCTCCCGGCGCCAGGCGGGGTCGACGGGCAGTGCGTGCTGCCGCTCGGCGGTGCGGGCCAGGGTGTACGCCCGCCCGGCGGCCTTCAGGTCCCAGGAGATGAGCCGGTGGGCCATCGTGTCCCAGAACCAGGGCAGATGGCCCGGCGGCAGTGCTCGGGCGAGGTACGCCATCCCGTCCAGGGCGCGTCCCGCCTTCGGGTACGCCCGCGAGATGCGGTCGCGCACGTCGGCGAGCAGGCCGACCGCGGCGGCTTCCGCACCCGGGTCATGGGCGCGCACCCAGTCGGCGTACGCCTCCGACCTGTGGGGTTCCGACGGAAGGGGGACGGGAAGGTTCATGCCTTCGATCTTGCCAGGCAGCACTGACAACAACTCCGCTCCGGCCGGGAGGGTCTCTCGGCCGGAGTTCCACGAAAGCTTGTCGAGAACGGTTTGTGCGTACTCGTGGGTATCGCGGCACGATAGCGCCGGGATTTGATACTTCTGGACCAGTCCGTGTGCACACTGCCCGCGGGAAGGACGTGACCATGCTGGATTTTCTGCGCCCCAAGACCGTCGTCTGCCCGTATTGCCGGGCCACCGACAAGGAAGGGGTCGCGCGGACCCTGAGCGCCGTGGCGGGCTCGCTGTCGGTGACCTGGCATACGGCGGCCTGCCCGCACTACGCCGCCGACCTGATCCTCGCCGACGGCGAGAACAGGAACTAGCCCGCCGCCGGGTCGGGGACGAGGCCGTCGGCCACCAGGCCGGCCAGTACCGCCTGGCCCAGGGCGTGCACGGCGGACTGGGGGCGCACCATCACGGTGAACTCCTTGACCCGGCCCGCCTCGTCGAGCTGGAGCAGGTCGATCCCGTGGATCTGCTTGCCGTTCACGACGGCCCGGAACGGCAGGATCGCCGAGGGGGCCTCCTCGCCGTCGGCGCTGGTCTCGGCCGCTCCCTCCAGGTGGCCGACGTAGCGGAGGTCCTCGAACACGCGCAGCAGGACGCCGAAGAGTCCCAGCACCATCGGCTTGCCCTCGAACGGGGTGAACTTCACCGGGCTGTAGAGCCGGATGTCCTCGGTGAACAGGTCGTCCAGCGCGGTGAGATCGCGCTTCTCCACGGCGGCGCGGAAGCGTTCGGCAGTCTCCATGACCCCTCCTGATACTCAAGAATATGACTAATCAGTTTCTTGAGTATGATGCACCGGACGGACGAGGCGAGGGAAGGGGCTGCGGCGATGGCTTTGCGTCATGCCGTGCTGGCGGCGCTGCTGGACGGCGAGTACAGCGGGTACCAGCTGGCGAAGGTGTTCGACATCAGCGTCGCGAACTTCTGGCCCGCACTCCCCCAGCAGCTGTACGCCGAGCTGGCCAAGCTGGAGAAGGACGGCCTGGTCGCGGGCCGGGAGGTGGTCCAGGAGACCCGGCCCAACAAGCGCCTGTTCCACGTCACCGACGCCGGCCGCGCCGCGCTGGAGGAGTTCGCCGCGGCCGCCGCGAAGCCCGCGGTCATCCGCGACGATCTGCTCGTCAAGGTCCAGACCGCCGACCGCATCGGGACCGTGCCGGTGATCGAACAGCTCGAAGCGCGGGCGTCCGCCGCCGAGGCCAAGATCGAGCTGCTCGACAAACTGCTGCGGCAGATGCGCGGCGACGCGGACGAGGAGGAGTTCCTCCTGCGCGGCGAGCGCATCGGCGGATACCTGACGTGCCTGCGCGGCGTGGCCTTCGAACAGGGCCACCGTGACTGGTGCCTGCGGACCGCTGCCGTTCTGAGGGAAAGGCTGACCACGCGTGACGAACGGTGAGTACCTGCGCTACGTCGCCCTGGGCGACAGCCAGACCGAAGGCATAGGCGACGGCGACGACACCATCGGGCTGCGGGGCTTCGCCGACCGGCTCGCCGAGCACCTCGCGGCCGTCAACCCCGGGCTCCGGTACGCCAATCTGGCCGTACGCGGGCGCCTGGCCGGCCAGGTCCGCGCCGAGCAGCTGGCGCCCGCCCTGGCCCTGCGGCCGGACCTGGTCAGCGTCGTCGCCGGGGTCAACGACCTGCTCCGGCCCCGGTTCGACGCCGTGGAGGTGGCCGGGCACCTGGAGGAGATGTTCGCCGCGTTCACGGCGGCCGGCGCCCACGTGGTGACGGTGACCGTCCCGGACCTCGGGGAGATCGCGCCGCTGGCCCGGCCGCTCGGGTCCCGCGTGTCCGGCCTCAACCACCAGATCCGCGCCGCGGCCGCCCGCCACGGGGTCACGGTCGCCGAGATCGGCCCGCAGCCCGTCGCCACCGACCGGCGGCTGTGGAGCGCGGACCGTCTCCACGTCAGTCCCGTCGGCCACGAGCGGATCGCCGCAGCCCTCGCCGAGGCCCTCCGCCTCCCCGGCAGCGACGACTCCTGGACCCTCCCCCTGCCGCCACTGGCGGCTCCCGGCCCCCTCCAGGCGGCCGGAGCCGAACTGCGCTGGGTGGCCGGGTTCCTCGGCCCCTGGATCGGCCGCCGCCTGCGCGGCCGCTCCTCCGGCGACGGCCGCACCGCGAAACGGCCCGAACTCCTGCCGCTGGGTTAGGGGGCGCCCGTACAGCAGCCGTCGCGGAGCATCTGGTGCAGGACGGTGCGCCAGTCCCCGGAGGGTGCGCCGGAGGGCGAGTCGGGGGCGGCGTGCCGGGTGAAGGCCTCCTCCAGGGTGGCGCGTTCGCTCAGGGTCCCGCCGCGCACGGTCGCCCGTACGCGGATCAGGTCGGCGAAGTCGGTGAAGGGGTCGCCGTCCACGAGGGTGAGGTCGGCGATCCGGCCCGGTTCGACCGTGCCGAGCCGGTCGGCCACGCCGAAGACCCGGGCCGGAGTACGGGTGACGGTGGTGAGCGCCTCCGCCGGGGACAGGCCGTACCGGTGCAGGGCGCGCAGGGCCAGGTGGAGGTGGAGGCCGACCGGGGTGAGCGGGGCGTCAGTGCCGAGAGCCAGGCGGCCGCCGCCCGCCAGCAGCCGCCGGTAGGCGGTGACTTCCCGTTCCAGGGCGGCGCTCTGCTCCGCGGTCGGCGGCTGGGCGGCGGCGGCCCGGACGGCCGCCACGTCCCAGGGCGGCATCAGATCGGTGACCCGGGCGTCGGCGGCGAGCGCCGGATCGGCGCCGATCATCGGCAGGGCCGTGAAGGGGGTGGCGACGAGGTCGAAGCCGCCACGGGTGTAGACCTCCAGGGTGTCCTGGTAGGTGTGGCCCATCGGGGTGGCGCCGTGGCCGTACTCGGCGCGCTCGGTCGCGACCAGGTGCGTGGTCAGGTCCTGGCCCGACTGGATGCCGGGGGCGCACAGGTGGGAACCGGCCAGTACGCCGAGCCGGTCGTGGGCGAACCGGGCGGCGTCCTCCATCAGTTCGTACGGGGCGCGGACGTAGGTCTTGACGAAGTCCCAGTCCAGCGCCTCGGCCCGGGCCAGCGAGCGGGCGAATCCCTCGCGGGTGCGGTGGGCGCGGCCCATGCTGTAGGCGACCCGGGAGCCGTCGAGGAGCTCGCCGCCGGCCAGCAGCCGGGGTGCGGCGAGCCGGCCGGCCCGGATGTCCTCGCGCAGCCGGGCCTGTTCGTAGGCGGAGCCGCCGAGGGAGACGGCGGTGGTGACCCCGTACGCGAGGTGCAGCGCGCCCTGCCGGGCTCCGTAGGTATACGGATACGGGTGGACGTGGGAGTCCCACAGGCCGGGCAGGACCGTGCCGGTGGACGCGTCGACGTGGCGCGCCGCGCGGCGGCCCGGCCGGTGGGGCTCGACGGCGGTGATCCGGCCGCCGCTGATGAGGATGTCGGCGTCGGCGCGGGGCGGTGAGCCGGTGGCGTCCCACAGCAGTCCGGCGTGCACGACGGTGTCGACGGGGACGGGGCGGCGGTAGGCCAGGGTGACCGGCACGGTCCGGGGGGCCGCGGCGGGTGCGCCCGCACCGTCGAGCGTGAGCAGGCGCAGCCGGGCGCAGGACTGGTAGAGGAGGGTGCGGGAGTCGGCGGACCACGACGGGTGGTCGGCGGGCTCGTCGGTGAGGAGGCGGGCCAGGCCGGTGGGAGTGCCGTCGGGGGCGACGGGCAGCAGCCACAGGGCCGACTCGCTGACACAGGCCAGGAACCGGCCGTCGGGCGACCAGACGGGGCCGGAGGCGTAGCGGTCCGAGAGCGAGGCGTGCGGGGCGAGCGCGTGGAGGCGCGCGGAGCCGTTGGTGGTGTCGACGATCCGGATGAGGTTGTAGCCCTCGCGGAAGCGGCGGCTGAGGCGGTTGCGGTCGCACAGGGCGACGTACCGTCCGTCGGGCGACCAGCTGGGCGGGCCGGGCAGGCCACCGCCGCCGAGGGCGGCGACCAGGGGGGTCTCCGTGCCGGTCGCGAGTTCGCGGACGAGGAGCCGTCCGGCGAGGTCCAGGGCGGCGAGCCGCGTGCCGTCCGGCGAGAGGGCCCCGTAGACGCGGCCGCCCGCGGCGAGGACGCTCTCGCGGCCACCGGTGAGTTCCCTGCGGCGTACGGTGTTCAGCCCGTCGCGGTCGTCGGTGTAGAGCAGGGCCCGGCCGTCCGGGGTCCACACCGGTCCCTGGACGTATGCGGTGGCGGGGGCCTGGACGATCTTGCGCGGTGCGCCGCCGGTGACGGGCGCGACCCACAGGGCGTTGAGTGCGGCGAAGGCCACGCTGCGGCCGTCGGGCGACAGGGACGGCAGGTGGATGCCGCGCACCGGGCGGCTCCGCTCGGCCTCCAGGACGTACTCCTTGAACCGGCTTCGGGGGCGGGGCACTTCGAGGGTGGCGTCGAGGGGAATCGCGCGGCCGGTGGTGCCCCCGTCGGGTTCGATCACCCGGAAACGGCCGTCGAGGGTGATCAGCAGGCGGTCGTCGCCGATCCAGCGCGGGGGCGCGGGCGCGAGGTCCCCGTCGAGGTCGGCCCGGCGGCCGTCCACGTACAGGCTCAGGCTCTCGGCCTTGCGGGGACCCGGGGCCGCGGACAGCCACGCGGTGCGGCCGGCCGGGGAGAGCGCCGGGCTGCGCAGGCTGCCGTCGGTGACGGTGTGCTCGACCAGTACGGGGCCTTGGGCACCGGCGGGGACGGAGGCGAGGGTGCGGGCGGTCAGGGTCTCGCCGGTGAGCGTGCCGCGGACGAACAGCACGCGGGATCCGTCCGGCGACCAGACGGGGTCGAAGTCCTCCCACGCGGCGGCCTGGCCGTCCTGGTCCTCTTGGCCGGGGCCGGGCTGCCCCGGCAGGCCCGTCAGGCGGCGCAGGCGGCCGTCGGCGACCGAGACGGTCCAGATCCGGTACGGACTGCCCGCCACCGGATCGCCGCCGCGTTCGGAGCAGAAGGCGAGGGTTCGGCCGTCGGGCGACCAGGCGGGCGCGCGGTGGTCGAACGGGCCGTCGGTGAGCCTGCGCAGGCCCGACCCGTCGGCGCGCATCACCCAGATGTGGAAGGAGCCGCCGCGGTAGGCGCTCATCGCCACCTGACGGCCGTCCGGGGAGAAGACGGGCCGGCCGGGCTCCAGGTCGGGCGGGGTGAGCGGGGTCGCGGGCGATCCGTCCGCAGGCAGGGACCAGAGGATGTTCTGGACCTCGGCGATGACGCGGTCCCCGGAGGCGGTGGCAGTGGCGGCTCCGTTGGTGGCGCGGGTGAAACGCAGCCGGACCGGGTCCCCGGCCGCCGGGGACACCGGACTGCCCTGTGCCGCCGCGGCCGTCGGGGGGCGGCCGGCCAGCGCCGCCAGGGCTCCGGCCGAAGCCGCCTGCAGAACCGTCCTGCGCGCAATCCGCATGCCGACCACTCGCCTCACGCATCGATGACCGCCCGACCACTCGTCAGCCACCCAAACGATCACGGACCCGCCGCGGCAACGGCCGGTCGGTTATCGTCCGTGCTCAAGCTGAGCCGCTCCGACGCCGACGCCGTGGAGAACCTGGGCGGCTGGCTGACCACGGTGGCCGGCCGGGTGTGCCGGGACATGCTGTGTTCGCGTTCGCCGTCCCCTTCGACGAGATCGCCCCCGTGCCCGGGCGCAGCGCTGCCACCACCCGGCAGCTCGCCAGCCGCGCCCGCCGGCTCGTCCAGGGCGCGGAGCCCGCTCCCGACACCGACCGGACGCACCTGCGTACGGTCGTCGACGCCTTCCGGGCCTGCGCGCGGCCGTGCTCGGCGGCGGGGTCATTCCGGCGGCCGCCGCGTGTCCTGCCGAGGTAGCGGCGGTACGGGGGCGGGCAGGAACTTGGCCGACTTGAGGGCCAGTTGCCCGGCGAAGTACGCGGCGGCGTCGGGGCGCATCCGGGCCAGGGCGACCATGCCCGTGATGACAACGTCGCAGACCTCGTCGTGGACGTCCTCCCAGCTGTGGGAGCGGCCCTTGCGGGGATTGGTGCCCTTGGCGCCGATCACGGCCTGGGCCGCCTCGCCGAACTCCTCCCCGATCTTGAGCACTTGGAGCAGGTGACTCTCCTCCGGCTGCAGCCCCTGCTCGGCGTCGAAGACGTCGAAACGGGCGGCGAGTGCGGTGATCGTGTCCCATGCGGCGAGCGGTTCGGTCTCGGGGTTCATCGTCGTACCTCCGTCGAGCGGGGCAGCACCTTATCGGCTCGCCCGCCGGGGACGGGGCCAGGGCAGGGGCCGGGGCCGGGGCCGACCCGGCACCGATTGTCCCGTTGTCGGTGGCTACCAGGGGGATGCGGACGGTTCCTCACGGGTCGTAACGGAGGCAATTCGACAGGTAGTTATTGGATGAATACCTGACTGAATTCCCGTCAATAAGACCCTGCCCTATATCTCGATTTGATAACGACTCCCCCTTGAAGGCCTGGACCAATCATCAGCGACGCGCGTAACTACCCTTGTTTTACTGGAAATTGATGGTTCGTCAAATCAGATCAACAGGTAACGGAACGATTTCTCGAAGCACCCTCCCGTTTGTCCGAATTCTCCGGCGCATTCGTCTGGCAGGCTTCCGCGCACCCAGTCTTCCGATCTCCATTTGAGGTGCCCATGACAGGACGACGCAGACGGCACGAACACCGCCGCAAACCCAGGCGGTTGATACTCCTCACCGCCGCCACGGCAACGGCGGCGGTGATCGCCGCAGGCATCGCCTACTCCGGACTCGGCGACGGAGCCCAGGCGGCCGCGCCCGCGGAGGCCGCGGCGGAAGTCGCGGCTCCGGCGGCCGCACCCGCCCGCGACCAGGAGCCGGAGCCCATCGCGAGCGCGCCCGCCAACGAGGGCGAGCGCGGCATGATCTACGACGGCCTCGAGGTCGCCCAGAAGGGCGACCGGTGCGTCGGCGTCTACCGCACCGGCGCCGGCCACTGCACCCACGGCCCCGACGCCCCGCCCAAGGGCGTCGACATCACCAAGGACATCGCGCCCGCCGTCCAGGCATCGGCCCCCGCGGCCGACCCGGCCAAGCCCGCGACCGATGACCCGGCGACCACGGAAGGCGACGGGCGTCCTCAGGACGCGCCCGCCGCCGACGCCGCAGCGGCATCCTCGAAGGCGCCGGCTCCCGCGGCCTCGTCCGCCGGCGGCCAGGCCGTCGCGGCCGGCCCCGCGGGCCAGACCGTCCAGTGCGACGGCGACGGCAGCACCGGCAACCGCGTGCAGGTCGTGTACGTCCACGCCCCGGGCAAGGACCGCTACTCCGAGTACGTCGCCTCGTTCCGCAAGTGGGCGGCCGACGCCGACCTCATCTACTCCGCGAGCGCGCAGGAGACCGGCGGGGTCCGGCACATCCGCTACGTGACGGCCGCCGACTGCACCCCCACGGTGCTCAACATCGAACTCCCGGCGTCCGCGCTGGGCGAGTTCAGCGCGACCAACACCGCACTCGCCGGCAAGGGCCTCGACCGCCGCGACCGCAAGTACATGATCTTCGCCGACACCCAGGTCTACTGCGGCATCGGCACCTTCAACGGCGACGAGCGGCCCGGCCAGGCGAACCTGAGCAACTTCGGCCCCTCCTACGGGCGTACGGACTCCGGCTGCTGGGGCGGGCACACCGCCGCGCACGAACTCGGCCACAACCTGGGTGCGGTCAACAACAGCGCCCCGAACACCAGCCGCGGCGCGCACTGCACCGACGAGTTCGACGTCATGTGCTACTCGGACACGCCGTACTACCCGCAGATGCGCAACATCTGCACCAACCAGGCGTCCGAGAACATCCTGGACTGCAACCACGACGACTACTTCCACACCAGTCCGAAGGCGGGCAGCTACCTCGCCACGCACTGGAACATCGCCGACAACCAGTTCCTGATGCGCACCAAGGGCGGCACCGACCCGGGTCCGAACCCGAACCCGAACCCGACGCCCACCAAGAAGCCCACGCCGACGCCGACCAAGAAGCCCACCGGCGGACCGACGGTGACGGCGGCTCAGATCCAGTCCGACTCCGTCGTGGTGAGCTGGCCCAAGGTCGAGGGTGCCTCCTGGTACCAGGTCATGCTGGGCGGCAAGCACCTGACCTGGGTGCAGTCCCAGGCGCTCCGCATCTACAACCTCCAGCCCAACACGGCGTACACGGTCACCGTCTCCGTGCGTGACGCCTCCGGCCGTGACAGCGGACCGGGCAAGGCCGCCTCCTTCCGTACGGCGGGTGCGGGCGGCGGCGCGACCACCCCCGGCGCCAAGTACCTGCTCGGCAACGGCAGCACCGGCATGAACGCCGAGGTGTGGGGCGGCCGCGGCGCGGACGGCACCGTACTCGTCGGTGCGCGGGCCAACGGATACGCCCAGCAGCAGTGGTACTTCGACGACGCCGGCAGCGGGCAGGTCCGCATCCGGTCCGCGGTCTCCGGCAAGTGCCTGCAGCCGGGCGGTACCCCCGCCGCGGGCATGTGGGTCGCGCAGCAGCCCTGCGGCGCGAACGGCGCGCAGGCCTGGAAGCTGGCGTCCCGCGGTGCCACGGTCACCGTCACGGACCCGAGCGGCGGCTTCGCCCTGACCGTGAGCAACCGCCCCTACTACGGGAACTGGCTGCTCGACCTCCAGCGTGCGGACGGGCGCGCCGCGCAGGCGTGGACCGTCCAGAAGGCCGGCTGACCCGACCGGTCGACCGACCTGCTGACCGGCTTGGGGGACCGTCACCGACGCCCCGAGCCGAACCACCCCCGGCGGGCGGCCGCACCACGCGGCCGTCCGCCGGTCCCCTCACCCCAGCCACCCGGAGCACCGCCACGATGCGCATACGAATCGCTTTCCCGGCCCTCCTGGCCGCAGTCGGCCTCATGTTCCTGACCCCCACCGCGGCGCACGCCCACGGCGACACCGTGAAGGTGGCGGTGACCGGGCAGCGGGACGGCCATGTCACCGCCGACGTCACCTGGGAGAACGACGGGGACGCCGTCGACGAGGCCGTCGCAGCCACCGTGAACGCCGTCAGCGCCGACGGCTCCCGCTCGCTGGGGCCCTTCCGTCTGATCCGCGACGTCGCCGCCGCCCCCGCAGGCTGGACCACCGCCGAGACACTGCCGCCCGGCGCCTGGAAGGTATCCGTCGACGTGGGGTTCCCGGCCCTCGGTCACGGTGAACTCCAGGTCTCCGTACCCGTGGTGGACCCGGCGCCCACCACCGGCGCCCCGGCGCCGACGACAGCGGCATCCGCCTCGGCATCCGCATCCGCATCGGCACCCGTCCCCGCGTCCACTCCCGCGTCCACCGCCACTCCCCCGGCTCCCGCCACGCCGCCCGCCGAGAGCACCGATCACACCGTCTGGTGGACGACGGCGGGCGTGGCGGCGGCAGCGCTGGCCGGCGCGGCCGGCGGCCTCCTGCTGCGCCGCCGACGGGTGCGGCGGATGCGCGCCGCGGCTCAGGGATCCGAGCGGACGTCCGGGTAGAGCCCCAGGTACCGGAACGCACCGGACTCGACGCGGTACAGGTGGGCCACGTACCTCCCGCTCAGGACGTGCGTGGACGCGTCGAAGGTCAGCGGCTTGGCCAGACCCCGGTGCTGCGTGCGGAAGATCCGGCGGGACAGGCCGGCGCGGTCACGCCCCTCACCCTCCAGACCGGTCAGGGCCGCGACCAGCAGGTCCACGGCGTCGTACGCCTCCGTGGCCCAGCGGGCCGGCGGTTCCCCGTACGCGGCCCGGTGCGCGGCCGTGAAACCGGCGGCGGCGGGTACGGCGAGGGGGTCGGTGAACAGCGTGCTGAACAGCCAGCCCTCGGCCGCCGGACCGGCCGCGGTGAGGAACGCGGGCTCCATGGCCTGCTGGATGCCCATGCGCGGGCCCTGGAATCCCGCCTCGGCGAGGGCCCGGGCGAGCCGGCCGGCCCGTTCCGGCGAGGTGCCCGCGTAGACGGCGGCCTCGGACCGGGCCTCGGTCAGGGCGCCGACGGCCCCGGCGAAGTCCGAGCTGCCCGCCGGGATCCGGTGGATGCTCACCGAGCCCTGCGCCGGGGGGCTCTGCTGGAGGACACGGGTGAGCCGCCAGGCGGGCTCCTCCGCTTCGGCGTCCTCCACGACGGCCGTACGGTGCGAGGGCCGCACCTGCGAGAGGTAGAAGAGGACGGCGGAGCCCAGCTCGTCGTCGATCGGCCGGGTGGCGCACAGGGTCCGCCAGCGGGTCTGGGCCATCTCGGGGCTGCTCGCCGACACCAGGAGCTGGGTGAGGTCCGCGGCGAGGCAGGCCGCGCCGAGTTCCGCGACGGGCGCGTCCCAGGTGGGGCCGGTGAAGGCGACGACCGCGGGGTCCGCGATCAGTTCCCGGGCCGCCTGCGCGGCGCGCGCCGGATCGCCTCCGTCGTCGGCGACGCGCAGGGACAGCCGGAAGGCGGCGTCCGTCCGCGCATTGTGCGCGTCCACGGCGAGGCGCATGCCGCGTTCGTGTGCCCGGCCGGTGGCCTTGCCCGGCCCGGTCAGGTCCGCCTGGAGGGCGAGGGTGTGGGTGGGGAGCTCGCCGGCGGGCGGCGAGGCGGTCCGGCCGGCCGGCCGGCGCGCGGCGAACCAGGCGATCGGCGCGCCCACGGCGGCGAGTGCTCCCCCGGCCGCGAGCAGTCGCCTGCGGGTGAGGGGCCGCCGGGCCGGTGGGACGTCGATCCGGGTGGGCTCGGGGGCGGGCAGGTCCAGGGCCCGGGTGGAGCGTTCGGCGATCAGCCTGAGCAAGGGGGCCGGCAGCCAGTCCTCGGTGTGCGCCCCGGGCTCCTCGGCCCGCCCTTCGCCGAGGAGGGCGAGCAGCTGCGCGAGCGTCGGCCGGGCTGCCGGGTCCTTCGCCAGGCAGGCGGTGACGGGCTCCCTCAACTCGTCTGGCAGGCCGTCGAGTTCGGGTTCATCGTGCACCGTCCGGAAGACCACCGCCGCCGGGTGCCCACCGCCGAACGGACCGTGCCCGGTCGCCGCGTACGCCAGCACACAGCCGAGGGAGAAGACGTCGCTCGCCGGGTCCGGCACCGGGCTTCCCGCCCGGGCGAGCTCGGGCGCCAGGTATCCCGGGGTGCCGACGATCGTGTTCACGGCCGTCAGCGTGGTCGCTCCCGCCGCACGCGCGATCCCGAAGTCGATCAGCCAGGGCCCGTCCGCGGCGAGCAGGACGTTGCCGGGTTTCACGTCGCGGTGGATGAGCCCGGCGCGGTGCACCTGCTCCAGCGCCCGGGCGAGCCGCGCGCCCAGGCTGCGTACGGTCGCCGCGGGCAGCGGCCCGTACCCGCCCACCGCCTCGGACAGTGCGGGACCGGGGATGAAGGGGGTGGCCAGCCAGGGTTCGCGCGCCTCCGGGTCCGCGGCGACCACCGGGACGACCCAGCGCCCGGACAGCCTCCCCGCGGCCTCGGCCTCGCGGCGGAACCTGGCGCGGAAGGCGGGGTCCGCCGCGTGGTCGGCGCGGATCACCTTGACCGCCACGAGGGTGCCGGCGGGGGAACGGCCCAGGTACACGGTGCCCATGCCGCCCGAGCCGAGCCGCCCCAGCAGCCGGTTCCCGCCGATCGCGGCCGGATCGGCGGGGATGAGGGGGTGCATCTGCCGCTATCCCGTGGCGAGCGGGGTGGACCGGCCGACGTGGCGCAGCCGGCCGCCCTCGATCCGGTGGAGGTGGTGGATGTTGCCCTTCACCTGCCGGAACTCGTCGAAGGCGTACTCCTTCGTCAGACCGCGGAAGGTGCCCTGCCCGAGGGCGGTCAGCAGGTCGGCCCTGGCCGGGCGGCCGCCGCCGCGCGCGGCCGTCTCCAGCCGGTCGATGACCAGGCTCGTGGCGTCGTAGGCCTCCGCCGTCCACACGTCGGGGGCCGTGCCGTACGCCGCCTGGTGCGCGCGGGCGACGTCCGCGACCTCGGGGGCCTCCGGGCCGGTGTACGGGGCGAGGAACTGCCATCCTTCGGCGGCCGGTCCGGAGGCGGTGAGGAACTCGGGTCCGGCGAGGGTGTAGTCGGCGGCGCGGGAGCCCTTGAACCCGGCGGCGGCGAGCAGCCCGGCGGCCTTGGCCGCGCCCGCCGGGGTACCGGCGTAGAAGAAGGAGTCGATGCCGTGGGCGAGCATGTCCGTGACGACCGGGGACAGGTCCTCCGTGCCGCGCGGCACGACCCGCGAGTAGAGCGTGGCCTCGGGTGCGACGAAGGCCAGGGTCCGGTTGAGGTGCAGGATCGCCTGCCAGCCCTCGATGTCGCCGGCGCGGTCGCACAGGACGCCGAGGCGGCGCACTCCCTGCTTCCCGGCCAGTTCGAGGTTGACGGCCGAACCCTGGCCCAGGGAGAGGGCGCTGGTCTGGAAGAAGCTGCGCCGGTCGGTGACGCCGAAGCTGGTCGCCAGCGCCGAGACGGTGAGCAGGGGCAGGCCGGCCTCCCCGTACAGCTCCAGGCAGGGGCTGACCGAGGCGTTGCCCGTCGGGCCGATGACGGCGAGCACGTCGCGGTTGGCGGTGAGGCCGGTGGCGACGGCGGCGGACCGGTCGGCGCCGCCCGCGTCGTCGGCGGCGACCACGGCGAGGGTGAAGGGCTTGTCGTCACGGGAGTTGAAGGCGTCGACGGCGAGCCGGACCCCGCGCTCCTGGGCCTGCCCGGCGGCCTTCTGCGGGCCGGAGAGGTCGGCGTGTACGCCGATCAGCCATTGCCGGGGCGCGGGCCCGGCCGGGGTCTTCGGCTTGTCGTCCTCGCGCAGTGTCAGCCAGCCGGCCAGGCCGCCGCCGGCCGCGAGCAGCGCACCGCCGGTGGCGAGGGCGAGGAAACGCCTGCGGGACGGCGAGGGCGCCGGGTCGCTCCCGGGGGCCGGCTCCGCGTCGGGGTCGGCGACGGTCTCGTCGATGCCGGGCAGGGCGAGCAGGGCGGCGGCGCGCTCGGCGATGGTGGCGACGACCGCGTCGGGCAGCCAGTCGGTGCCCTCGCGCGGGGTGTCCTCGGTCAGCGCCTCGTCCAGTTCGCGCATGGTGGGGCGGATGTCCGGGTGCTTGGCGAGGCAGGTCCGCAGCAGCGCGGTGAGCTCCGGGTCGGCCAGGACCTCCGGGCCGAAGTCGGGTTCGTCGTGGACGGTGCGGTAGAGCATCGCGTCCACGGCGCCGGTACCGAAGGGCAGTCGGCCGGTGGCGGCGTACGCGAGGAGGCAGCCGAGCGAGAAGACGTCGCCGGCCGGCAGTGCGGGGCGACCCTCGGCCTGCTCGGGCGGGAGGAAGCCGGGCGTGCCGAGCACGGCGTCGGCGGAGGTCAAGGCGGTGTGCTCGCCACCGCGGGCGATCCCGAAGTCGATGAGCCGGGGCCGGTCCATGCCGAGCAGGACGTTCCCGGGTTTGACGTCGCGGTGTACGAGTCCCTGCTCGTGCATCACCGCGAGGGCCTTGGCCATGGCCTTGCCCAGGACGCGTACGGCGCGCAGCGGGAGCGGCCCGTGGGCGGCGACGGCCTCGGCGAGGGAGGGACCGGCGACGAAGGCGGTGGCCAGCCAGGGTTCGGCGGCGTCCGGGTCGGCGCCGGTGACCTGGACGGCCCACGGGCTGTCCACCTGCGCGGCGATGTCGGCCTCGCGGCGGAACCGGGCCCGGAAGTCGGCCTCGTCGGCGTACTCCGCGCGGATCACCTTGACGGCGGCGAGGGCTCCGTCGTCGGTGCGGCCGAGGTAGACCACGCCCATGCCGCCCGCGCCGAGCCTCCCGAGGAGGCGGTGGCCGCCGATCCGGGAAGGGTCCGAGGGGTGCAACCGCTCCATCAGGGCGCCGCCTTTGCGAGTTCCTGCTTGGTGTTCACCATGAGCCTGCTGGTGCCCTGGACGACGAGCGCGTTGAGGGCCGCGTCCGCGAAGCCCTCCGCGCCCTTGCCTGCGACGGCCAGCGTGACGGGCCCGAACTGTCCCTGGGACCAGATGTAGGGCTGGGGTCCGCCGCCCTGCGCGGCGCTGACGTACTTGCCGGACTCGGTGAAGGCGTCCTCCGTCCAGCCGTTCATCTGCTCGCCCAGGTGGAGCGCGCCGCCCCACAGGCCTTTGAGGTCCTCGCCGTCGCGCAGTTTCTGGTCGGGGCAGCGCAGGACCTCCTCCATGGCGCGGGCGGTCTCCCAGCCGGACTCCTGGCGGTCGTGGTGCACGGTGACCGTGGCGTTGATCAGGACGCGGCCGTGGCCGTCCTTGGCCGGGATCTGGAAGTAGCGGGTGCTGGTGGCCAGGACGTCGGGGGGCAGGCCTTCCGTCTGCCAGACGCAGTCCTGGTCGAGGACGGGCCAGCGGCGGGGATCGCTTTCGAAGGGGGTGGCGCGCTCGACCTCGGGGCCGAAGGCCGCCTGGCCGATCACGATCCGGCCGAGGAGGGCCCGGGCCTCGGCCGCCGTCTTCGGCTGCCTGGACTCGTCCAGTTCGGGAACGAGCGGCGCGCCGGAGGCGCCGGGTGCGGTGGGCGTCCCGGTACTGCCCGTACCGGACGAGGCGGATGATGCCGGTGAGGCGGATGGTGTGCGGCTCGCGGCGCCCTTCGCCGCATCCGCGCCCCCGCCCCCGCCCCCGCCCGAGCAACCGGCGAGTACGAACAATCCCGCCACCACGCAGCCGCGGGCGCGCAGCCCGAAGCCCGGTCTGTCTTTCATGTGACCCCCCACGGCAGGGATCGTACCCTCCCGCACCGGGGCGCAACTGGCTTATGCACAAGCCTGGTTGGGGCCGGTCCGCCGCCCTCCGCGGCTGCGGCTCCGGCACGGGCAGAACCTCGAACCCCCTTGCGAGCGTCCTCGGGTTCATGAACGTGCACGTCGTCACGCCGAAGGCCCCGCGCCGCCGCCGGGTCATCCCCCGCGTCCCCCGCGTCCGCCGCGGCCGGATGATCGCCGCCCTTGCCGTCCTCGTGACGCTGCTGATGCTGCTGCACGGCTGGGTCCCGGACCGGGGCGTCCACCTCGGCAGCCTCGTCGAGACCTTCCTGCCCTGGACCGCCGCGGCGGTCGTGGCGCTGCTCGCCGCCGCGCTGCTGCGCCGCTCCCGGGTGGCGCTGGTCGCCGTCCTGCTGCCCGCGGTCACCTGGGCCGGTGTCCACGCCGGCACCTTCCTCGACCGGAGCGCCGAAGGCCGGGCGGACCTCACCGTCGTCACCCACAACGTCGACGACGTCAATCCCGATCCGGCGGGCACCGCCCGCGCCCTCGCCGCCTCGGGCGCGCAGCTGATCGCCCTGGAGGAACTCACCCAGCCCGCGCTGCGCGAGTACGAGCAGACGCTCGCCGGGAGTCACCCGTACCACGCCGTGGCGGGCACGGTCGGCCTGTGGAGCACCTACCCGCTGCGGGACACGGCCGCGGTGCCGCTCGTGTCGTGGCGCAGTGCCCTGCGGACCACTGCCGACACCCCCGAGGGCCCGCTCACCGTGTATGTCGCCCATCTCCCCTCCGTACGCATCCGCCTCGGCTCGGGGTTCACCACCGACCACCGCAACGAGGCCGCCGGCCGGCTGGCCGCGGAGCTGGACTCCGCCCCGGCCGGGCGCACGCTCCTGGTCGGCGACTTCAACGGCACCACCGACGACCGGGCGCTGGAGCCCGTGACGGGCCGCTTCCGCTCGGCCCAGGAGGCGGCGGGCGCGGGCTTCGGCTTCAGCTGGCCCGCGCGGTTCCCGGTCGCCCGCATCGACCAGATCCTGGTCCGCGAGCTCACCGTGGTCTCCGCCTGGACCCTGCCGGCCACCGCTAGCGATCACCTGCCGGTGGCGGCGTCGCTGCGGCGGTGACGAGGGCGTCGCGGCGTCGGCGGCTGATCGAGTCGGGGTCCCAGCCCGGGCGGGGTACGGATGCCAGCAGCAGCCGGGTGTAGGGGTGCCGGGGGCTGGTGAGCAGGTCGGCGACGGGGCGGTGTTCCACGGTCCGCCCGCGGTACATGACGAGCGCCTCGTCGCAGACGTAGCGGACGACGGCCAGGTCGTGGCTGACGAAGACCAGCCCGATGCCGGTGTCGCGCCGGATGTCCGCCAGCAGGTTGAGCACCTGTGCCTGCACGGACACGTCCAGGGCGGACACCGCCTCGTCCAGGACCAGGACGGCGGGTTCGACGGCCAGGGCCCGGGCGATCGCGGCGCGCTGGCGCTGCCCGCCGGAGAGACGGCGCGGCAGGGCGGCCGCCTCCCGGTCGCCGAGGCCGACCTGGGCCAGGAGTTCCCTGACCCGGTCGGCGCGGGCCTGGCGGTCGCGCAGGCCGTGCAGGCGCAGGACGCCGTCGATGGTCGCGCCGATGGGGATCCGGGCGTCCAGCGAGAGGTAGGGGTCCTGGAAGACGATCTGGACGGCCTTGGCCCGCGCGAGCCGGGCCGCCTTGCCCCGTACGGACGCGGCCGGCGGCCTGCCCTGTACGAGGATCTCGCCGGCGTCCGGGCGTTCGAGGCCGATCAGCATCCGGGCGGTGGTGGTCTTCCCGGAACCGGACTCGCCGACGATGCCGAGCGCACCGCCCGCCGGCAGGCAGAACGACAGGTCGTCGACCGCGACGACCTCCGTCCCGCCGGTGCGGTAGGTCTTGCGCAGGCCGGTCACCCTGAGCAGTTCCGGGGCAGGTTCTGTGGTCAACTGTCCTCCTTGAGGGTGAGTTCGGCGACGCGGTGGCAGGCGACCTCGGCCGGTCCGTGCCGCTCGAGCTCCGGCGGCGACTGGTCGCAGCGGCCCGGCTCGGCGAACCGGCAGCGGGGTGCGAAGGCACAGCCCGGAGCGGATTCCAGCAGCCCCAGCGGGGCGCCGGGGATCGGGGTCAGGCGGCCGGCCGGGCCGTCGAGGGGTGGGGAGGAGCCGAGCAGACCCGCGGTGTAGGGGTGCCGCGGGGAGGCGAAGAGTTCCGCGACGGGCGCCGCCTCCACGATCCGGCCGGCGTACATCACGTAGATCCGGTCGCCGACGGCCGCCGCGAGCTCGATGTCGTGGGTGATGAGGAGCAGTCCCAGGCCGCGTTCGCGTTGCAGTCGTCCCAGGACGGCCAGGATCTCCGCCTGGGTGCTGACGTCGAGGGCGGTGGTCGGCTCGTCGCACAGCAGCAGCCGGGGTTCGGCGGTGAGGGCGGCGGCGATCACGACGCGCTGGAGCATGCCGCCGGAGAGCTCGTGCGGGTACTGGTTGAGATGCCGGGCGGGGTCGGGCAGGCCGACCGCGCCGAGCAGTTCGACGGCCCTGGCGTTCGCCTGTGCCTTGGACCAGCCGTGGACCAGCCGCAGCGGTTCCGTGAGGAAGTCCCCTACGCGGCGTACCGGGTTGATGGCCGCCCGGGGGTCCTGGTAGATCATCGCGGCCTTGTTCGTCCGCACCTCGCGCAGGCTCGCGGGGCCGGCCCCGACCAGCTCGGTGCCGTCGACGCGGACCCGGCCGCCGACTTCGGCGCCCGCGGGGAACAGGCCCAGGGCGGCGCGGGCGGTGACCGACTTCCCCGAGCCGGATTCCCCGACCAGGGCGACGATCTCCCCGGCGGCGACGCTCAGGCGGATGCAGTCCAGGATCGGGCGGGCCATCGAAGGCAGGGTGACGGTGAGACCGTCGTAGGCGAGCAGTGTCATGCGGAGTCCCTCCCCGCGAGCCGGTCGCCGAGGTCTTCCCCGACGACGTTGAAGGCGACGACCACCAGGACCACGGCGACGGCCGGCACCACCGCGGACAGCGGCTGTCCCTGGAGCACGGCGGCCTGCCCTTGGTTGATCATGGCGCCCCAGTCGGGGGTCGGCGGCTGTACGCCCAGTCCGAGGAAGGAGAGGGCGGCGAGGTCGAGCAGGGCGTATCCGAAGTTCACCGTCGACTGGGCGAGCAGGGTCGGGGCGATGTTGGGCAGCATCCTGCGTACGGTGACGAACAGGGCGGAGTGGCCCTGTACTTGATAGGCGGCGACGTAGGGCCGGGCCTTCTCCTGAACGGCCAGGCCGCGTACCAGGCGTGCGGTGTACGGCATGTAGGCGATCGCCATGGCGAGCACGGGCGCCGTCATCCCCTTGCCGAACAGGGCCACCGCGAGGATCGCCAGCAGCAGGGCGGGGAAGGCGAACAGGACGTCGAGCACCCGGCCGGCCAGGGTGTCGACCCACCCGCCGCGCCATGCGGTGAACAGGCCGACGGCGATGCCGATGACGGTGGAGAACACCACGACGGCGAGGGGGCCGGCGAGGCTCGTGCGCGCTCCGGCGATCAGTGCGGAGAAGGTGTCGCGGCCGCCCTGGTCGGTGCCCAGCCAGTGGTCGGCGCCCGGGCCCAGGAGGGTGTCGCCGAGCTGCCCGAAGGCGGGGTCCTGCGGCGCGAGCCAGGGTGCGAGGAGCGCGACGAGCACGAACAGGACGAGGAGGAGCAGGCAGGCCCGTTGGAGCGGGCTGCCGCCGAGGGTGCGCAGCCGGGTGAGGGGACGCAGCCGGCTGAGGGGACCGCGGGCCGGGGTGGTGCCGAGCGCGCTCATCGTGCGCTCCCCGCTGCCGCCAGACGCGGATCGATCAGCGGATGCACCAGGTCCACGAGGGCGTTGACGACGACGAACGCGGCCACGACCAGCAGGACGATCGCCTGGACGACCTGGAAGTCGAGCTGGTCCACGGACTGGACCAGCAGGGATCCCACCCCGGACATCCCGAAGGCGGTTTCCACGATCGCGGTGCTGACCAGCATCCCGGAGACCAGGAGCGCGGAGACGGTCACGATCGGTCCCAGCGCGTTGCGCAGCACGTGGCGCCGGATGACGGTGCGCCGCGGTGTTCCCCGGCTGAGGGCGACTTCTACGTGCTCACGGCGCAGTTCGTCGAGCATCGCCGAGCGGGTCACGCGGGTGACCAGTGCCATGAAGGTCACCGAGAGGGCCGCCGCCGGCAGGATCACGTGGTGCAGCCGGTCCAGTACGCCGGTGCCGTTCCCGATCGTCGGGAACCAGCCCAGCCGCACGCCCAGTACGGACCGGAGCAGGAGGGCGGCGACGAAGGCGGGTGCCGCGGCGCCCACCGTCACCAGGAGCATCAGGGTGCGGTCGGTACGGCTTCCCCGGCGCAGCGCGCCCACGATGCCGGCCCCGGTGCCCACCACGGCGATCATGAGGGCGGAGACCCCGATCAGCAGCAGGGACGAGGGCAGCCGCGACCAGATGACCGAGGCCACGTCCTGGTGGAAGAGGTGGGAGCGGCCGAAGTCGCCGCGCAGCACCCCTTCGAGCCAGTTTCCGTACCGGACGAGGAAGGGCTCGTCGAAGCCGTACTGGTGGCGTATCTCGGCGAGTTCCTGCGGGCTGGGGCTGCGCCCCTTGACGAGGAAGCTCGCCGGGTCGCCGGGCGCCAGGAACAGCGAGGAGAACACGAGGAAGGAGGTCACCAGCAGGGTCGCCGCCATCCCGGCCAGTTTGCGCAGGACCCGCAGGCCGCGGGCCGCCGCGGCCGTCATCCCCTGGCTCCGATCTCGGCCGCCCACGGGTAGTAGAGGTAGGCGATGGACGGCTGGACGCCGGTGATCCGCTTGCCCAGGAAGACGCTCACGGGCTGGGTGTACAGGGGCAGCCAGGGCAGTTCCCGCAGGGCGATGGCCTGGGCCTCGGCGTTGGCCTTGGCGTGCTCGGCCGGGTCGTACGTGCCGATGGCCCGGTCGACGGCGGCGTCGAACTGCCGATCCGACCAGTTGCCGTAGTTGCTGAACGCGCCGGTCTGCAGGGATCCGTACATGTCGAGCGGGTCGGTGATGGACGT
Source organism: Streptomyces sp. NBC_00162 (assembly GCF_024611995.1). GTDB lineage: Bacteria > Actinomycetota > Actinomycetes > Streptomycetales > Streptomycetaceae > Streptomyces. The sequence goes on along the minus strand of NZ_CP102509.1, from coordinate 7,745,632 downwards.
GTACCAGAAGGTGAGGAACAGGTCGATGCCCTCGCGTGCGGCCGGGTCGGTGAAGAGGGTCGTGTACTTCTCGGCGGAGACGGAGTCGATCTGCGGCTTCAGTCCGATGGCGGTGGCGGCCTGGGCGACGGCCTGGGTGATGATCGTCGTCTGGGAGTCGAGCGGGCTGGTCGCGATCACGATCTTCTGGCCGGACACTCCGGCCTCGGCGGCGAGCGCCTTGGCCTTGGCCGGGTCGTAGGGGTACTTCGTCAGGTCCTTCAGGAGTGCCTCGCGGGTCCCGGCGGGGGCGTCGGCCCACAGGTTGTCGGTGATGAGGGAGTCGGCGACCTCGCCGACCCCGCCGGCCCCGGCCTTGACGATGCCCTTGCGGTCGATGGCCATGAGCAGGGCTCGCCGCACGCGGGCGTCGCCGAGGGGGCCCTTGAGGTTGCTGACGACCTCGTCGGCGACGGTGGTGTTGCGGCCGAAATAGAGGGTGCCAGCCTGGCCCGAGCGCAGCCCGGCGTAGGCGTTCGGCGGGACCATCCAGCCGCCGTCGACCTCGCCGCTCTGGAAGGCGTTGACGCGGGTGGTCGGGTCGGCCAGGAAGACGAACTTCACCTGGCCGGACTTGGCCTTGAGCTCGGGGTTCCAGTAGTCGTCGAACCGCTTGAGCGTGAGCGACTGGCCGGAGGTCCAGGAGGCGAAGGAGAAGGGGCCGGTGCAGTTCACGCCGGTCTGCGGATTTCCGTAGTCCTGGCCGGACTTGGCGAGGGTGGCGGCGGACTCCACGGTGCCGGGGCCGGCGGCGAGGTACTTGTTGAAGGTGGAGTCGGGCTGCGCCAGGGTGACGGTGACCTCCAGGGGGCCCGTCCGGTCGATCGAGGTGACGTTGCGGAACGGGTAGGCCCAGACGCTGGCCGTCTGCGGGTCGAGGTTGCGGCGCAGCGAGGCCACGACGTCGTCGGCGGTGAGCTCCGTCCCGTCGTGGAAGCGCACGCCGGGGCGGATCTGGTAGACCCAGGTGGTGGGGGTGGGGTTGGCGTACGAGGCCGCGAGGTTCGGCGAGGTCGTCAGGTCGGGGTTCCAGCGGAGCAGGCTCTCGCAGACGTTGGAGAGGATCTGGTTCGGCGGGTAGTCGAACGCGTGGGCGTAGTCGATGGTGGCCGGCTCCGCGAAGATCGACCAGGTGAAGGAGTCCACGGCGCCGGCGGGGGCGGGTGTGCGGTCCGTGATCTCGTAGGCGGTGGCGGTGTCCGCCGCCTTGTCCGCGGTACCGCTGCACGCGCTGGTGACGAGCACCGCGGCCGCGGCGAGCCCGGTCGCGGCGGCCTTGTGGATGCGGCGGACCAGGCGGCGGCGCGGCGATCCCGATCGGGGTGAAGACATCGGCTGGCTCCCTGAGGGGTGAGCTTGATGAGGTATGTGGTGCTCCGGGCCCGAGGCCGGTTGCGGACCGGCGGCTCGGCGGTTGGGCGGTTGGGCAGCTCGGCTGTCGGGCGGCTTGGCGGCTTGGCGGTCCGGACGTTCAGCGGGTCGCGGCGAAGACGAGTTCGCCGTCGACGTAGGTACGGCTCACCCGGGTGTCGGCTATCTCCTCGGCGGGGTGTGCGAAGGGATCGCGGTCGAGGACGACGAGGTCCGCGCACTTGCCCGCTTCGACGGTGCCGGTGACCTCGTCGAGGTGGTTGGCCCAGGCGCTGCCCGCGGTGTAGGCGGTGAGCGCCTGGCTCAGGGTGAGGGCCTGTTCGGGGAAGAACGGCGGGCAGGGCTGGTGGGCCCCGGAGGGGCCCGGCGCCTCGTCGGGTGCGACGCGGTTGACTGCGACGTGGATGCCCCACAGCGGATCGGGGCTGCTCACCGACCAGTCGCTGCCGGCGACGAGCCGGGCTCCGGCCCGCTGGAGGTCCCCGAACGGATACTGCAGGGCTGCTCGTTCGGGGCCGAGGAAGGGGATGGTCAGCTCGTCCATCTGCGGTTCGTGCGCGGCCCACAGGGCCTGGATGTTCGCGGCCGCCCCCAGGCTCGCGAAGCGGCCTATGTCGTCGGGGTGGACGATCTGCAGGTGGGCGAGGTGGTGCCGGTTGTCGTTGGCGCCGTTGGCCGCGCGGGCCGTGGTGAGCGCGTCGAGCACTTCCCGTACGGCGCGGTCCCCCAGCGCGTGGAAGTGGATCTGGAAGCCCGCGCGGTCGAGCCGGGACACGGCCTCCGTGAGCAACTCCGGTTCGATGAAGCTGAGTCCGGAGTTCCCGGTGGCGCAGCCGCAGCCGTCGAGGTAGGGCTCCAGCAGGCCTGCCGTGAAGTTCTCGGCGATCCCGTCCTGCATGATCTTCACGCTCGTGGCGTTGAAGCGGCCCGCCCGGCCGGTGCGGCGGCGCTCCTCCAGTTCGGGGATCTGCTCCAGGCCGCGTTCGCGGTCCCACCACAGGGCCCCGACGACGCGGGCGCGCAGGGCGCCCTCGCGTGCGGCGCGCAGGTAGACGCCGTAGTTGTCGGGGTGGCCGGGGAAGGCGCCGATCATGGCGTCCTGCCAGCTGGTCACGCCGAGGGAGAACAGGTGCTCCTGCGCGGCGAGCAGGCCGGCGTACGCCTCGTCCGGTGTGGCGAGGGGTACGTGGCGGGCCACCAGCTCCATGGCGCCCTCCTGGAGGGTGCCGGCCGGGGTTCCGTCCGCCTCCCGCTCGATCCGGCCGTCCGCCGGGTCGGGGGTGGTGCGGTCGACGCCCGCGAGGTGGAAGGCGCGGGTGTTGGCCCAGGCGCCGTGGCCGTCCCGGTTGGTGAGCATGACGGGCCGGTCCGGCACGACCGCGTCGAGCATGGCGCGGGTGGGGGTGCCCCCGGGGAAGACGTCCATCGACCAGCCGCCGCCGCGGATCCAGGCCGCGTCGGGGTGGTCCTTGGCGTAGGCGGCCACCACGGCCAGGTAGCCGTCGATGGACCGCTCCTCGCTGAGGTCGCAGCCGAGCATCTGGACGCCGGCCACGACCGGGTGGACGTGGGCGTCCTGGAATCCGGGGAGGAGCAGACCGCCCGCGAGGTCGACGACCTCGGTGTTCCCGTCCGCCAGCGAGCGCACGGTGCCCGCGTCGGCGACGGCGAGGATCCGGCCGTCAGCCACGGCGACGGCCGCTTCCACGGGGGCCGGTCCGGTTCCGGTGAAGACCTTCCCTCCGACGAAGACGGTATCGGCCCGCTGCCCGGTCCGCTGCTGCCTGTTGTGGGCCATCGACGCATCCTCCGGCTCGGCGGGCAGACCCGCACGGCGTGTTCGTTGAGGAGGAGTGAACGGGAGCGCAACATTGTTGTCAACGGTGTTGCGCTCGCTCTGTTCCACATCGTTACACTGGCCGCACCATGCCGAAGTCATCCGACACCCCCGCCCGGTCCAAGCGCTCGGGCAGTCAGCTCACACCCGACGCGATCATCGAAGCGAGCCTGCGCATCGCGGCTCGCGGCAGCGAGGACGCCTTCACCGTCCGCCGTCTCGGCGAGGAGCTCGGCGCCGACCCCACGGCGATCTACCGGCACTTCCGCGACAAGGACGAGCTGCTGCTCTCCGTGGCCGACCGCACGCTCGGCGAGGTGCTCGACAGCATCCCCGAGGGGCTCGGCTGGAAGGACCGGCTGCGCGCCCTCGCGGCCGGTTCCCTCGACGTCGCGCTCAAGTACCCGGTGGTCGGGTCGACCATGGCCAGCCGGACCACGCGCAGGCCCAACGAGTTCCGGGTCGTCGAACTCATCCTCGGCGCCGTCATGGAGGCGGGCCTGGACGGCGCGGAGGCCGCCGTCCACTACCGCATGGTCGGCGACTCGCTCCTCGCCTTCGTCGGCCAGCGCGCCGCCTACCTGCTCTTCGATCCGGACATCAGGGCGGCCGACGAGTCCTCCTGGAGCCGCGAGTACCGCCTGGTCGACGCCATGGGATTCCCGAACATCACCCGGCTCAGGACCGAGCTGGCCGAGGTGACGGACGAACAGATCTTCCTGGCCCGGGTCGAGGCACTGATCACCTCGATCGAGAAGCGGGTCGAGACGCTCCGCGACGCCTAGGCCCTGTCCGGGCGACAGGACCTAGGCGAGTCCGGCAGCCGGCTCAGGCGCCCGGGGTCAGCCGCTCCCACAGGAAGGTGTGCACGAGCGCCTCGTTGAACGCCGTCTGCTCATGGTCCGTGGCCCCGGAGTGGCCGCCGCCCAGGTGCTCGTGGAAGAGGACGGGGTGCCCGAACTCGCGCAGCCGGGCGGCCATCTTGCGGGCGTGCCCGGGGTGGACGCGGTCGTCGCGGGTCGAGGTGAGCAGCAGCAGGGGCGGGTACGCAGGACCCTCGGCGCGGATCCGGTGGTAGGGGGAGATCCCCTCCAGGTGGGGCCGGTCGGCGGGGTTCTCCGGGTCCCCGTACTCGGCGGTCCAGCTGGCGCCCGCGAGCAGCCGGTGGAAGCGGAGCATGTCCATCAGCGGCACGTGCGCGACGACGGCGCCGAAGAGTTCCGGGTCGCGGGTGAGCATCGCGCCCATGAGGAGGCCGCCGTTGCTGCCGCCCTCGATCCCCAGCTGGGCCGGGGTGGTGATGCCGCGGGCGGTGAGGTCCCGGGCCACGGCGGCGAAGTCCTCGAAGGCCCTGACCCGGTTCGCCCCGAGGGCCGCCCGGTGCCAGCCCGGCCCGTACTCGCGCCCGCCCCGGATGCCCGCGACGACGTACGTGCCGCCGCGCGCGAGCCAGGCCCGGCCGGTGACCGCGCTGTACTGCGGGACCATGGAGATCTCGAAGCCGCCGTACCCGTACATCAGGGTGGGCCCGGGACCGGGCCGGTCCTCGGGCCCGACGACGAAGTACGGGACCCTGGTGCCGTCCGCGGAGACCGCGAAGTGCTGGCGCACGGCGAGACCGGCGGTGTCGAACAGCGCCGGTCCGCGCTTCACGCTCTCGCCCGCGTCCCCGCCCGCGCTGCCCCGGTAGAGGGTGGACGGCTGGAGGTAGCCGGAGACGTTCAGGAAGTACTCGTCGCTCACGTCCGGGTCGGTGCAGGTGACGGAGGCCGTGGACAGCGGCGGTACCCCGGCCAGCGGTGCGCGCCGCCAGCCGTCCGGTCCCGGTCCCGGAGTCAGGAGCTCCATCCGGGAGGAGACGTCGGCGCGGGTGGTGAGGATCAGGTGGTTGCGGGTCCAGCTCCACCCGGCGAGCGCGGTGTGCTCGTCCGGGGTGAACAGCACCGCCGCCTCCCGCTCCCCCGCCCGGAAGGCGTCGAAGTCGAAGGCGAGTAGCGTGCCCGCGTCGTGGCCGAGCCACGGCGACTTCGGGGCGACGAGCAGCCACTCGCGGTGGACGGAGGTGCCGGCGTCGTCCGGTACCTCGATCTTCTCGGGCTCCGCGGCCGATCCGTCCTCGGGGCGGAGGAACAGCTCCTGGTTCCAGAAGTCGATCTGACGGTGAAGGAAGTCGCGTTCGAAGCCCGGGGTGTCGTCGTGCCAGCCGGAGGCCGAGATGTCGGAGGGCCGGCCCTCGTGGACGAGTTCGGCGTCCGTCAGGGGGGTGCCGCGCCGCCAGCGGCGTGCCTGGAGCGGGTAGCCGGACCCGGACATCGAGCCGGGACCGAAGTCGGTCCCGATCCAGACCCGGTCGCGGTCGATCCACCCGATCGTGGTCCTGGCCTCCGCGACCTCGAATCCGCCCTCGACGAACTCCAGGGCCTCCAGGTCGAACTCGCGCACCACGCAGGCGTCCGCCCCGTCCCGCGACAGCAGCACCAGGGCGTGCCGGTAGTCGGGGCCCAGGACCCTGCTGCCCGCCCAGGCCCACTTCTCCCCCTCCGCCTCGGCCAGCGCGTCGAGGTCCAGGACCGGCTCCCAGGCCGGCCGGTCCTTGACGTACTCCTCCAGCGTGGTGCGCCGCCACAGCCCGCGTACGTGGCCGGCGTCCTGCCAGAAGTTGTAGAGGTGGCGGCCGCGGCGGACGACGTAGGGGATCCGGCCGTCGTCGTCGAGGACCTCGCGGATCGTGCTCTCCAGCACCTTGAACCCGGGGGTCCCGGTCAGCGCGGCGACGGTCTCGTCGTTGCGCTCGCGGACCCAGCCGAGGGCGGCCTCGCCGGTGACGTCTTCGAGCCAGAGGTACGGGTCTTCATCGCTCATCCGCCGATTGTGCATGACGTGCGGCACCCGTCAGGGCGAGACCTCGAGGCTGGCATCGCGCAGGGCCGTGCGCACCGACCAGATCACCGAGACCAGCGGGACCGCGACGACCGCTCCCACCACTCCGGCGGCGATGGCGCCCGCGATCACCGAGATCGCCACCACCAGCGGGTGCAGCCGCACCGCCCAGCTCATCACCAGCGGATGCAGCAGGTGCCCCTCGAGCTGGCCGATGACCACGATCAGCAAGACCACCAAGCCCGCGACCAGTGGCCCCTTCGCTGCCAGGGCGACCACTGCGGCGACGCCGAGTGCGATCGGGGAGCCGATGAGGGGGACGAAGGCCGCGAAGAACTCCAACAGTGCCAGCGGGACGGCCAGCGGGACCCCGAGCAGGTACAGGGCCACCCCGACGAGGACCGCGTTCGTCGCCGCCACCAGCACGATCCCGTGGGTGTAGCCGGTGAACGTGCGCCATGCCGCCCGCCCGGCGACCGCCACCCTCTCGCGAGCCGTCTCGGGGAGCTGCGCGCAGAACCAGGACCACTGGCGGTCGCCGCCGTGCAGGAAGAAGACGGAGGAGAAGACGGCGAGGACGAGGACGGTGAGCACCTGCACCAGGTGACCGGCTCCGCTGAGCGCCGTACTGAGCAGGGTCGAGCGGTGGCTCGACAGGTACTGCCCGACGCGGGACTGCACGTTCGAGAGCGCCCCCGGGTCGAGCCTGAAGGGCGGCTGCTCCAGCCACTGCTCGATGTGGCCCAGGCCCTCGCGGAACTCCCGTACGAGGGTGGTGCTCTCCCCCGCCACCGCCGCGCCCACCAGCGCGAGCACGCCCAGCAGCAGCGCCGCGCTGCCGAGCAGGCACACGGCGACCGCCACGGACCGGGGCAGTACGCGTGCCAGCCGCCCGGTGGGGACGGAGAGCAGCGCCGTGACGACGAGGCCGAGGAAGAGCGCCACGCCGATCTCGTGGAAGCGGCCCAGGACGGCGAAGACCGCGTAGACGGCGGCGCCCACGACCAGCAGACGCCAGGCGTACGACGCGGCCGTACGAAGGGAGGCTGACACCGGCGGCATGACCCATGGGTGCCACCGCGGCCCGCAGATGGCACGCGCGCGGCCTCGGATTGGCCCGTCCGGGGCGGATAATCCGTTGCCGAGGCGGAGCCGAGCGCCGACGATGGCCCCTCGTGAGTACCTCCCGCTGGGCCGCCGTGCTGCCCGACTTCGCACCGTGGCGTTCCAGCCGCGATTTCCGGCTGCTGTTCTACCAGGGCACGGTCACGTTCTTCGGCTCGTTCATGGCCATGATCGCGCTGCCGCTCCAGATCAAACACCTGACCGACTCGCCGCTGGCCGTCGGCGCGATGGGCGCGGTGGAGCTCGTTCCGCTGGTGGTCTGCGGGCTGTACGGGGGTGCGCTCGCCGATGCCGTCGACCGGCGTCGGCTGATCCTGCTGACCGAGGCCGGGCTCGGGGTGCTCGCGCTGGTGCTGCTGGTGAACGCGGTGCTGCCGAGCCCGCTGCTGTGGCCGCTGTACGTGGTGGCCGCCGGTGTCTCGGCGCTGACCGGACTTCAGCGGCCGGCCCTGGACTCGCTGATGGCACGGATCGTGCCGCACGACCAGTTGACGGCCGCCGCCGCGCTCAACGGGCTGCGCTACCAGTTCGGTGCGATCGCGGGTCCGGCGCTGGCCGGCCTGATCGTCGCCTACGCCGGGTACGCCTCGGCCTACTCGGTCACCGTCGCCGGATTCCTGGTCTCCGTACTGCTGTGCCTGCGGCTCGCGCCGGCTCCGCCCGTGGGGGACGCCGAGCGCCCCTCGCTGCGCGGGATAGCCGAGGGCGCTCGCTACGCGTGGAGCCGTCCGGTGCTGCTCGGCACGTACGCCGTGGATCTCGCGGCGATGTTCTTCGCGTTCCCGAACGCGATCTTCCCGTTCCTCGCGGACGAGCTCGACGCGGAGTGGGCCCTGGGCCTGATGTACGCGGCGGGTGCGGTGGGCTCGCTGGTGCTGGGGCTGACCAGCGGCTGGGTGTCGCGGGTACGGCGGCACGGGCTGCTGGTGGTGTGCGGGGCCGCGGTGTGGGGCCTGGCGGTCGCGGCCGCGGGCTGGTTCCCGGACATCTGGCTGGTGCTGCTGTGCCTCGCGGTGGCGGGCGCCGGCGACATGCTCAGCGGGCTGGGGCGGGCCACGATCTGGAATCAGACGATCCCCGAGGGGCTGCGGGGCCGGCTCGCCGGCATCGAGGTGCTCTCGTACAGCGTCGGCCCGCAGCTAGGACAGGTCCGGGCGGGCACCATGGCCGGCTGGACCGGCACCCGGTCGGCCTTCTGGAGCGGCGGTCTGGCCTGCGTGGCGTCGGTGGCCGTGCTGGCGGCTCTGCTGCCGAAGCTGATCTCCTACGACGCGGACACCGACGAGGACGCGCTGCGCCGCCGGGCGTCCCGGGAGTCGGGGTCGGAGGCGGACACCTCGGCCGTGGTGCTGTAGGAGACTCCGTCAGCGCGGCGGGTACGAGAGGCCGTGGCCGAGGGGGAAGAGGGGCGGGACCGGGACGGGGAGCCGGCCGCGGGCTGCGGCCGCGCCGGTGAGGACACGGGCGGCGGCACGGAGTTCGGTGTCGGACCAGGAGTAGGCCGCCAGGCTCGCCGTCACGCCGTCGAGGTGGGCGATGTCGCAGGGGTTGCGCAGGGCGAGCGTGATGACGGGTGCGGGCGTGGGAGAAGTAGATGATCCCGCCGAGGTGGTAACGGCCGATCAGCTCGGCGGCGTCGGCGACCCCCTGCAGTTTCCGGCGGAGCCGCCACGCCACCCCCGGAGGCGGAAACGGCGGCCGGCGCGGCCCGTGTTGTTACCGTCGCCTGGTGATGCCGACCCGTCGCGGCGCCCTGGCGCTGCTGGCCGCCGGACTGCCCGCGGCCGCGCCCGCTCCCCTTCCCCCGGCCCCGTTCCCCGGCCCGGTCCCGGTGCGCGTCGTCTCGTACAACATCCACGCCGGCGCGGACGCCGACGGCGTGTTCGACCTGGACCGGCAGGCGGCGGCCCTGCACGCGCTGCGTGCCGATGTCATCGGGCTGCAGGAGGTCGACGTCCGCTGGGGTGCCCGCAGCCGGTGGCTCGACGTGGCGGGCGAGCTCGGCCGGAGACTGGGCATGCGGGCCTCGTTCGCGCCGGTGTACCGCATCGGCGGCCGGGCGTTCGGGGTGGCCGTACTGTCCCGGTTCCGCGTCCTGGCCTTCGCGAACCACCGGATCACCCGGCTGTCCACCCAGGACCCCGGGCGGGGGCCCGCGCCCGCTCCCGGCTTCGGGGAGGTCGTCCTGGAGGCGGGCGGCGTACGGCTGCGCGTGTACGTCACCCACCTCGACCACCGTGCCGACTCCTCCGTGCGGGCGGTCCAGGTGGCCGAGACGCGGCAGATCATGCGCCGGGCGCCGGGGCCGAAGGTCCTGCTCGGGGATCTCAACGCGCCGCCCTCGGCGCCCGAACTGGCCCCGCTGTGGCGGGAGCTGACGGACTCCGAACCGGGCGCTTTCACGTTTCCCGCGCGGCATCCCGTGAAGCGGATCGACTACGTGGCGGTGTCGGCGGGCGTCCGGGTGCACGCCGCGGTGGTCGCCGGCACCCTGGCCTCCGACCACCGCCCCGTCGTCGCGGACCTGCGACTGGAGCGGTAGAGCCCGTCGGGGGCCCCGTCGGGCGGCCGCCCGGGGTTACTCGCGAGGAAACCCGGCCTTTGGCTATGGTGAGCGCCCTCCGGTCGAGTCCCCCTTCGGATCCAAAGATCACAGACGGATTCGCTGCGTCGATCGAAGGACGTCCTGCCAATCCAGGACTCATTGCGCAGTGCCAGAGCGACGTGGTGTCGGCAACACCGCCCGGCGTCGGCTCGGTACGAGCCGGCCTGCCCTCGTCCTGTCACCCAGGATCCGATGGCGGCGGCCCTCTCATTCACCTACCTCGCGAAGGCAAGGCAGAGATGGCAAGAATCTCCCGACGCTCCCCCCGGCAGTCCCCCCGGCAGCAGACTCATCCCGTCGACGAGTTGCTCCCGGTCCCCAAGCTCGCCCTCTACGGCTTCCAGCACGTCCTCGCGTTCTACGCGGCGGCCGTCATCGTCCCGGTCCTGCTGGGCAACGCGCTGGGCCTCTCCCGCGAGGATCTCGTCCACCTCATCAACGCGGACCTGCTGACCTGCGGCGTGGCCTCGATCATCCAGGCCCTCGGCGTCTGGAAGGTCGGCGCCCGGCTGCCGCTGGTCCAGGGCGTCACGTTCACCGCGGTCTCCCCCATGATCGCCATCGGTACCGGGGCGGGCGGCGGTACCGCCGGCCTGCTCGTCGTCTACGGGGCGGTGATCACGGCGGGCATAGCCACGTTCGCCTTCGCCCCGCTCTTCAGCAAGCTGGTGAAGTACTTCCCGCCGGTCGTCATCGGCACGATCCTCACCATCATCGGCATCACCCTGATCCCGGTGGCCCTCCAGGACGCGGCCGGCGGCGCGCACCTCATCGGCACCCCCGCCTACGGGGATCCGAAGAACCTCGCGTACGCGCTGGGCACCCTGCTCTTCATCCTGGCCATGGTCCGGATCGGCAGGCCGTTCCTCAGCAGCCTGGCCGTCCTGCTCGGGCTCGTCGTCGGCACGGCGGTCGCGTGGCTCTTCGGGGACGCCGATTTCGCCGCGGTGGAGGAGACCGCCTGGTTCGGGGTCACCACGCCCTTCCACTTCGGCATGCCGCGGTTCGAGCTGCTGCCGATCGTCGCGATGCTCGTCGTCATCCTGATCACCATGGTGGAGACCACCGGGGACGTGTACGCGATCGGCGAGATCACCGACAAGCGGGTGGACGCGGACACCGTGGCCCGGGCGCTGCGCGCCGACGGCGTGGCGACCGTGCTCGGCGGCGTCCTCAACTCCTTCCCGTACGTGGCGTTCGCCGAGAACATCGGGCTCGTGCGCATGTCGAAGGTGATGAGCCGGTACGTGGTCGTCGCGGCCGGTGTGTTCATGGTCCTGCTGGGGCTGCTGCCGAAGGCGGGCAGCCTGGTCGCCTCGGTTCCGCATCCGGTGCTGGGCGGCGCCGCGCTCTCCATGTTCGGCATCGTCGCCGCGGTCGGCATCCAGATCCTGGGGAAGGCCGATCTGCGCGAGGAGCGCAACACCCTGATCCTGGCGGTCAGTCTGGGCGCCGCGCTGCTGCCGACCACGGTGGCGCCGTTCTTCGACCGGATGCCGCAGGACATGCGGGCCGTGCTCAACAGCGGGATCACGCTGGGCGCCCTGACGGCGATCACGCTGAACCTGCTCTTCAACGTGTTCACCAGCCGCTCCACGATGGAGATCGACTGGGAGGACTACGGGGAGGAGTTCGGGGAGGACTTGGGGGAAGGCGACGCCACCGGTCGCCACCCGGGAGCGGCCGCCCGGTGAACCGGCCGCGGGCCGGGAGGGGCACCCGCGCCCTCCCGGTCCGCGTCCCCGTCCGCGTGTCGCGTCACCCGCCCGCGGGGAAGGGCGGGGCGTCGCCCTCCTCTCCGATCAACTCCCAGAAGTGGTCCACGAGTCGGCGCAGGTACGCGGCGCGCTCCGCCGCGATCTCCTTGAGCCTGGCGTCCGCGTTGCGGGCGACGAGGTGCCCCATGTACCGCTCCGAGAACGCGGAGAACTCCGCGTGCATGGTCTGCAGGGCATCGCCCACGCTGGTCGCGTCCACCACCACGATCTCCGCGACCGGTTCCACGTGCGCCTTCCACCGCCCGTCGACGGCCGATCGCAGGTGCTCCGCCAACTCGTCCACCCGGCCCATGATCCCGATGAGCTTGCGCAGCGACAGCCCCAGGGCCTCCACCAGCGCCCTGGTCTGCCAGGCGTCCCCGTCCCACTGCCGCGCCGCCTCGGCCGCGCGGTACTCGGAGGGGTCCATGCCTATGCGGTACGCCAGCCGCTCCACCGTGAGCTGGCGGGCCAGCCGGTGTTCGGCGAGGGTCCGCGGCTCGACGCCCATCAGCGTCGTGGCCCCGCACCACAGCACGTCGGCCAGGGCGAAGAGCTGGCGGTCGGACGGGACGTGGGAGCCCTGCTCCCAGGCCACGACCAGGTCGGGGTGGACGGGGGTCCCGCAGGCCGCCATCGAGTGGGCCACCTGGGCCGCGGTCAGGCCCATGCGGGCGCGCGCGGACCGGGCCTCTGCGGGGGAGAACGGAGTGCTGTACACGTACGAGACACCTCGCAACACCCTCGGGCGCTCGGCGCCCGAGGGGAGACGGATTGATGGATGAACACCAAGCGCGGGCACAGTAACAGATGTTCAGCGGGGCGTAACCGCCCTACACCCTTCAATTCCAAGGTGCCACACCATGTGTACCAGGCAATCAACAACCGCCTACGCAGGCCCTCCCGGTTCGAATCCGGCGAGCATCTGCTCCAGCGCGGCCTGGTCCGGACCCGTGAACGGGCTGAGTCCCGGCGCCGCCCCGATGGTGTCGATGAACCGCGAGGCCAGACCGACGGCCGGCGGCAGGTGCGTACACAGGATGGTCTCCGGGGCCATGGCGCGCAGCGGCTCCACGGTCGCGAGGAACCTGTCCCGGTCCACGAGCTGGACCCAGGGACTGTCCACGCTCGCCCACAGCAGCTGGGCGGCCTCGAGCTCCTCGGCGTGCACGGCCGCGACGTCGGTGCCCGTGGCCACGTCGGCGGTGGGCATCGGGCCGCCGAAGCAGTCGGAGCTGAAGCAGGTGTGGGAGCGGTCGTCGTAGAAGCCGACGGTGGCCGGGTTGTCGAACAGCGGCGGCCGGAAGGCGTGGAGGGTACGGTCGCCCACGTCCAGGCTCTGGCCCGGATTGAGGAAGTACACCCGGTCCATCGGCAGCGGGTGCTCGGTGGACATGATCCCGGCTCCCAGGAAGGTGGTCACCAATCGCGCCCGGGGAGCGGCTTCGAGCAGCGCGAAGAGGCCGCCCGTATGGTCGCGGTCGGGGTGGGTCAGCCAGATCCACCGCACGTCGGCGGGGTCGATCACGGAGCCGAGCGTGTTGAGGAAGTCCCGGTCGGGCAGCCCGAGGCCGGTGTCGACGACGACCGGCTGTTCGGAGTGCAGTACGAAGGCGTTGACCGGGAGGAAGCCGATCCCCGGCACCTCCAGGCAATCGGCGAGAACGGTGCTGTCGGGTCCTACCTTGTGCGTGCTCATGGCGATCTCCACGGGCCACGGCCCTGCTTCGAACAGGCCCTCCTCCCCATCCTGACGCGGCCGGGTTGCGATCGCGCGCGGGACGGGGTGGAGGCGGGTGCGGGTGCGGGGTGGCGGCCTTGGTCAGTCGGCGCAGTACGCGTCGTGGGCGGGACGCTCACCGGTGGTCAGGAACGCGGTGACGGTACGGTCGCCGCACGCGTTGCCGTTGCCGAGGTAGACGCCGTGGCCGCCCCGTTCGACCGTGACCAGCCGGGCCCGACCGCCCAGCGCCTCGCGCATCTTCAGGGCGCCGGAGTACGGGGTCGCCGGATCCCGGCGGCTCTGGATCATGAGGATGTCGGACGGCCCCTCGTCGGTGATCCGGGTCGGCTGCTCCGCGGGGCCGGTCTTCCAGAAGGAGCAGGGCAGCACGTTCACCGGGAGACCGGCCGTGAGCGGGTGCCGGGCACGGTCCGCGTCGACCGCGCGCTGGTACTCGGCCATGGGCGTGCGCGGCCACGCCACGTCGTTGCAGATGACGCCGACCATGAGCGCGGCATCCTCGTTGCTGAAGGGCTGCGCGAGCTCCGGCGGCAGTGCGGGGGCCACCGCCGGGTCCTGGGCCGCCTTGACGAGCCGGGCGAAGGAAGCGAAGGCGGAGTCGCTGTAGAGCGCGTTCTGCAGGGACTGGCGCAGGCCGTTGCCGGTCAGGGGCAGCCCCGGGGTGGTGGATTCGCGCGGCGCCCGGTCCAGCGAGGCCGCGAGCGCGAGCACCAGCGGCTCGACCTCCTGCGGCGTTGCGGCCAGCCGCAGTCCGTCCCGGTCCCGGTCGGGGTGGGCCGCCCAGGCCGCGAAGTCCGGGAAGCGGTCCTCCGCTCCCTGCGCCATGTTGGCCAGCCAGCCGCGGGCGACCCGCTGGGGGTCGGGGTCTCCGCTGCTGTCGAGGACCCAGCGGTCGGTGCGCCGCGGGAACTTCTGCGCGTACACGGCCCCCACGTACGCCCCGTACGAGACCCCCCAGGCGGAGAGCTTGCGCTCGCCGAGCGCCTCGCGGAAGCGGTCGATGTCGCGGGCCTGGTTGGCGGTGGTGAAGCTGCGCAGTACGGGGCCGCCGCTGCGGGCGCAGGCCTCGGCGGTGCGGCGGGAGCGGGCGGCGTTCTCGGTGATCTCGCCGTCCGGGCCGGGCCAGGACCGCAGGCTGGTCAGGTAGCGGTCCTCCGGGGCGAGTTCGCAGCTCGCGGTGGTGCTGCCGCCGACCCCGCGCGGGTCGAGGGCGACGAGGTCGTACGCCCCGCCCAGCTCCCTCTGCAGCGCGGCTCCCTTCTGCGCCAGCCGCTGGACGCCGGATCCGCCCGGGCCGCCGGGGATCACGATGAGGGAGCCGCGCCGGGTCTGCGGGCGCTCGCCGGGGATCCGGGAGACGGCGACGGTGATCTGCCGGCCGCCGGGGTCGGCGTAGTCGAGCGGGACGGGCAGTTCGGCGCACTCCTGCGTGGCGGGACCGCCCGGCTTGGCGCAGGGATGCCAGGTGAGGGCCGGGGCGGCCGCCCCGGTGCGGGCGGCCGCGGGGGCCACGGTGGTGACGGCCAGTCCGGTGGCCGCGGTGGCGGCGGAGAGGGCGAGGAGCAGGGCCTTGCGCGGGTAAGTCGTCATGGGGCAAGCCTTGTTGAGCTCGCCCCGGACACCCATCCGGCAGGCTGGTCGGCCATGGGTGGGGCTATCCCCCGGGTGCCGGCCGGGGCAGGCGGACCTCAGGGCAGTGGGACCCTCAGGGCAGCGGGACCCCCCTGGCCGTGACCCACAGCTCGTACCACTCCTCGTGCGTGAGGTCGGGCTCGCGGACCGCCGCGTCGCGGCAGGCACGGATCCGGTCGGGCCGGGCGGTGCCAATGACCGGGGCGATCCCGGCCGGGTGCCGGCTCAGCCACCACAGCAGCACCGACTCGGGCGTGGTGCCCTTGCGCCGGGCGAGATCGGCCAGGAGCTCCGCGGTGGCCCGTTCGGCGGCCGTCTGCTGGCGGCCGGTGAAGCGTCCCTGCGCGAGCGCTCCCCAGGCCTGGAGGCGGATGCCGTGATCGCGGCAGTGCTCCAGCGTGCCGAACGGGAACCCGTTGCGCGCCGATTCGGGGGTGTTGAGCAGAACCCCGGCCTCGACCCAGTCCCGGCTGTACAGGCTCATCTCCAGCTGGTTCGCCACCAGCGGTACGTCGAGCCGGGCCTGGAGGGAGGCGATCTGCGCGGCTCCCATGTTGGACACCCCGAAGTGCCGTATGAGGCCCTGCCGGTGCAGGGACATCAGCGCCGAGGCGATCTCGCCGGCGTCCGCGAGGGGGTCGGGCCGGTGCAGGAGGAGGACGTCGATCACGTCGGTCCGCAGCCGGGTCAGGCTCTCCTCCACGCGCCGGGTGATGCTCGGACCGCGCAGGTCGTACATGCCGGGGCTGTCCTTGCCGGCCAGCCGGATCCCGCATTTGGTCTGGATGGTGATGCGCTCGCGCAGCCCCGGCGTCCGCGCGAGCACCTCGCCGAAGACGGCCTCGGCCTTGCCGTTGCGGTAGATGTCGGCGTGGTCGAAGGCGGTGATCCCGATCTCGAGGGCCGCACCGATCGCCGCCTCGGCGGCATCGATGTCCGCGGGTCCGCAGGGACCGGCCTCCCAGCTCCCGCCCAGCCCCATGCACCCGTACAGCACCCGGTCACCGCTCACGCCCGCACCCTCGTTCGTCACCACGCCCCCACTCTAGGAAACCCGGCCCGGGAGAACCAGGACTGCCCCCGAGACGGCCTTCGGCGAGCGCGTGGACGGCCGAACGCCCCCACCTGAAGGGGGCGGGCTCGCCGCCTTGTCCGCAGGCCGCCAGAGGGTCGCACGGACGCCCTCCACACCGCCTCTGAGCTGGGCTTTCATGCTTCCGGGACATACGATTCCCCTCTCGGGAAAGGGGACTTGATGAACGAGAACGCGGGCCGGAACATCCGCACGGTGGACGACGTACTGAGCCTCCTGGACGGCCTGTTCGCGCCGGAGGCCGACCGCTGGACGGCCGGCGCGGCCTCCTGGTGGGACGGCTTCTACGCCGACCGCTCGAAGCCGGTGCCCTTCTTCGTGGCGAAGCCGGACGAGAACCTGGTCTCGTACCTCGACCGGGGTCTGATCACCCCGGGCCGCGCCCTCGATCTCGGCTGTGGTCCGGGCCGCAACGCGCTGCGGCTCGCCTCCCTGGGCTTCGAGGTCGACGCCGTGGACCTGTCACCGGCGGCCATCGCCTGGGCCGAGGACCGCGCCCGCGAGGCGGGGGCCGGCGTCCGCTTCCACTGCGGCGACGCCTTCACCCTCACCGCGTCCGAGTTGAGCGGTCCGTACGACCTGATCTACGACTCCGGCTGCTTCCACCACCTGCCGCCGCACCGCCGCATCAGCTACCTCGGCCTCCTCGACCGGGTCCTCGCGCCCGGCGGCCATCTCGCCCTCACCTGCTTCGCGGCCGGCGAGATAGGCTCCGAGCTGCCCGACGCGGACTTCTACCGTCAGTCCGGCCTGCAGGGCGGCCTCGCCTACACGCCCGAGTCGTTGCGCTGGATCTTCTCCGACCTCGCGGAGGTCGAACTGCGCCGCATGCGCGACGAGCCGCCCGAGTCCCCGCTCTTCGGCGAACCCTTCCTCTGGACGGCACTGTTCCGGTCCCCCCGATGCACCGCCTGACCGGCGCATACTCAATGATGGCGGCATGCACAGACACACGGAGACCGGGATACGCCGTCGATCGCGCCGCTTCGGCCGCGTGGCGACGGCGCTCGGTCTGCTGACCACGGCGGCCTGCACGTCCGGGCACACCGCCTCGATGCCGCCGTCACTCTCTCCCGAGGCCAAGGCGGACACGGTGTCCGTGGCCACGTGGAACATGTGCGGTGTGGAGCAGTGGGGCTGCGAGGACAAGGGCAGCCCGAACGACAAGTTCCAGCAGCTGCGTGCCCTGGCCGACGCACGCGGTGTCCGCGTCATGCTCCTCCAGGAGGTCTGCTCCGAGGACCTGCTGTCGGCCGCTCGGCGCCTGGGCAAGGACTGGCACAGCCAGTTCGATCCCTACGTCAGCGTGGACGAGGCGGGCCGCAGCGAACCCGTCAGCTGCACGGGAGAGGGCAGGGGCCAGGCCGGCTCCGGTCTGCTCGCCGCCTCCCCGCTCACCGAGGTCAAGGCCGTACCGACCCAGCAGCCGACGGCGGGGCTGCACCGGCGGTTCCTGTGCGCGCAGGTTCCGGCCCAGGGGGTCCGCGTGTGCAACGGGCATGTCGCCCTGCGCGGCACCGATACGGTGCACCCCGACTGGGACTTCCGGGACGACCAGCTCCGCTCGCTCTTCGAGGCAGCTTCCGAGGACGACCGTACGATCATCGGCGGTGACTTCAACTCGGCGCCGCCGGTCGGCGGGAGCCCCACCAGCTGGCTCTGGCCGGCCGAGGCCTACACCACGTACCAGGAATGCGACCAGAAGGGCGTGTCCCGGGCGGGACGCCGCACCCACGAGGACGGGACGAAGATCGACTACCTGTTCACGACGCTGCCGCGCACCGCCTGCCAGGTCGTGGACACCAAAGCCTCCGACCACCGGGCCCTGGTGATGCGGGTGAGCCGTCCCGCCGCGGAGGTCAGTACCTCGTAGCGGTGTAACCGCCCTGGGCCGGCACGATGTAGGCGTTCATCAGGACGAAGGGGACGGAGGTCCAGGCGGAGGCGTTGCCCATCGCGTCCACCGCCACGGCCTCGACGAAGTGCTCGCCCTCGGTCCAGGCCCAGCCCGGGGCCCAGGCCCAGGCACCGTCGGCCATCACCTCGCACGTCCCCAGGGCCGTGCCGCGCTCCTGGAAGTCCACCCGCACCGCGCCCGGGGCGAAACCCGTGAAGCGCACCGCCGGGCCCTGCACCTGCTGCTGGGGAACCGGAGAGGTCACGGACAGGACGGGCGACTGAGCCGGTGCCTGCGCGGCCGCCCCTGGCGGGCCGGCAACCGGCGACGGTGCGACGGCATCGTCGGTGGCGGTGAACACCACTTCGCTGCGCCCGGAGTGGAAGTTGTTCGCGTCCACCCCGAAGAGCCGCACCACGTGCCGCCCCTTGCCCCAGGGCTTCTCCCGCTCCCAGGTCCAGCTGCCGTCGGGGGCGACCGCCGGGGACCCCTGGAACTTGCCGTTCTCCCAGATGCTGACCCGCACCGCACGCGGAGCGGACCCCACGAACCTGACCGCATGCGCCGGCAGCCGCTCCTCCGCCGCGGGCATCAGCACCACCGGCGCCGGGAAATCGACCCCCCGCACCTGCGAGGTCGCCGAGAGGTACCCGTCGATGCCGGACGTGTCGCGCTGCGGCTCCTCGCGGCCGTTGCGGACGGCGCCGATGCGGGGGACGACCCCGTGGGTGACGAGGTTCAACAGCCCCACCATGGAAGGGATGTTCCGCGTGGTCACCTTGTCGTGACCGGAGATCAGAGGAGAGTCGTTGAAGATGAAGTTGAAGTTCCCGTAGCCCTGGAACAGTCCGAGGTACGGCTCGATGTGGATCGCGTACTGCCGGTCCTGAGGCGAGGAGATCAGGTAGATGTTGGCGGAACGGTTGGCGCTGCCGCGCACCACCTCGGGAAGGATCGAGTCGAGGAAGCGCACCTTGTCCTCCGTCACCTCCCCCATCATCGCGGGGGCGGAATCCGCCATGGCGCTCACGACGAACGTTCCGATCCGGAACTGCGGCACGCTGGCGATGATGTTCTTGTAGCCGTACTTCAGGCCGAAGAGCAGCGCCGCGCTGCCGCCCTTGGAACTGCCGAACATCGTGCACTGGTCCGGTGTCAGCGACAGCGCGTTCATCACCCGCGCGATGAGCCCGGCGACCGACCGCTCGATGCCGAAATCCATCCCCTGGCACAGGTAGTAGCTGTTCGCGCCGTCGAAGGAGTCGCGGATCCACAGGATGTTCGACCGGAGGTTGTCGAGGATCCCGCCCCCCATCCCGTACTCGCCGGGCGCGTTGAGGTTGGCGAACACCACGACGAGGTGCCGGCTGCCGTTCTTGGCGTGGGAGAACCGGTACTCGACCGGAACCGGCCCGGAGGCATCCACACCCGTGATGACGCGGCGCTCGTTCTTCGCTGTGTTAGACATGCTCGGAATCCATTCTTCTCACCGACCTGGCACGAACCCGCCCCCGCGGGTCAGTGCCTCGCGCCGGGGTAGCCGCCGGGCACGGGGACGGTGTAGGCGCCCGCCACCGCGAAGGGGACGGAGATCCAGGCGGAGGCATTGCCCCCGGCGCCCACCGCGACGGCCTCCACGAAGTGCGGCCCCTCGTTCCAGGCCCAGTTCGATTCCCAGGCCCAGCTGCCGTCCGCCATCACGGGGCAGGCTCCCAAGCTCACCCCGGCCTCCTGGAACTCCACCCGCACCGCACCGGGGGCGAAGCCCGCCAACCGGGCGACCGGGCCCGGCACCTGCTGATGGGCGCCCGGCGAGGTCACCGTCAGCGCGAGGGGCTGG
This sequence comes from Streptomyces sp. NBC_00162, assembly GCF_024611995.1. GTDB lineage: Bacteria > Actinomycetota > Actinomycetes > Streptomycetales > Streptomycetaceae > Streptomyces. The sequence continues at coordinate 7,725,812 of NZ_CP102509.1, read as the reverse complement.
GCCGGCGCGGACACGGGATCTTGGGCGTCCACCGGGTCCGCGACCGTGAAGACCACCTCGCTGCGCTCGGAGTGGAAGTTGTTCGCGTCCACCCCGAAGAGCCGCACCACGTGCCGCCCCTTGCCCCACGGCTTGTCCCGCAGCCAGGTCCAGCTGCCGTCGGGGGCGACCGCCGGGGACCCCTGGAACTTGCCGTTCTCCCAGATGCTGACCCGCACCGCACGCGGAGCGGACCCCACGAACCTGACCGCATGCGCCGGCAGCCGCTCCTCCGCCGCGGGCATCAGCACCACCGGCGCCGGGAAATCGACCCCCCGCACCTGCGAGGTCGCCGACAGATACGCCTCGATCCCGGCCTTGTCGCGCTCCGGCTCCTCGTAGCCGTAGCGGACGCCGCCGATCACGGGGCTGATTCCGTCGACGAGGAGGTTCAACAGACCCATGATGACGGGGACGTTGTGTGCCACCACCTTCGGATGGCCGGCGACCAGGGAGGAGTCGTTGAAGATGAAGTTGAAGTGCGCGTACCCCTGCAACAGTGCGAGGAACGGCTCCACCTGGCGCGTGAACTGCTCGTCCTGGGGCGAGGAGATCAGGTAGATGTTGGCCGTGGGGTTCGGCCGACTGCGCACCAGGTCGGGGAGGACCGAGTCGAGGAAGCGCACCTTCTCCTCCGTCACCTCCCCCATCATCAGCCGCGCGGTGTCCGCAAGGGCCTCCGTGACGTACGTCCCGATCAGGAACTCGGGCACGCTGCTCACGATGTTGCGGTAGCCGTACTTCAGCCCGAACCAGAGCGCCGCGCTGCCGCCCCCGGAACTGCCGATCATGGTGCATTCGTCCGGGGTCAGCGACAGCGCGTTCATCACCCGCGCGATGAGCCCGGCAACCGACTGCTCGATGCCGAAGTCCATCCCCTGGCACAGGTAGAAGCTGTTCGCACCCTCGAAGGAGTCACGGATCCACAGGATGTTCGACCGCACCTTGTCGAGGACTCCGCCCGACATCCCGTAGTCGTCGGGCGCGCCGGAGTTCGCGAAGACGACGACCAGATGCCGGTTCCCGTTCCTGGCGTGGGAGAACCGGTACTCGACGGGAACCGGCCCGGAGGCATCCACACCCGTGAAGACGCGACGCGCGTTCTTCGCTGCCTTAGACATGCTCGGAATCCATCCTTCTCACCGGCTGCCGTGGCACCTGGCCGAGGGTGCTCCCGTTCCAGGGACCCGCCGGGCCGGGAGCGTGGCCGACGGCCGGTGCCTGCGCGTGCGCGGGGTCGAGGTCTCCCCCGGCGATCAGGATGCGGTCGGTCAGCCGGGCCGCCGCGTAGCCGTCGTCGAGGTCGCAGAACTCCTGCTGGAACCAGCTGTAGCGGGCCGCGTAGCCCTGCTGGATCCGGTCGATGTTGCGGATCGCCCCGATCAGTTCCGGGGAGCTGAACAGCAGCGGACCCGGGGCGGACTGCTCGAAGTCGAAGTAGAACCCGCGCAGCGTGTCCCGGTAGTGGTCGAGGTCGTAGGTGAAGAAGAGGATCGGCCGCCCGGTGTTGACGAAGTCGAACATCAGGGAGGAGTAGTCCGTGATCATCACGTCGGCGATGAGGGAGAGGTCCGCCATGTCCGGGTAGTCGGACACGTCGAACACGAACCCGTCACCGGCGCCGGGCACCGGGTCCACCACGTTGGGGTGGCGGCGCACCAGCAGTACGTGGTCGTGGCCCAGCTGCGCCCTTGCGTCGTCCAGGTCGATGCGGAAGTCGAGCTTGTACTTGCCCGGCGCGTAGAACTGGTCGTCGCGCCAGGTCGGTGCGTACATGACGACGCGCTTGCCCGGCGGGAGTCCGATGCGGCGGCGCACCTCGGCCGCCCGCTGTCCCGAGTCCGCGCGGCGCAGGACGTCGTTGCGCGGGTAGCCGCTCTCGACCATCTCGCCCGGGAACTGGAAGGCGCGCTTGAGGATGGGGGTGCTGAAGCTGTTCGGGGACACCAGCATGTCCCAGTTCTGCACCTCCTTCTCCACGCGCTCCAGGTAGCGCTTGTCCGCGAAGTGCACGGCTTCGATGTCGTGCCCGATCTTCTTGAGCGGCGTGCCGTGCCAGGTCTGTACGACGACCTGCCCGTCGCGCTTCTCGAACCAGTCGGGCAGGTGGTTGTTGGCGACGACGTACCGGGCCCTGGCCATGGCCTCGTACCAGTCGGGGGACCACATGCGGACGGGGCGGGCGGTCGGTGGGACTGCGACCTGGTCGTCGCGCACGACCCACAGGTGCTCGAGGTCGACGCCCCGCCGGACCATCTCCTCGTGCAGGGCGCGCGGGCTGTCGGAGTACTGGGTCCCCTTGAAGGCGTCGAACAGCACCGCCTGCTTCAGCGACTTGCGCCGGGCGCCCGGGTAGGTCTTGGTGCGCATCAGCTTCTGGCGGTACGGGCCGCGCGCCTCGTCCGGCATCGCCGAGTGCACCAGGAGCGAGAGCCGGTCGTAGGCCTCCGCCTGCAGTTCGTAGCGCCGCTCGCTCGCGGTCATCTCGCTGGGGAACGTGGGGATCAGTTCCTGCGCCATCTTGACCATGAGGTCGTTGGACCGGTTCTCCGGGGTGACCGCGGAGGGGTCCTGGCGGCGCAGGAAGAAGTCCCAGCGGCCGGAGGCCAGCGGAATGTCGCCGGCCAGGGTGCGCATGGCGGCGGGCGTGACGACGAAGCGGAACTCCTGGCCGTACCAGGTGATGGGGACGACGCGCTCGGCGCCGTGCGCCCGGGAGCGGACGACGATGTGGGCCGCGGCGTATTCGGACGCGCTGAGCATGTCCTCCGCCGCGTAGCCGACGACGACCTCCAGCGAGCCGTCCGGGTGCCAGGTGGCCGCGGTGGCCAGCGGCAGGGTGTCCCGCTCGAACATCACCACGTAGCCGGAGCCGTTGCGGTGTACGAAGACCTCGCGGTCCGCGGCCTGCGTCTGCAGCTGGGCCGGGAGGCGGTAGTGGCCGTCGGTGGTCTCCTCCGCCATGACCGGGTAGATGGCCGCCTTGCGGCCCTCGACGTGGAGGGTGGTCTTCCAGCCGTTGCTGCCGGTGTTCCAGGTCTGCGGGACTCCGTCGCCGGAGTTCGTACGGTGGCCGGGAACCAGGGCCTTGACCGGGATGCGGGTCACGAAGGTGTACCAGCCCTCGCCGCCCGGCTTGAAGTGGACCCAGGCGTCGTGACGCCCGGCGCCGGCCATGCTGGTCACCCGGAACTTGCCCCACTCGGGCAGCTTGGGCCCCAGGTAGACACCGCCGAGTTCGAGGTTGTCGCCGACGATCCGGTGCCGGGTGATCCGGCAACGGACGATCTCCACACGGAGCTTGAGCTTGCCCTGGAGGAAGAGCGGTACGACGCGGGTGTTCTTGTCGACGTACTGGTAGGGCGGGTTGGCGGCGGTGCCCGCGCCGCCGCGGGCGATGCCCTTGTAGCGGAACAGCCCGCGGCTCAGCACGCCGGCGGCCACGTCCCACGTCCCTTCGACCCACTGGCCCTTGCGCTTGAGGCGGGAGGTGTCGAAGCTGACCTGGAATCCGGACCAGTCGTAGCAGTAGCGGTTCTGGTTGGAGTGCTCCGTGGCCTGCGGGTAGTACGTGGTCTTCGCCTTCGCGACGACGACCCGGCCCTGCTTCTTGTTGCGCAGCGCGATCGCCTTCATCGACATGTGCCGCTTGTGCACGTTGATGAAGCGGACGTACGCGGATCCTTGCAGGGTCAGGTGGCCGGAATCGTCCCAGAGCGCGCTGGTCAGCGAACCGTGCAGCGACAGTTCCTTGTCGAGCCGGTAGGCGCTCTTGTCGAGGCCGATCGAACGGTCGCCGAGATAGGGGTAGTTGAGGTACCGGTGCAGGCGCCGCTGGACGGGCAGCGGCCCGCCCTTGCGCTCGAACTCGACGACGTCGAGCAGTTCCTTCAGCCGGCCCTCGCGCACCAGGAGCCATTTGACGCGGGCATCGGCGGGAAGTTCGTCGATGATGTCCTCGTCGGCCTCGTCCAGGAACTCGTTCGCCCAGTGCATGAAGGCGTCCTGGTACTCCGCGTCGGCGTCCGGCAGCACCTTCAGATGCAGCATCAGGTCCGACTTCAGGCAGGCGAGATCGTACTTCCGCTTGTGATCGCTGTACGACCTGGCGCGATGTCCGGCGAGGAACCGGCTGACCGACTGCACGGCGGCGACCCGGTCCTGCAGATTGCTGAATTCGGTGTGCCGCTGGGTGATGGAGGGTGCGGCACCTCCCTCGCGCCGCCGCCAGAAGTAGACGATGTCCGTGAGGATGTCCACCTTGGCCGCACGGAAATGGGCGAACATGTTGACCCAGGAGTCCTCATACATGACTCCCTCGGGGAAAGCGATGTAGTGGTAGTCCCAGAAGGACCGCCGGAACAGCTTGTTCCAGACCGTCCGGTCGTAGATGAGCTCCGGCACCTTGGTGATGTGGGTACCGCGCTTGCTGCGCTGCATGGGCGCCTTGTGCAGCGGAGACTGCCACTTCTTGGTGGAGTTCATCATCTGCACGTTGCCCGACACGAAGTCGGAGCCGGAGGCTTCGAGGGTCCGCACGAGCAGCTCGTAGGCGTACTCGGGTATGACGTCGTCGCCGTCGACGAACGCCAGGAATTCCGCCTGGGGATGAGCTGCGCGAATGCCGACATTACGGGCATGTCCCGGTCCCATCGACTCCTGGCGCAGGAGCCTGAACCTGGAGTCCCGGCGGGCGAAGTCCGCGGCTATCGCGGTCGAGGAGTCCGTCGAGCCGTCGTCGACCATGACGACCTCGAGGTCGGGGAACGTCTGCCTGGCTATCGACTCCAGGCACTCTTCGAGGTATATCTCGACGTCCTGAAAGGGAACGACAACACTCAGGCGGGGCGTACCGGCCACTCAGAAAACTCCTTGATTGCCACACTTTTTCCGGCGTGCGGCTACCTGCCGCGACACGAAGCCAGTTCCGCCCCCGACCACCGCCGCCCCCTCGCCTCGCCCGTCCTGCCCGACGCGGGCCGCACACTTATGCGGCCCTCACAGGGCGTGTGCAGCCTAGGCCAATCGTTTGACGCCGAGCAAGTATTCGGAAACGCCCCGGCCGCGCAATGTTTCGCATGTGTTAATGAGCAACTACATCCCGGGCCTAGCGGGCGCGCCAACTGTCCAGTTGGGCGGGGAAGGACCGGAATGAGCAATTCCCACCACGGGGCCGGGCGGCCCGGTGATGAAACTCACCCCACGTGACGCCATTCGCCGAACGCGAGCCCCTCGGCCGTGAGATCCTGCCGGGCGATCCGCAGCCCGCCGTCCGTGTCGAGCATCGCGATCGTGACCGAGCCGCGGGCGTCGAGAGCAAGGGCCGGGAGTCCCGCGCACCGGTCTCCGACAGGGGCCCACCAGGCCCCGTACTGCTCACCCTCCGTGGGATAGGCCGCGATCTCCGGGTATCCCTCGGCGCCGCGCTGGAGGAGGACCGTGCAGTCGTAACCGTTGATGGGCGTACGGACGACGCCGACCGGGCCGACGCCACCCGCGCCGCCCAGGGACATGAACCCGCTCGTCGTCACCACGCCGAACCGCTGCGGCCGGCAGGCGACGACGGTTCCGTCCGCCGGGGCGCGCCAGAAGTGGGTGGCGACGCCGGGGCTCGTCTCGCAGGAGCTGTACGTCCCTTCGACGGCGTCCGCTTCCATCCGGCCCAGCCAGGTGAGGGCCCCGTCCCCCGGCTTCGTCTGACCCATCTGCACGGCACCGCCCCGGAAGGGCGCCAGGAACCCGACCCTGCCCTGGATCGGCTCGGTCGGCACGATCGCACCGCGCACCCACCTGAGTTCATGGTCGGCCCACGCGGTCCATGACCCGTCGGAGCGCTGGCTCCGGGCGCGAATGCCCGCCCCGAAACGGGTGACGAAGTAGTGGAGGGAGCCCGATCCGTCGGCGAGGACGACGGGGGCGCCCGGAGCGGGTGCCGAATCGTCGCCCGGCGGGAAGGGATTGCCCACGGCGCGCCAGTCGCTCAGCGGCCGACTTGTCTGATATTGGGCCGCTATGACGAATTCGCGGCCGTCCGGCGCCCCGTCCCGGTGGCGGATGGCGGCGAACCAGACGAAGCCGTTGGAGTCCTGGGTCAGCGTGTACCGGCCGGCCCAGCCCTCTACGGGGAACAGGTCGGGCCCGTGCCAGACGTCCGAGCCGGGTGCCGACTCCGTCCAGCGCACCAGGCCCTCGGCGCAGCTCGCGTAGGCGGTCAGCCGGCCGTCGCGCCCCAGGCGCAGCCAGCCCGGGGCGGCGTGTCCGCCGTCGGCCGCGGCGGCTATCTCGGAGCCCGGGACCGCAGGCTCGCCGGAGATGGCCCCTCGGTCCGTGTCCGCACGTCCGCGTCGCGCCATGTCCTGCCCACTCCTGCCCGCGATCGTCCCTTTTGTCCGGCCTGGCCCGGCGGGCCGTGGGACAATTTACGGCAGCGCGGCAACCCCTCGATGCCAGGGTCGGGTGTTCACGACGGCCCCGGCATCCGTGCAACCTAGCCTGTCGGGCCTGCGCGTACTACCTGGGGAGTACGCCGCGAACGCTACGCCGGGGTGACGCGGGTGACGGCGGGCGCGCACTAGCGTGGTCGTATGGAAATGCGGCGTGAGCGCCCCGGTCCTCCGTGGCGACGATGGGTGGAGCGGACCGGGCGGGGCCCGGCCTGGCGCTCGGTGCTGCTCGTCGCCGTCTTCGCGCAGGCCGCCTCCGGCTGGGCCGCGCGGGAGCAGCCCGGGCGGGTGGGGCTGGACGCGTTCGCGCGGCTTCTGCTGCTGCTCGGGCCCGCACTGCTCCTGGCCCGGCACCGGCATCCGGTGGCCGTGGCGTACGGGGTCAGCGCCGTCACCCTGGTGTACATCGGCGCCGGGTACCCGTACGGCCCGGTGTTCGTCAGCCTGGCGCTGGCCTGTTTCGCGGCCGTCGTCGCCGGTCACCGCTCAGCCGCCTGGGGGGCCGTCGGGCTGCTCTGGGCCGGGCACCTGCTCATCGCCCACTGGCTGTACCAGTGGCTCCCGCCCGCCGGGGACGGCCCGGCGCCCTGGGGGCAGGAGCTGGCCATTACCGCGTGGGTGCTCGCGATGCTCGCCGTCGCCGAGCTGGTCCGCGTACGGCGGGAGCAGTGGGCCCGTGAGCGGGTCGAGCGGGCTGCCGCCGAGCGGCGCCGGGTGGACGAGGAGCGGCTGCGCATCGCCCGTGAACTGCACGACGTCCTCGCCCACAGCATTTCGGTGATCAACGTCCAGGCGGGCGTCGGGCTGGCCCTGCTCGACACCGACCCCGAGCAGGCCCGTACGGCTCTGACCACCATCAAGGCCGCCAGCAAGGAGGCCCTGGGCGAGGTCCGGCAAGTCCTCGACACCCTGCGCACCCCCGGTGACGCGCCCCGCGCCCCCGCCCCCGGTCTCGACCGCCTTCCCGAGCTCGTCGAGCAGGCCGCGGCGGCCGGCCTCGCCGTGGAGGTGGCGGCCGAGGGGACGCCGCGGGCGTTGCCGCCCGGCGCGGACCTGGCCGCCTTCCGGATCCTGCAGGAGGCGCTGACCAACGTCGTACGGCACTCCGGTGCGCGCACCGCGCGCGTCGGCCTCATATGGCAGCCGCGCGCCCTGGAGCTGCGCGTGGACGACGAGGGCCCGGCCACCGGAGGCGCCGCGGGGGGCAGTGGGAACGGGCTCGTGGGCATGCGTGAGCGGGCCGCCGCCCTGGGCGGCACGATCGAGGCCGGGCCGCGTACCGGCGGGGGTTTCCGGGTGGTGGCGAGGCTGCCGCTGAAGGCCGTCACGTCCCAGGAGGACCCGTGATCCGTGTACTGCTCGCCGACGACCAGCTCCTCGTCCGGGCGGGGTTCCGGGCGCTGCTCTCGGCGCAGCCCGACATCGAGGTGGCCGGTGAGGCGGCCGACGGGGACGAGGCCGTGCGGATGGTGCGGGAGCTGCGCCCCGACGTCGTCCTCATGGACATCCGGATGCCGGTGCTGGACGGGCTCGCCGCCACCCGGCGGATCACCGAGGACGGGGCGCTGGCTGCCGTCAGGGTCGTCATGCTCACCACCTTCGAACTCGACGAGTACGTCTTCGAGGCGATCCGGTCCGGCGCCTCGGGCTTCCTCGTCAAGGACACCGAGCCGGAGGAACTGCTGCGCGCGGTCCGTGCGGTGGTGGAGGGCGACGCGCTGCTGTCCCCGGGCGTGACCCGCCGTCTGATCTCGGAGTTCGCGGCCCGCTCGAAGCGGCCCGCGGCCGCGGCGGATCTGGGCCGGCTCACGGACCGGGAGCGGGAGGTGATGGCGCTGGTGGGCATGGGCCTGTCCAACGAGGAGATCGCCCGCCGCCTGGTCGTCAGCCCCCTCACCGCGAAGACCCACGTCAGCCGGACCATGGTCAAGCTCGGCGCCCGCGACCGCGCCCAGCTGGTGGTCCTGGCCTACGAGTCGGGGCTGGTACGGCCGGGCTGGCTCGGCTGACACCGGGCCCCGCGCGCCGCCGTACTCCCCTGGTCGTAGGCGCGGTGCAGCCGGCCGTACGACGACCCGGGCCCCTCCCGGAGGCAGTCTCGGAGTGAGACGAAACGTCCGCACCTCCGAACCTCCGAGGAGATGAACCGAGATGAACACCCTCACCACCCTCGCGTACGACGGGCCCGGCCCGTGGATCCTGTTCTTCCCGCTGATCTGGGCGGCGGTCGTGATCGGCGCCGTGACCGTGCTGCGCCGCACCGTGTGGCGCGGCCGCCGCGGGCCGTGGCAGGCCCGGGGAGCGGCCTACGGCGAGCAGTCGCCCATCGGGATCCTGGGGCGCCGCTTCGCGTCCGGCGAGATCGACGAGGACGAGTACTGGCGGCGGCTGTCCGTGCTGGACGAGCAGTTCGGCCCCGCTTCCAAGGGCGGCGCGGCCTGAGCCCCGTCACCTCCGGCCGCCCGGGAGCTCAGGTGCACCTGGGTACACCCCAGCCCGGTGGTCAGGTGCACTGACCGGGTTCGTTCCGCCCGGCATCGTCGTCCGTGAGTACACGGTCAACGACGCGGAGCGGAGCGGGACATGGAGACGTTCGAGGACATCGGGGCGGCGCGGTCACAGCGGGTGTGGGGGACGGCGGGCGGGTTCCTCGCGGTGGCCTTCGCGGCGGCGGGTGCGCTGGGGGCGGTGCAACAGGCCGCCGGGGTACCCGCCGAGGTGATCCAGCTGGCTCAGTTCGGACCGGCCGCCGCGGTGGCCGCGCTGGCGCTGGTCCAGCGCGACCGGGTCGCCCGGCTGGTCCGCGGGGCCGGGCCGTCCGGGGCCGGGCGGGGCGGGGCCGGGCGGGGCGCGGCGCTGCTCGCCACGGCTCCGCTGATCACCGTGCTGGCGATCCTGGCCTACCTGCTGGTCCAAGGCGGCGCGGCCGACGGCTGGTTCACCCGCCCCGGTTCCCTGGAACACTCCTTCGCGCTGATCGTCGTGGCGCAGCTGGTGGGGGCGTGCGCCGAGGAGCTCGGCTGGCGCTGTCTCCTCCAGCCGCTGCTGCGCACCCGGTTCGGCGTGCTCGCGTCCTCGGTCACCGTGGGTGTGCTGTGGGGGCTGTGGCACGTGCCGGTGTTCGCACAGCGCCCGCAGTACGCGGCGGCCTTCCTCGCCGCGACCGTGGCCATGTCGGTGGTGCTGGGCCTCGCGCTCGAGGGCGCGGGCGGGGCCCGCCGGCTGCTGCTCGCGGGCGGCTTCCACACCCTGGTCAACCTCGGCATGCTGCTCTTCCTGGACGAGGAGTCCGGCGCCGTCCTGCCGATGGTCTGCTTCGGGTCGGCGTGCCTGCTCGCGGCCCTGCCGTGGGTCATGAGGACACCTTCCGGGGCCGGTTCGGCTGCGGCTACCCTGCACAGGACATGAGTTCGACATCCCGTTCCCTGACCGCCGCCTGGCGGTGCCAGCTGGCGAGTCTGGCGGCGGTGGCCGCGGCCTTCACGGGGGCGGGGGTGGTCGGAGCCCTGCTGCTCCTGCCCCTCGGCCTCGGCGGGCGGATGCTGCCGGCCGCCGCCCGCGCGCTGCGCCGCCGGTCCGACCACTCCCGCGAGCGGGCCGGGGTGTGGTCGGGAGTACGGATCGGCCCGCCGGAGCCCCTCCCCCGCGCGGCCCGCGCCGTCCTCACCGAGGAGGGCTTCTGGCGCGACCTGAGGTGGGCCTGGCTGGAGCCGTCGGCCGGGGGCCTGCTGGTCACCGTCCCGCTCGCCCTCATCGAGTACGGGGCCTTCGGCGCGCTCGTCCAGCCGTTCGTCTGGCGTCACCTCGGCGACGGCAACTGGTACGCCTTCGTCCTCGTGGACAGCACTCCCGCCATGCTCGCGGCGCTGGCCCTGGGAGTGGCCTTCATGGCTCTCGGCGCCGCCGCCGCACCGCGCGTCCTGCGCCTGCACGCCCGCTGGACCCGCCTGTGCCTCGGCGCGCCCCGCAGCGCCGAACTCGCGCACCGCATCGAGCAGCTGACCGACGGGCGCAGGGCCGCCCTCGACTCCCAGGCGGCCGAACTGCAGCGCATCGAGCGGGACCTGCACGACGGTGCGCAGGCCCGGCTCGTCGCCCTGGGCATGCGGCTCGACTCCGCCACCCGGCTGCTGGAGCGCGATCCGGCGGCCGCCCGTACCGAACTGCTGGAAGTGCGCGCCCTGTCGGCGCGCGCGCTCGAGGACCTGCGCGACCTGGTCCGGGGCATCCAGCCGCCGGTGCTCACCGACCGCGGACTGGGCGACGCGCTGCGCTCGCTGGCGCTCGACAGTTTCCTCGACGTACGGGTCGAAGCCCGGCTGCCCGGGCGGCTGGCCGCGCCCGTCGAATCGGCCGCCTACTTCGCGGTCAACGAGCTGCTGGCCAACGCGGCGAAGCACGCCGGCGCCGACCGCGTCGGCATCGTCGTCGAGCACGACGGCGGCCGGGACCCGCGGCTGCGCGTGACCGTCACCGACGACGGCCGCGGCGGCGCGGACCCCGCCGGGGGGACCGGGCTGCTCGGCGTCCGGAGCCGGTTGGCTACCTTCGACGGGACCCTCGCCCTGCACAGCCCGCCGGGCGGACCGACCACCGTGACGTTGGAGATTCCGTGCGCGTTGTCCTCGCCGAAGACCTCTTCCTCCTGAGGGACGGGCTGGAGCGCACCCTGCGGGAGCACGGCTTCGACATCGTCGCCTCGGTGGACAACGGCCCCTCGCTGCTGCGCGCCCTGCTGGAGGAGGAACCGGACGTCGCGGTCGTCGACGTACGCCTGCCGCCGACCCTGACCGACGAGGGCCTCCAGGCCGCGCTCGAAGCCCGCCGCCGGCGCCCGGGGCTGCCCGTCCTCGTGCTCTCCCAGTACGTCGACCAGCTCTACGCCAACGAGTTGCTGGCCGGTGACGACGGAGGCGTCGGATACCTCCTCAAGGACCGGGTCACCGACACCGGCCAGTTCGTCGACGCCGTACGACGGGTCGCCGCGGGCGGCACCGTCCTGGACCAGCAGGTCATCTCCAGGCTGCTCTCGCGCGGCGACGCCCGGGGAACCATAGCGAGCCTCACCGCGCGGGAGCGGGACGTACTGGAACTGATGGCGGAGGGCCGGTCCAACGCCGCGATCGCGCTCACCCTGCACTTCAGCGAGAGCGCCGTCGCCAAGCACACGGCGAGCATCTTCGCCAAGCTCCGGATCGCGCCCTGCGCCGAGGACAACCGGCGGGTGCTCGCCGTGCTCGCCTACCTGCGCCGCTGAGGGCCGAACGGCGACGCCCCGCAGACCCGGGGAACACCCCCCTACGGCAGGTCGTCGGTCGGCGGGTCCGCGGTGTACACGTGGGGCTCGTCGGAGTCCCACTCCAGCAGCTCCGAGCCGCCGAGGACCACGTCGTCGGGATCGGGCATCCCGGCCCGCCGGAGGAACTCGATGACGTCCTGGTCCGAGCGGGCCACCCCGAGGGACTCCTCGCCGCCCGCGGTCCGCAGCGTGACCTGCCGGCCTCCCGACGGGAAGATCCGGTGTACGACGACGGGTGCATGATGCATGTCTCCAGCCTCTCCCCCTCAGCCGGGCACGGCACCCCGAGGGGATCCGCTCAGGGGGTGCGCCCGGCCGCGGCGCGCGGGACGCGGAAGGCCGACGGCTCGGGGTAGGTCGCCGCCTCGGCCCGCACCACCTCCGCTATCTCCTCCTTGAAGGCGGGCTCGAAGAGGTCGACGTCCAGCAGCAGCCGCAGCCCCTTCAGGGTCGGGTCGAGCAGCGGCCGGGCCATCCGGGAGCCGCCGCCGGAGACACCCCGGAACCCCGCGCGGGCCGTCCCCGCCCGTCCGGCCAGGCGGTCTTCCAGGCCTGCCGTCGTGAAACCGGCGAGCAGGGCGAGTTCGGTGAGGAACCTGCGGGTTCCGAGGGCCATCTCCTCGGCACCCTGGAGGGTCTGGACGGAGCCGCCCGCCACCTTGAAGTCGTCGCTGGTCCGCTTGAGGCCGCGCGCCTCGTACACCGCGAGCGACTCCTCGAAGAGCCGGCCCGCCTCGTCGACCGCCTTCATCGCCGCAATCAGCTGGTCGATGTCGATCTCGCGCTCCACGCTGCCTCCCGATCCGGAACTGTGCTGCACAGACCGTAGGAGGCAAAGCCTCCGCTACGGAACACCTGTGCCGGAGAGAGATCGGGAAGTCACCGGACCGTCACCACCGCCGCCCCCACCCCGGCCGACCCTTGCCACAGGGGCGTCGCGTCAACCCGCCACGCCCTCTTGCGGGTTGACGCCCGGATACCAACAATGCGCATGACAACCGAAGGATCTTCGGTCGCATTGTCCTCAGAGGGGAACCCCCACATGAAAAAGCCTCTCGCCGGCGCCTTGTTAGCCCTGCTCCTCGTGGGAGCCGCGGGCGCCCCGGCCATCGCCGCACCGGCCGTCGCGGTCACCTACGCGGGCACCGTCGCCCTCAGCAACTGCTCCGGCTCCGTCGTCCGCGCACCCGCCTCCCAGCCGAACGATCCCGCACTGGTCCTGTCCAACGGGCACTGTCTGGAGACCGGCTTCCCCGTGGCCGGCGAGGTCGTCAAGGACCAGCCCTCCACCCGCTCGTTCTCGCTGCTCAACGCCGCGGGCTCCAAGGTCGGCACGCTGCGCGCCAGCAAGATCTCGTACGCGACCATGACCGACACGGACGTCTCGGTCTACCAGCTGACCAAGACGTACGCCCAGATCCAGAGCCAGTACGGCATCACCGCGCTCACTCTCAATGACACCCGCCCCACGCAGGGTTCGGCCATCAAGGTCGTCTCCGGCTACTGGAAGCGGACCTACAGCTGTTCCGTGGACGGCTTCGCCTACCGCCTCAAAGAGGGCGAATGGACCTGGAAGGACTCGGTCCGCTACACCTCGTCCTGCAACACCATCGGCGGGACTTCCGGCTCGCCCGTGATCGACACGGCGACCGGCAAGGTCGTCGCCGTCAACAACACGGGCAACGAGGACGGCGGCCGCTGCACGGACAACAATCCGTGCGAGGTCGACGAGAACGGCAACGTAACGGTCCGCCAGGGCATCAACTACGCACAGGAGACCTACACCCTCGTCCCCTGCATAGCCCCCGGCAACAAGATCGACCTGAACCGTCCCGGCTGCGTGCTGCCGAAGCCGTAGCCACGTAGCCGTAGCTCCCTGGACTCCGCACGCCCCCTGCCGCCGGCTCCCCAAAGCCGGGCGACAGGGGGCGTGCTCCGCGAACAGTCCCCCGCCCGGCCCCTGGACAGGGATACTCGGACGCGTGGAACTGCACATCGATCACCGCTGGCTGCTGGAGCGGCAGGAGTCGCTGTTCAAGGACGTGGCGGTGGCCGACCACTCCGCGCTGGTCGCCGCCGTCGCCCGGCACCGGGTGAACACGCCCAGCCTGGACGTGGACGCCCCCGACGCGTACTGGCGCGCGGCCGCCCTCCTGGAGGCGATCGTCCTGCTCCGCCCGCTCCCCGACGCCAACGAGTTCTTCGGCTACGGGGTCGCCGTCGCCTACATCGAGGCTTCCGGCAAGGCGGTGGACGCCTCGTACGAGCAGTGGCGCGACCTGATCACCGACATCCGCCTGTTCCGCGCCACGGTCTTCGACGTGGCCGCGCGCCTGCGGTCCTGGCAGCCCGCGTAGGACCAGGAAGGTGTCAGCGCCTGCGCTGGGCGGGGGTGCCCACGAGGAGGGCGTCGGAGACCAGGCGTGCGCCGCGGGACAGGCGGCCCAGCTGCTCCAGCTCCACGGCGTACATCCGGATCGTGTTCTCGATGACCGCCTCGCCGACGCCCAGCATGGGCAGCTCGGCCCGGCTGGTCTGGAGGGCCACCCGCACCGCGCGCATCTCGTGCTGGAGCTGGAGCTGGACGTGCCGCGCCAGCAGGGCGTGGTGGCGGGTCAGCGTCAGATAGCTGCCGTAGCGGGCCGGGAGCAGGTCCCTCAGCCAGCGCGTGGCCGAGCGTTCCCAGTCGTGGGTCCCGGGGGCCTTGACCTGCAGGGGCCAGTCCGGGCTGCGCGTGATGGTGGCCGTCAGGGGCATTCTCGTCACTTCCGAGGGGTGTCGAACTCTGATCGAGACGTTGCTGGTGGGCGGCCTCGGCCCAGGGGTTGACCGAGGCCGCCATGGGCGCCCAGCGGGATCCGAAGGCCGGGACTCGACGCGTGGTCACGACGTGAGGAGGTCGTCGTGCCGCGCGTGCGTTCAGGAGGGGGTCCTCCTCCTTGGCATCTGGTGGATCCGGAGCGCCGCCGTCAGTAAACATATATACCGTCGAGTAGGCAAGCGTATGAAAAATTTCATGCACCTCCCAGGTTGAATATGCCCCTGGTCAGCACCCGCATAAATCCGCCCCGACCAGCCCTTACAGGAAGAATCCGTGCTGGTCGGCGACCTGCTCGTAGCCCTCCAGGCGCGCCTGCGTGCGCTCGGGGTCCGCGTCGGCCATGGCCTGGAGCAGGGCCGCGGAAAGCATCCCGGGAGCCGCGTACGAGTCGAACACCAGGCGCGAGCCGGTTCCCGCCTTCAGGGTCACGTCCGCCTCGTCCACGAGCGGCCCGAGGGTCGGATCCGTGATCAGGACGACGCGCAGCCCCGTACTGCGGGCGGCCCGGACGGCCGCCAGGGTCTCCTTGGCGTGCCGCGGCATGGCGAAGGCCAGGACCCAGGTCCCGCCGGCCGCCTTGGACTGGAGCAGCGCGTCGTACGCCACGCTGCCGCCTCGGGTCACCAGGCGCACGTCGGGGTGGATGCGCCGGGCCGCGTAGGCGAAGTACTCGGCCAGGGACACCGAGATGCGCAGGCCGAGGACGGTCAGCGGCACCGATGCGGCCAGCTCGCGGCCGATGTCCAGTACCTGGTTGGTGTCGGCGAGCAGCCGGCGTACGTTCTCCAGGTTCTCGATCTCGGCGTCGACGGCCGCCTGCAGCTCGTTGCGGCGGATCTGCTCGCGGGTGTCCGGGGAGCCGGCCACCGCGCTCAGGGCGATGGGCTGGAGCACGTCGCGCAGGGCGGGGTAGCCGCTGAATCCGAGGGAGGCGGCGAAGCGGGTCACGGAGGGCTGGCTGACGCCGACCCGCTCGGCGAGTTCGGTGATCGACAGGAACGCCGCCTCGGTGAGGTGGTCGATCAGGTACTGCGCGATCCGGCGCTGGCCCGGGGAGAGGCGACGGCCGTCGAAGAGCGCGAGGAGCCGGTCGGCCGGGGGACGGATCTCCTCCGACGACTGCCCGCTCGGCTTGATCGCAGCTGCCTGAGCGCGTGCCTGCTGCCCCGATGACACCGGAAGGGCCTCCTTGACTATGTCACTCACGCTCAAACATAGCTCACGCCCCGTGGCCGACGAAGATCGGTCCACGCGCGCGGGCCGCACGCGGCGGGACCCGCACACACCGGTGTGCGGGTCCCGTCCGGGCCGCTCGGTTCACTTCGCGGCGGGGTTTTCCCAGCGGTAGAACTCGTGGGCCATCGCGTCCTTCGGACTGCGCCACGTGTCGGGGTTGTGCGGGCTGATGTAGGCGGTGAGCCGCTCGCTGAGCTGCCGGAACTCGGGGTGGTCGGTGACCTGCGCGATGGCGGGGCCCGGTGGCCGGTCCGCCTCGATCAGGTGCATGTACACATCACCGAACTGGAACAGGCTGCGGCGCGAGACTCCGACCAGGTGCGGCAGTTCGCCCGCGTCCGAGCCCGCGAAGAGCTCGGCGATGTCGGGAGCCGATCCCGGCGCCATGCGGGCGACGATGAGGGCGCGATGCGTCTGGTTCATCCGGGTGCTTGCCTTTCGCTTCAGATTCGGCTGACGGCGGGCGTGCGGTTCTCGCGTTCGCGCTGCTCGATCTTGTCCCGGATGAGCGCCATCTGGATCGGGGAGTTGCGGTTGATGTTGTCGGTCATCCACGCGTCGTCGACCGGCGCGTCCGGCTTCATCGCGAAGTCCTGGGTCCACTTCATCCGGGTGCCGCCCGGTACCGCGAAGTACTGCCAGTGGATGTCCATGTGCGCGAACGGGCCGGTCTCGACGCGCCGCGCCCGGACCGTGAGGTTCTCGCGGTCCACGGTCCGCTCCGAGACCCAGCTCCACACCTTGCCGTTCTCGTCGGGGTGCATGGTGAGGCGGAAGCGGGTGGTGGCCCCCTTCTGCTCGAGGATCTCCAGCGAGGCGTATTCGCTGAACAGCTGCGGCCAGTTGGGGAGGTCGTTGGTCATCTCCCACACGACGTCCACGGGGGCGTTGACGGTGATCTCGTTCTCGGTGTGTCCTGGCATGTCAGGCTCCTGTCATCAGGCTGTTGTTGACGAGGTCGAGGAACTCGCCGGGGGTCTTGCAGCGGTCGGCGTCGGTGGGCAGCGCCCGCCCGCGCCGGTTCTCCAGCTCGCCGACGATGCCGAGCAGGCCCAGCGAGTCCAGGCCGTACTCCTCGAAGGCCGAGTCCGGACTGCTCGCCAGCTGGGCGGGGTCGACGGTGATGCCGGCGGTCTTCATCAGGGCCGCCAGCTCCTCCAGGGTCAGTCGGTCGGACATGGTGGCTTCTCTCTTCCTACGGGGGGACTGAGCGGGTCCTGCCGGACGCGGACCCCGTGGGGACCACGCGGCCGTCACGGGGACTTGCGCAGGACGAGCGCGGAGTTCGAGCCCATCCGGCCGCGACTCAGCACGAGCGCGGTGCGCAGGTCCGCGGAGCGGGCACCGGAGGTGACCACGTCGAGGTCGTGGCACACGTCGAAGACGTTCGGGGTCGGCGGGACGATGCCGTGCTCCAGTGCCAGTACCGCGGCGGCGGTGTCGAGGGCGGGCGCCGCGCAGTACGCCCTGCCGGTACCGGTCTTCGGCGCCGTGACCGGTACCCTGCGCCCGTGTGCGCCGAGGGCGCCGGCGATGGCCGCCGCCTCGGCCGCGTCGGCCGCCGGCGTCCCGAGGGCGTCGGCGAAGACCACGTCGACCTCCTCCGGGGCGCAGTCGGCTTCGCGCAGCGCGCCCCGGATCGCGTGGGCCAGCCCTTCGCCCGCGTCGTCCGGCCGCCGGGTCCCGGTGAAGGTGGCGGCGTGGCCGGCCAGTACGGCGCGGACCGTGGCGCCCCGGCCGCGGGCGGCGGCCTCCTCCTCCACGAGGAACATCGCGCCACCCTCCGCGGGGACGTACCCGCAGGCCTGGGCGGTGAAGGGCCGGTAGGCGCGCTCGGGATCGTCCCGGGTGCTCAGGCCCTCGTACTCCAGCTGGCAGACGATGGAGTACGGCGCGAGGGGCGCCTCCGTGGCCCCGACGAGCATCGCCCGGCTGCCCTGGCGGATGGCCCGCGCGGCGTGCGCGAAGGCGTCGAGCCCGCCCGCCTCGTCGCTGGCGACGACCCCGCACGGTCCCTTGAGGCCGCGCCGGATGGAGATCTGGCCGGTGCTCGCGGCGTAGAACCAGGCGATGGACTGGTACGGGCCGACGTACCGGGGTCCCTGGTCCCAGAGCCGCTGCAGTTCGCGCTGCCCGAACTCGCCGCCGCCGGACCCGGCGGCCGTGACCACCCCGACCGAGAAGGGGTCGGCCTCGTAGTCGGCCCGGCCGAGCCGGGCGTCCTCCAGGGCGAGGTCGGCCGCGGCGAGGGCGTGGTGGGTGAAGCGGTCGGTCTGGACGAGGAAGCGGTCCTCGACCATCGCGCCGGGGTCAAAGCCCCGTACCTCGCCCGCGACCCGCAGCGGGAGGTGCTCGCAACCCGCCCGGGTGACGCGGTCCAGCACGCTGAGGCCGGACTGGGTCGCCTTCCAGAAGGCGTCGGCGCCGACGCCGTTGGGCGCGACGACCCCGATGCCCGTGATGACCGTACGGCTGGTCACGAGACCTCCTCCTTCGGCCGGGTCATGACCACGGCGGACTGGAATCCGCCGAAGCCACTGCCGACCGAGAGCACGCTGCGCAGCTTGCGGCCGCGGGCGGTGCGGGGTACGTAGTCCAGGTCGCACTCGGGGTCCGGCGTCTCGTAGTTCGCCGTGGGCGGTACGACCTGGTGGGTCATGGCGAGCACGCAGGCCGCCAGTTCGATCGCCCCGATGGCGCCGAGGGAGTGACCGACCATGGACTTGATGGAGGTCATCGGCGTCTTGTAGGCGTGCTCGCCCAGGACCCGCTTGACGGCCGCCGTCTCGTGGCGGTCGTTCTGCTTGGTGCCGGATCCGTGCGCGTTGACGTAGTCGATGTCCTTCGCGTCGATCCCGGCCTGGTCCAGGGCGGTCTGGATGGCCCGGGCCATCTCCAGCCCCTCGGCGGTCAGTCCCGTCATGTGGTGGGCGTTGCCGAAGGTGGCGTAGCCGCCGATCTCGCAGTAGACGGTCGCACCGCGGGCGCGGGCGTGTTCCAGCTCTTCGAGTACGAGGACGGCGCCGCCCTCGCCGAGGACGAACCCGTCCCGGTCGGCGTCGAACGGCCGGGAGGCGTGGGCCGGGTCGTCGTTGTTCGGCGAGGTCGCCTTGATGGCGTCGAAGCAGGCCACGGTGATCGGCGATATGGGCGAGTCCGAGGCCCCGGCGATGCACACGTCCATCCGGCCCTCCACGATGGAGTGCACGGCGTACCCGATGGCGTCGAGTCCGGAGGTGCAGCCGGTGGACACGGTCTGCACCGGGCCGCGCGCACCCGTCTGCTCCGCGACGGCGGAGGCGAGGGTCGCGGGCGTGAACGCCCGGTGCAGATGGGGCCCGGCGAGCTTCTCGTCCACGTCCCACCAGGCGCCGTTCTGGCTCACGGCCACGTAGTCGTGCTCCAGACGGGTGGTCCCGCCGACGGCGGTGCCCAGGGAGACGCCGGTGCGCCAGGCCTCGTCCGTGGTGAGGTCGAGTCCCGCGTCCAGCAGCGCCTCGCGGGCCGCGACGAGGGCGAACTGGATGTACCGGTCCGCCCGGGCCGCCTCACCCTCGCCGAGCCCGTGCGCGGCGGGGTCGAAGTCGACCTCGGCGGCTATCCGGGAGCGGAACCCGGCCGGGTCGAAGAGGGTGATGCCGCGGGTCGCCGTACGGCCGTTGGCGAGCAGGTCCCAGAAGGCCGAGACGCCGATCCCGCCGGGTGCGACGACGCCGACCCCGGTGACCGCCACCCGGCGGCCGGTCACGAGACCGCTCCCGTGCGGTCCGGGGGCTGCTCCCACGCGGTGCCCTCCGGGTGCGGTGCCTCTTCGGTGTCGACGTGGCCCAGTTCGGGGCGCGGGGCGAGCGGTCCGAGGTGGAAGACCATCCGGGCCTCGGTGCCGCCGACGTTGCGGAACCGGTGGCGCACGTTGAGCGGGACCAGCAGCCCCTGGTCGGTGCGCAGCGGGTGGGCCTCGCCGTCGAGGTCGACCTCCAGCCGGCCGGCGACCACGTACACGAACTCCTCGGAGTACGGGTGGTAGTGCTCGGCGATGGACTCGCCGGGGGCCATGATCGCCATGCCCATGAAGCCGCTGGTGGAGCCCACCGAGGTCGGGGTGAGCACGGCCCTCAGGTCGCCACCGCGCCGGCGGTTGGGCGGCGTCTCGCTGAGGTCGACGATGCGTGGGCGCTGTTTGGTCATGGCGGGTTCCTCCTGGCGTGTGGGGAGCCTGGACGGGCTGGGGGTGAGGACCGGGGCGGTCAGGACTGCGCGGGTGCCCGGCGGTCGGTGATGAGGTTCATCGTGTGGTGAGCGGCGCGGGTCCGCTCGGCGGGCCCGGCCGTCAGCCGGTCCAGCACGGCCGCCTTGCGCGGGCCGCGCACCCCCAGGGTGGTGTCGGGCTCGGCGTCGAGCGGGCCGCGCACGTCGACGAGGCGGACGACGATGTCGTCGCGCTGGAAGATGCTGCTGCTCCGTACGGGGCTCTGCGGGCGCGCTGCGGCGGCCTCGTCCTGACCGGCGAGGAAGCGGGCGAGCGCCTGGCCGCAGCCGGGCTTGGCCGGGTAGAACAGCGCGTGGCGCGTGACGTCCGCGGTGTCCGCTTCCCCGGCCGCGGCGATGTGGTGGACGGCGGGGAGCGCGGCCCGCATGAAGAACATGCGGGCGGACTCGGGATCGTTCAGGTTCCGGTCCTGCTCCAGGTAGGGGTTGATGGCCTCTTCGACGGCCCGTACCTCGGGCTGCTCGGAGACGTGCCGCAGGGCCGCCATCAGGTCGCCTTGGACCTCCACGGTCCGTACCACCCGGTTGCCGTGCATGAACAGGGAGGTCCGGCAGAGCCGGGTGTGGTCGTCGACCTTGGCCGCCGGGGAGGCGTAGCTGGAGAGGATGGCCGCGACCTCCTTCTCGCTGCCCGGCTTGACGGTGAAGGTGAGGGCGTGGCGGACGATGCCGGCGCCGAGGCGGGGCGCGGACTGGAGCCGGGCTCCGGCCGGCCGGGCCGCCTGGTCGTAGCCGCGGCCGGTCTCGCGCAGGACGGTGAACTTGAGCGGGCGCATGACGCGCGCGCAGGCACCGAGCGGCTTGACCTGTTCGGCATGGTGCTCGCTGTTGACCCATGCGAGGTACTGGGGCGCACTCTCCCACTCGCTGGTGATGAGCCACTGCGAGGGGTTCTCGAAGGACTGGCACAGCTGATCGCTGATGTGGCCCGGGACCGACGCGATGTCGTTGCGGAGCTTTTCGTACGCCTCGAAGAACTGCTGCTGGGTCCCCTCGTGGAGGTCCATCAGCAGGACGACCCGGAGCATGGAGCCGTCGAAGGCTGACTGCGACACCCGTTCGGACAGGGTGGTTGTCATCTACTCACTCCTTCATGAGGGGGTGGAGATCCATCGCGTACGGACCCCTCGTCCGTCACCGGTGGCGTCCGCCCGGGCCGGCGGCCGCTTCGGTCGGGAACGGCGGACCGGCAGATCTCAGGGGGAGCCGCTGTCGCTCATCGTCATCCGGGTGGGGACGTACCGCTACATGTCCGGATCAAGCGGGTGACAACCGGCGAATCATCCGGGCCTGATGGACGATCGGGGGCATAAAGAGTCCACTCCCCCACACAGAAAACAGGAGCCCGCAGCTGATGGAAGACAACGCCGATGTTCGCGTACCGGTTCTCGTCGTGGGCGGCTCCCTCGTGGGCCTGTCCACCTCGCTTTTCCTGAGCCGCCACGGAGTGAGGCACCTTCTGGTCGAGAAGCACTCCGGTACCTCCCCGCACCCGCGAGGCCGCGGCATCAACGCCCGGACCATGGAGCTCTTCCGCACGGCGGGGGCCGAACGCGCGATCCGCCATGCGGCATCCGCTCTGGAGGGCGTTCAGGGCATTCTGCAGGCCAGGTCACTGACCGACGGCGACCACACGTGGCTGATCAAGTCGGTGGACCCGTCGGGGGCGCTGCGCAAGTTCAGCCCCACCGGCTGGTGCCTGTGCAGC
This sequence comes from Streptomyces sp. NBC_00162, assembly GCF_024611995.1. GTDB lineage: Bacteria > Actinomycetota > Actinomycetes > Streptomycetales > Streptomycetaceae > Streptomyces. Next base: position 7,703,997 of record NZ_CP102509.1, on the reverse strand, counting down.
CAGAACAACATCGAGCCGGTGCTGGCCGCGCAGAGCCGCGCGCAGGGGGCCGAGATCCGGTTCTCCACCGAGCTGATGAGCTTCGACCAGGACGCGACGGGCGTGACCGCCCTGGTCAAGAACCGCACGACGGGCGAGCACACCACCGTGCGGGCCGACTTCCTGATCGCCGCCGACGGGCCGCGCAGCCCCGTAAGAGAGCAGCTGGGGATCCCCCAGACGGGTAACGGCGAGCTGTTCCACAACGTGAGCGTCACCTTCCGCTCGGAGCGGCTCATCGAGGTGCTGGGCGATCTGCGCTTCATCGTCTGCTACCTGATGCGGCCGGGAGCGGACGGGGCGCTGCTGCCGGTCGACAACGCGACGCAGTGGGTCTTCCACGCCCCCTGGCACCCGGACCGGGGCGAGACCCTGGAGGACTTCACCGACGAGCGGTGCGTGGAGCAGATCCGCAACGCCATCGGAGTGCCCGACCTGGATGTGGAGATCGGCGGAAAGGCTCCCTGGCACGCCGCCGAACGGGTGGCGGTGCGGTACTCGTCCGGCCGCCGGGTGTTCCTGGCCGGTGACGCGGCCCACGAGATGTCCCCGACCGGGGCCTTCGGCTCCAACACGGGCATCCAGGACGCGCACAACCTGGCCTGGAAGATCGCCGCGGTGCTGGACGGGGCGGCCGGCATCGAGCTGCTCGACACCTACGAGGCCGAGCGGCTGCCGGTGGCGAAGGCCACGAGCGAGCGGGCGTCGGCCCGTTCGGCGGAGCACAGCCACCCGGGGTACGCGCCGCCGCCCACCATGGGCGGCGGGCCGGGCAGCGGGGTGCTGCCCACGGCGATGGGCTACTGCTACCCGCGCGGCGCGGTCATCGGCGGCGATCCGGGACGGCCGATCATCCCCCAGGCGATGCGCCTGATGGGTGACACCGGCACCCGGGCCCCGCACATGTGGCTGCTCAGGGCCGGTGAGCGGATCTCCGCCCTGGACCTGTACGAGCGCTCGTTCGTACTGCTCAGCGGCGCGGGGACGCCGTGGCGGGATGCGGCCGCACGGGTGGCCGAGCAGCTGCCGGCCGCCCGGCTGGATGCCTACACCATCGGCTCCGGGCCGGGCGCCGACCTGCTCCAGGAGACGGGCGCCGACTGGGCCGAGGTCCACGGGATGCACCCCGAGGGCGCGCTGCTCGTACGCCCGGACGGGTTCGTGGCCTGGCGCTCCGAGGGCGCCGTCGCGGATCCCGCGGCGACGCTGCTCGAGGTCCTCACGACGGTGTTGCAGCGGAGGTGACCACTTCGCTTCCCTGTCCGCCGGCCGTGCGCCCGGCCGGCGGACGGGGTTCAGCGGCAGGCCCAGCAGCCTGCCCAGCAGCCGGCGTCCGGGCGGGCGGCGCGCCGCCGGCCGGCTTCCTGCCCGGCGCCCTTCGCCCGGGCGCGGGCATGGGCGGTGCGGCCCGCGTAGCAGGCGACCACGACGGCGATCGCCGCCAGTTCCTCGGGGCCGGCCAGGCCCCTCTCGACACGCAGCACGCTCGATATCGGAACGTCGTTCGGCATCGGCACGGCCTCTCGTACGGGTACGGTGCGCACGCCCCGCGACGGCGTGAAGGACGGGCCGTCCCGGCACCGGCGCGGGCTGCGCTCGGGCGGCTCGGCGCGCCTCGCGGGCGTGATCCGTATCTGCGTACGCCGCGCACTCTGCGTATCGCGCGGTTGCGCACCGGCCGGCGGACTCCTGTCGGGTCACCAGGACTCCTGACGCGACCGACGCTACAAGCGCGCGGGGGACCCGGCACGTTGGGCGGCCGGGGCCTTCTCGGGACGGCCGCGGCGGCGGCGCCGCCCCCGGCGGGCCGGCCGTGACCGGCCACGACGCCCTGCTCTGCCGGGGCTGCGCCGGACGGCTGTACGCCGTCTGCACCACCGACACCGGCGGCGGCCGCAAGAGCCGCGGCGCCGCGGCCGTCGGCGAGTGGGAGGTAGACCACGAGATGCCGGTGCTGTGCCCGCTTTCCGGGCTGCTTCCGCTGACCGGGACGGCCGCCGCCGTCCACGACCTCGCCGGTGCGCACGAGGTCCTCGGTCCGCCCGTATGAGGCGCGGCGGGTTGGGCCGTACGGGTGGGTTCCCGTCGGCACGGCCCGCCGTCCGCGCCGAGAACGTTCAAAGAATGAACTCCGTTGGCCCGCAGGCCCTTTCCCGGTTCGATGTCTTGACGCCCGAAGGGGCGGGGAGCACAGTGTCCAGCGGCGCGTCTTGAGAGCGCTCTCAAGACGGCGCGCCTCCCCGGCACTTCCCCCCGCACCGCGCCTCACGGCGCTCCAGAGAGGGCACCCATGCGTCAGAGATCCGACAGGAATCGGCCCGCCGTCCGGCGGGCCGTCTCAGCCGCGCTCAGCACGATCGCGGTGGTCGCGGCGGCCTCGGTGGCGGTCGTCCTGCCCGCCGGCGCCACGGCTCCCCCCACCCCGGCCGGCTGGTCCCAGGTGTTCCTGGACGACTTCAACGGGCCCGCCGGCTCCGGCCTGAACACCGCCGACTGGCAGTACACCACCGGTACGAGCTACCCCGGCGGGCCCGCGGGATTCGGCACCGGCGAGATAGAGACGATGACCGCCGACCCCGCCAACGTCTCCCTCGACGGGACCGGCAACCTGCGCATCACCCCGCGGCGGGACGCGGCCGGCAACTGGACCTCCGGGCGCGTGGAGACCCGGCGTTCGGACTTCCAGCCCCCGGTGGGCGGCACACTGCGCACCGAGGCCCGCATACAGATGCCGAACGTCACGGGCCCGGCGGCCAAGGGCTACTGGCCGGCGTTCTGGATGCTCGGGGCTCCGTACCGCGGCAACTGGTGGAACTGGCCGGGCGTCGGTGAGCTCGACATCCTGGAGAACGTGCAGGGCATCAACCAGGTCTGGGCGACCATGCACTGCGGCACCAGCCCGGGCGGCCCCTGCAACGAGAAGTCCGGCATCGGCGGGCAGCGCGTCTGCCCCGGCACCAGCTGCCAGGGCGGCTTCCACACCTATGCCGTGGAGTGGGACCGGTCGACCGCGGCCGAGCAGATGCGCTTCTACGTCGACGGGATCAACTTCCATACGGTACGGGCCGATCAGGTGGACGCCACCACCTGGACCAACGCCACGAACCACGGCTACTTCATCATCCTGAACGTCGCGATGGGCGGCGAGTTCCCGGCGGCCTTCGGCGGCGGACCCGACGCGGCGACCGAGCCCGGTCATCCCATGGTCGTCGACTACGTGTCCGTGCTCCGCTCGACCGGCGGCACCACACCGCCCACCACACCGCCGACGACGCCTCCGACCACGCCGCCGACGACTCCCCCCACCACCCCGCCGGCCGGCAACCGCGACGCCTACGCCCCGATCCAGGCCGAGTCGTACGACTCCCAGGCGGGGGTGGCGAAGGAGAACACCACGGACACCGGCGGCGGCCAGGACCTCACCACCCTCGGCAACGGTGACTGGGCCGTCTACAAGGGTGTCGATTTCGGCCCGTCGGCCGCGCGGCAGTTCTACGGACGCGTAGCCTCCGGAGCGGCCGGCGGGGTCAGCGGCCTCGTCGAGGTACGGCTCGACAGCCGCACCGCGGCGCCGGTCGGCAGCTTCTCCGTGGCCAACACCGGCGGCTGGCAGAGCTGGCGCACGGTGCCGGCGAACATCAGCGCGGTCACGGGCACCCACGACGTGTACCTGACCTTCACCAGCGGCCAGAGCGCCGACTTCGTGAACCTCAACTGGTTCGACTTCGGCCACTGACCGGCCCGGACCGAGGAGAGCGCTCGTGAACACCACGTTCCTGCGGCGGATCCCGCTGCTCCTGGCGGCCGTCCTGCTCGCCCTGGCGGGCTCCCCGGCCCTGGCCCCGGCGGCCGCCGGGGCCGCCGCCTCCGCTGCCTTTTCCGCCTCCGCTGCCGCCGACTACACGCAGGGCGTCACGGCCCAGGGCTCCGGCACCGTCCGGATCTGGTTCAAGCCCGCCGTCCCGGCCGCCCTGGTGGACGTCCACTACCTGCCGGGCGGGGGCCTGGGCCAGCAGAACTTCCGGATGACGAACAACGCGGGCACCTGGGAGCAGACCGTCAGCGGCTTCGCTCCCGGCTCCGCCCTCCCGTACTGGTTCACGTACGAGAAGGGCGGCCCGCTCTACGACACCCCGCACTTCACCCACACGGTCGGCGGGACCGGGGGCGGCGGGGGCGGGGGCGGGGGCGGCGAGGGCGGGGGCGGCACCGGCAGCTTCCCCATCACCTTCCAGAACAACACCGGGGGCACGTACGCCGATTCACAGATCCACGTCACCGTCCTCGGCCAGGTGACGCCCGGCCAGTGGTCGTACATGAAGCCCGACGGCACCATGGCACACATCAGCCACCTGGACGCCACCGCCCCCGGCCACCTGGTCAAACGGGGCGTCAACTACCCCGACATGTCCTTCACCCTGGCCCAGGTGGGCGGCACCGTCCCCTCCCCGCCGGCGATCCGGGGCGGCCGGATCTACCTCTCGCTCGGCTCCCCGATGTACATCCCGGTCTCCCCCGACGACCAGGGCTGGGGCGGCCCCGATCCGCGCAACCCCGACGACCCCAACAGCGATGTGTACTACGACTGGTACGAGTACACCTACGTGTACGGGCAGGTCGCCTTCGGCGGGAACACCACCCAGGTCGACCAGTTCGGCTTCCCGATCACCTCACGGCTGCGCCAGACCTCCAGCGGCCACGACACCACCCGGGGCATCACCGCCACCCGCGCCGAGGTCATGCAGCGGTACGCGTCCTCCGTCGGCCCCGCGTTCAGGCCGCTGCAGAACAACTACCGCATCCTGGCGCCGCGTTCCTCGGATCTCTTCCAGCCCGGCGGCGCCGCGCAGGACCACCTCACCGCCGCCATCGACCAGGCATGGGCCCACTACACCACCCACCCCTTCACCCTGAACCGCCTAGGCGAGACCTTCTCCGGGCGGGTCACCGGTTCCACCCTCACCTTCGGCAAGAACGGCGCGGGCTCCTTCACCCTGCGCAAGCCCACCTCGCCCGACGTCATGGCCTGCGCCGGTGCGATGGCCTCGGGCAACGACACCGAGAAGCAGCTCGGCGCGGAGTTCTGCGCCGCGTTCAGCCGGGGCGTCGCCCTCGACACCACCGCCTGGTACAGCCCGGCGGCGTACTACACCGGACCGGCGAAGAACGACTACGCCGGCTTCTTCCACACCGTCGGCCTGAACCAGCGGGCCTACGGATTCCCCTACGACGACATCAACGACCAGTCCTCCGTACAGATCCTCGGCAACTCCGAACCGCCGACCGGACTGACCCTCGGCATCGGCTGGTGAGGTCCGTCCGCCGGGAAGGTGATCACCTTCCCGGCGGTACGGGTTACCCTGCTGCCCGGGCGAGGCCAGCGCCCGCGGACATCCAGGAGGAGCACCCGTGCCGGAAACACGTCCCGGGGACCGCCCCACCCTGGAGGCGGTCGCGGAGCGCGCCGGGGTATCCCGGGCCACCGCGTCCCGCGTCGTCAACGGCGGCGACGGAGTCCGTCCCCACCTGGTGGAGAAGGTGCGCGAGGCCATCCGGGACCTGGGCTACGTGCCGAACCCCGCGGCCCGCACCCTGGTCACCCGGCGTACCGGCGCCGTCGCGGTGATCATCGCCGAGCCGGAGATACGGATCTTCTCCGACCCGTTCTTCTCCCGGCAGGTGCGCGGCATCAGCAAGGAACTGACGGCGCACGACATGCAGTTGGTGCTCCTGCTGGTGGAGGACCAGGGAGACTACGACCGGATCGAGCGCTATCTGGCGGGCGGCCACGTCGACGGAGCGCTCGCCTTCTCCCTGCACACCGACGATCCGCTGCCGGCGATCACCCGGCGCATCGGCATGCCCACGGTGTACGGCGGCCGGCCGGGCTGGACCGCCGGGCCCGGGGAGCCGGGCGAGCCCGACGGCGAGGTGGCGTACGTGGACGCGGACAACCGCGGGGGAGCACGCGCGGCCGTACGGTACCTGGTGGCGCAGGGCCACGAGCGGATCGCGCACATCGCCGGCCCGCTCGACCAGACATCGGCGGCCGACCGGCTGAGCGGCTACCGGGACGTGTTGCCGGAGGCCGATCCCGCACTGGTCGCCGAGGGGGACTTCACCGTGGCGGGCGGGGCCCGGGCGATGGCCGAACTGCTGGACCGCCGGCCCGGGATCGACGCCGTGTTCGCGGGGAACGACCTGATGGCGACGGGCGCGCTACGGGTGCTGCGGGAGCACGGCCGGACGGTACCCGGGGACGTGGCGGTGATCGGCTTCGACGATGCCGAGCAGGTGGCGGAGAGCGCCGATCCGCCGCTGACGACCGTACGCCAGGACATCGAGGGGATGGGGCGCCTGATGGCGCGGCTGCTGCTGGACAGCTTGGGGAGCGGGGGCCGGGAGGGACGCCCCGCACCCCGCCCGGTGATCACTTCCACCGAGCTGGTCCGGCGCGCGTCGGCCTGAGGCCGAATGCCGGATGCCGGGGCCTGCCCGAAGGCGTGCCCCGGCACACGGCGTGCTGCCCGTCAGTCCACCGGGCACTGCTTCCAGGAGAAGTGGTACACGCTGTTGATGGCACCGTCCGTCGAGTCGAGCGCCATGAAGCTGGTCTGCGCCGGGTCGGAGGTTCCGACCTCGGCACGCAGCTCGGTGTTGATGTTGAAGTTGCGCTGTTCGCCGCAGGGTGCGAAGACCAGCGCCTCGACGCCCGTGGTGTCGGTGGCCTGCCAGTTGTCCTCGAACGCGCCGTTGAACCTGTGGCTGCGCTGGGCGGTCTGGCTCATGCCCTGGAAGTAGTAGCTGGCCTTCTGTGTTCCGATCGCGCCCTCCTGCAGGCTGCCGAAGCCCCGGTAGTCGACCTGGGCCACGGCGTAGGTGTAGCCCTGGGGGACGTGGACGACGAGCGAGAGCTGACAGTTCTTGCGCCCTTCGACGGCGGGGGCTCCCCCGCCGGCCTGGGCCACGTACTCGCTGTAGGTGACGGTGAAGGCGGTGTTGTCCGGCGCGACCGCGACGGCGGCGCTGCCTGGACGGCAGCCCGATCCGTTGACGGAGGCGACGTCCACGGTCACCTGGTCGGAGGGAGCCTTGGCGGAAGGTGCCGAGGCGGAGGCCCCGGCCGAGGGGCTGAGCGTGACGAGAGCTGCGGTCACGGCGGCTGCGGTGAATCCGGTACGGAGCGACTTGATCACGTCGACATGGATAGCCCCCCGCGGCGGTCGCGGAGGGCCGACGGGTACGCGGTCTCACCTCTATGGCCGCAGCGGTTCACCGCAGAAACGATCCTTCTGGCGGTCTCGCTCGGCCGAATGGCGCCGCGTCGCGTCACATCGACCCGATATATCTGCTTTCTCCTAATATCTGCCGAATCAGAACTTGAGACGCAGAGGAGCTCCATGTCCCGCCCGCACCGCTCCGCCGCAGTGTCGGCCTGGGTGATCGCCTCCGCCCTGACCCTCACGGCGATGTCGCCGGCTCCGCAGCCCCGCCCCGTCGAGCGGACCGAGGGAGCCGAGACGGCCGAGGCCGCCGTGATCGGCGAGGACCACGCCCGGGCGCACGCGCGGCTGCGCGAGGCGGCCAAGGGAACCCAGGGCTATCCGCAGACGAAGCGCACGGCGAGCCTGACCGCGCTCCGGGAGTCCCAGACCAAGGCCAACGCACGCTTCACGGCAGCGGAGTTCGGACGGTTCACGCAGTACTTCCCCTCCCCCGACTTCGGCGTGCACCTGGCCCAGCTGCCGACGGGCAAGGTGCTGCTCTTCTCCTTCGAGCGCACGGAGGAGAACCCGACCAAGGAGACCGGGCCCACGAACACGGTCGGCCGGACCAACGCGGGCCGCGCATACCTCTGGGATCCGGCCAAGGGGACCGGTGCGCAGGCCTTCAAGAAGGTGGCCCCGCCCGTCGTCCTGATGCCCGACGGCAGCCACGCCCCGCGCCCGGCACCCTTCTTCTGCGCCGGGCACGCCTACCTGCCCAACGGGATGGTCGGCGTCTTCGGCGGCAACGTGGGCGGCAAGGGCGGCAGCGGCGCCAAGCTGTCCTTCGTCTTCGACCCGTGGACCGAAATCTGGTACCGCAACCGGGACATGTCCGTGGGCCGTTGGTACCCCTCGGTCGTGACCGGCGCGGACGGCCGCCAGATCATCATGTCCGGCCAGTCCGAGCGCGGTACGGGCACCCCCACCCCGGTGGTCGAGCGCTTCCCCGCGCTGCGCCACCCCGTGCCCCGGCGGGCGTTCGACATCCCGCTGGACCTCGCCTCGCAACGGCTGCGCTCGGACGCCCCGTTCCGCAACGACTACCCGCACCTCTTCTCGCTGCGGGACGGGATGATCTACGGGCTGGGCCGTGACGCCGACCAGCAGTGGCTGTTCGACCCGGTCAGGGAGGTACGCACCGACCTGCCGCGGCGACCCGCCGACTTCCGCGGGTACGGCTCCGCCGTGCCCCTCCCGGCGGGTTTCCGGGGGCCGGATTCCGTCCTGGTGCTCGGCGGCGACCCGCGCGACCCGCACACGTACCGGCTGTCCGGCGGCCGGTGGACCATCGAGGAGCCGCGTGCCTTCGGGCGCACCCAGGACGACACCCTGATCCTGCCGGACGGCACGCTGCTGACCGTCAACGGAGCGCTCGACACCCGGGATTACGGCAACGGGCCGTTCAACCCGAAGGCCGACCTGAAGTACCGGCAGATCGAGCTGCGCGACGCGCGCGGCCACTGGAAGCTCGGCCCGGCGCAGCGGCTGCCCCGCGGCTACCACTCCAACGCCCTGATCATGCCCGACGGCCGGATGATGGTCACCGGGGACGAGCTCCAGCAGATCGCCAACGACCCTGACATGAGGGACGGGATGGACGGCAGCATCGAGCTCTACGAGCCCGCCTACCTGCACCGTGGCCCCCGGCCGGCCCTCGACCGGGTTCCGGCGGGCGAGCTCGGCCACGACACGGCATTCGAGGTCTCGAGCTCGACGCCGAAGGACGTGGCGCGCGCCGTGCTGCTGGCGCCGACGACCGTCACGCACTCGGTGAACACCAGCCAGCGCCACCTGGAGCTCCGGCGCACCGGCGTACGGGGCACCGCGATCGGGCTCCGGACGCCGCCGACCGCGGCCGACGCGCCGCCCGGGTACTACATGCTGTTCCTGCTCAACGCGAAGGGCGTCCCCAGCTCGGCGAAGTGGGTGAAGCTGGGGATCCGTTGACCGTGCGGGCGGCTACCGGAAGCAGACCAGCGCCACGTGCCCTGAGATGTCCATGTAGTCGATGAAGTCGCCCATCACCAGGACCGCGTCGTACTGGGCCAGCGCGAGGGCCGGGCCCCGCCCCACCTGCACCGTGGCCGCCCCCTCCAGGGCGACCACCAGCAGGGTCTCGTCCGACACGACGGCGCGCGAGAGCCGGCCCCGCACGACGGCGGTCGCCACCTCCGCGGCGCCCCGGCGGTACATCACGTTGAAGTTCACGACGGGACCCGAGAGGAGCCGGCAGCCGGTCGGCTCGTCCCCGGGGAAGTCCTGCGGCGCGAACCGCTCGTCCACGAGGCGGCGTACACCCCCGACCGTGAGGTCCATGCCGGCGCCTTCGGCCAGGGTGATCGTACGGTCGATCCCGGGAAAGGCCGAGAAGGGCCCGTCGGCGGCGACCTCGGCGAGGCTGGCCCGCCAGACGAAGTCGTCCATCCCGGCACCTTCGGGGAATACCGCGATCTCCCGGGTGACTCCCCCGCCGTTCTTCCAGACGGCGGCGGCGCGACCGGCCGCCCGCAGGATCCTGACCTGGGCGCCGCTCCTCACGCTTCCGCCCCGGCCAGCCGCCCGCGCAGCTCCGCGTCATCGGCGAGGAACCACGTCTGGGTCCCGCGGTTGCACTCGCGGACGAAGTCGCGCAACGCCGAACTGGCCTCGGTGTGGCGGGAGATGTCTCCGAGGACGATGATCCCCACCCGGTACTGGACGAACTTCTGGATGATCTCGCCGGCGACGCGGGTGCTCAGCCGGAAGAACGCGTCGTCGAACCGCTCGGCGGGGATGACGACCCACTCGGCACCCTGGTAGCCCGCGTCGCCTATGCAGTCGAGGGCCTCGCGTTCACCGGCGATGACCTCGCCCTCGGCCTCGCACATCAGCACGGACACGTTGTTGATCGTCTGCAGGGTGCTCATAGGGGTCGAGGCTACTTCAGGCGTCCTTCTCCATCGTGGGGCGCAGGCGCTCCAGCAGGGCGTAGAGCGTCGCGCTCTCGGCTTCGTCGAGGGTGTCGAGCGCGCCGTGGGTCGCCTGCATCTCCTCCCGCACGCGGCGGATGACCTCGCGGCCCGCGTCCGTGGCCACCACGTTCTTGACGCGGCGGTCGGTGGGGGCCGGTTCGCGGCGCACCAGCTCGCGGGCCTCCAGGCGGTCGACGATGCCGGTCACGTTCGACGCGTCGCAGACCAGCAGCTTGGCGAGCCCGCGCATCGGCACGGGGCCGTCGAGCTGCGCGAGGACCCTGGCCTGGGTGGAGGTGAGGCCGTAATGAGCGGCGGCCGCCGCGAAGTCGCGCCACTGGGCCGTGCCGATGGCGGCGAGCAGCTCCAGCAGCTGGAGCTTGGCGGGGGCTGCGTGCGGGGCGGTGCCGCTCTTACCAGACATGCCTCGAGCCTACCCAGAATGGTTGACATTATCAATTGTTTACTTGACCACCTTAACTATCCACGTCTACCGTCGACGGAGTTACTTGATGACGTCAAACATCTGCGTCCTGAAGCTCTGAAGCCCGAAGAAGGTCCTGCCAGCCATGAGCACCCCCTCCCCCGCCGCCGCGACGGCCACCGGGCGACGGAACGAGACGGTCATCGTCTTCGCCCTGAGCCTCGCCGCCATGGTCGTGTCGATGATGCAGACCCTGCCGGTCCCGATCCTCGGCCTCATCCGCAACGACCTCGGCACCTCCACCGCCAACGTGAGCTGGGTGACCACCGCCACCCTGCTGTCGGCGGCCGTCTTCACCCCGCTGCTGGGCCGCTTCGGCGACCAGCACGGCAAGAAGCCGACCCTGGTGGCCGTGCTCGGCGTCATGGTCGTCGGCTCCGTCATCGCCGCGCTGGCGACCTCGCTGCCCCTGCTGATCCTGGGCCGGGTGCTCCAGGGCGCCGCCACCGCGATCTTCCCGCTGGCGCTCTCCGTGCTGCGCGAGGAGGTCCGGCCGCAGAAGCTGCCCGGCGCGATGGCACTGGTCAGCGGCACGCTCGCGTTCGGGAGCGGCCTCGCGCTCGTCGCCACCGGGCTGCTCACCTCGGGCTCCGACGCCGACTACCGCAACGCCTTCTGGATGGCGACCGGCTTCGCGGTCCTCGCCCTGCTCGCCGTTCTCTTCCTGGTCCCCGCGACCCGCCACAAGACCGGCGGCCGCACCGACTTCCTGGGCGCCCTGACCCTGGGCATCGCCCTGCTACTGCTCCTGCTGCCGATCTCCCAGGGCCACGAGTGGGGCTGGGCCTCCGCCCGCACGCTGGGCAGCTTCGCGGGCGCGGCCGTCATGACCGCCGTCTGGGTCCTGGTCGAGCGCAAGGTCGGCGAGCCGCTCGTCGACATGAAGATGTTCGTCCACCGCCCGGTGCTCATGGCCAACCTGGCCGGCATCCTCGTCGGCTTCGGCATGTTCGCGAACTTCCTGGGCGTCTCCTACCTCGTCCAGATGCCCAAGGCCCTCACCGGCTACGGCTTCGACGCGTCGATCCTGCGGGCCTCAGTGCAGTTCCTGCTGCCCGGAGCCATCGTCTCGCTGCTCGCCTCGCCCATCGGCGGCCAGCTCGTACGCCACCGGGGGCCGCGCGTGGCCCTGGGCCTGGCCGCCGCGCTCGGCGCCGTCGGCTTCGCCTGGCTCGCCCTGGACCACCAGCACAGCGCCTCGGTGATCGGCGCCGGTCTGGTCGTCGGTGCGGCCGTCAGCTTCGGCTACGCCGCCATGCCCGCCGTGATCATGGCCAGCGTCCCGCACCACCAGAGCGGCATCGCCAACGGCATCAACTCGATCTCCCGCTCCACGGGCAGCGCGATCGGCAGCGCCATCGTGACCACCATCCTGGCGTCCAAGACCATCGAGCACCTTCCGCCGGGCGTCCCCGCGCTGCCCGCCGAGTCCGGGTTCACCCTCACCTTCGGGATCGGCGCAGCCGCCTTCGCGCTGGTCGCCGTGATCAGCCGGTTCGGCCTGCGCGGCGGGCACGGGACCGTGACCGCCAAGGCAACCGCGACCGCGACCGCCGCGGGTCAGCCTGCGGCTACGGAGAAGACCGACAAGGCCGACGCCGCCGTCTGAGGCGCGTGTCGCTCGCGCCGGGCGGGCCGGGGCGCCTTGCATGGTGGGTGCATGAAGGCTACGGACGTCATCGCCGACGGATTCGGACGCATCCGGGAGATCGTGCACGAGGTCGTCGAGGGGCTCCCGGCGGAGGGGCTCAACGCCCGCGTCGACCCCGCGGCGAACTCGATCACCTGGCTCGTCTGGCACCTCACCCGGATCCAGGACGACCACGTGGCGGACGCCGCGGACCTGGAGCAGGTCTGGCAGGCCCAGGGCTGGGCGGCCCGGTTCGCCCTGGGCCTGCCCGCCGGGTCCACCGGGTACGGCCACACCGCCCGGCAGGCCGGAGCGGTCAAGGTCGACTCCGGCGAGCTGCTGCTGGGGTACTTCGACGCGGTCCACGAGCAGAGCGTGCGCTTCGTACGGGGACTCGCCGCTGCGGACCTGGACCAGGTGGTCGACGAGCGCTGGAACCCGCCGGTCACCCTGGGGGTGCGCCTGGTCAGCGTGCTGGCAGACGATCTCCAGCACGCCGGCCAGGCCGCCTTCGTACGGGGCCTGGTGGAGCGGGGCTAGGGCGCGGCCTCCGTCAGCCCCGGAATGCCGCCTTGCGTTCCGGGGAAGCCTCGGCGAGGGCCTTGGTGACGCCTTCGACGCCCTCACGGAGCCCGTAGACGGGGGTGTCGGGCTGCTGGCGCCAGGAGTCGTCGAGGCCGCCCGCGTCGACGGTGTCGAAGCCGAGCTGCTCGATGAGGGCGCGGACGGTCTTCTTCGCCGTCTCGTCGTCGCCCGCGACGGGCAGTGCCATCCGCTCCGGGTCGCCCGCCGGGCGGTGGCGGTCCAGGATGTCCTGGGCGTAGGTGCCGTTGAAGGCCTTGATCACGGGGTGGCCGAGGTGCCGCTCGGTCCAGCGGCTCTCGGTCAGGCCCTCGTCCTCGACACCGGCGATCCGGCCGTCGCGCTGCTGGGGGTAGTAATTGCCGGTGTCGATGACGGCGAAGCCCTCGGCGGCTTCGTCGAAGAGGCCGGCGGGCAGGTCCGGCACCTTCTTGAAGGGGATGGTGACCACGACGATCTCCGCGCCGCGGGCCGCTTCGGCGACGGTGACGGGGGTGGCCCCGGTCTCCTCGGCGAGGGCCGTCAGGGTTTCGGGGCCGCGCGAGTTCGCGACGGACACGTCGTGCCCGACGGCCGTGAGGCGGCGGGTGAGGTTGCCGCCGATGTTTCCCGCGCCGATGATGCCGATCTTCATGAGCTCTCCAGTGCATAGGGATCGCATAGGGATCAGGTCTCGCGCTGGTACGAACTCCCCTGGGCGGCGCGGCATTCCGCCCGGGGGCGCACTTCATCCGGACGAGACGACGTAGTCGCAATCCGGCCATTTCCCGCATTCCGAGAACCGGGCGGGACCGGGGCGGCGTCGGTCAGAGCAGCCACTCAGCACGGGGAAAGGCTCAGCCGATGTCCAAGCCCACCGCCAAGCGCACCGCCTCCCTCACCCTCGCGGCCACGGCCGTACTCACCCTGGCCTTCGTCACCAGCGCCGCCGCGGACGGATCCGCGCCGAAGGCGGCCCCGGCCGCCGCGACCGCCGCGGCTCCGTCCGTCTCGGGCAGCCCCGAGGGCGCCTTCACCCGCATCGCCGACTTCTACGGCGCGTACATCGACGCGGTGTACGACGGGGACGGGCAGACCGCGGACCGGCTGCGCGCCTTCTACCTCTCCGAGCCGCTCCAGGCGGAGCTGAGGACGTGGGAGGAGACGAACCACGCGGACGGCGTGCTGCGCGCGCAGAACGTGCCGCTCAAGTGGAAGGTCACCTCCACCGGCAACGGGATGGGCAAGGCCAATGCCACGGTCACCCTGACGTGGGGCAGCGACACGACGCAGGTCTTCGTCCAGGCCGACCTGGCCACCCGGAAGATCGTGTCCGTCCGGGGCTGACACCCGTCCACGCACAGCGCGAAGAGGGCCGGAACCCATAGGGGTCCCGGCCCTCTTCCTTCACTTCCTAGGCTCCGCTGGCCTCGAGCATCTCGTCGCGCTCGACGATCTTCACGCGCTCGCGGCCCTGGGGTTCGCCGAGTGCCTTCTCGGCCGCGTCCAGCCGGTGCCAGCCCTCCCACGTGGTGTAGCGGACGGCGCGCTCGGCGAGGAAGGCCTCGACGGCCTCCGGCGCGGGCGCGGCCGGGGTGAGCAGGCGGCCTTCGGCGTGGTCGGCCAGCAGGTTCGCGACGGTCTCGTTGGCGTCGCCCTTGGTGTGGCCGATCAGGCCGACCGGGCCGCGCCTGATCCACCCGGTCACGTACGTCGACGCCAGGTGGCCGCCCGCTTCGATGACGCGGCCGCCCTCGTCCGGGACCGTGCCCGACTCGACGTCCCAGGGGAGCTTGGGCAGCTCGTCGGAGAGGTAGCCGACGGCCCGGTAGACGGACTGGACGTCCCAGTCCGTGAACTGGCCGGTGCCCTTGACGTTGCCGGTGCCGTCGAGCTCGGTGCGCTCGGTGCGCAGTCCGGCCACCTTGCCGTCCTCGCCGAGCACCTCGGTGGGCGACTCGAAGAAGTGCAGGAACAGCTTGTGCGGCCGGTCGCCGATGTCGCGGATCGCCCAGTTCTCCAGGGTCTTGGCGACCATGTCGGCCTGCTTGTTGGAGCGGCGGGTCGTGATCGAGCCCTCGTCGTAGTCGATGTCCTCGGGGTTGACGATGACCTCGATGTTGGGCGAGTGGTCCAGCTCCCGGAGCTCCATGGGACTGAACTTGGCCTGAGCCGGACCGCGGCGGCCGAAGACGTGCACCTCGAGGGCCTTGTTGGCCTTGAGGCCTTCGTAGACGTTCGGCGGTATCTCGGTCGGCAGCAGTTCGTCGGCCGTCTTGGCGAGGATGCGCGCGACGTCGAGGGCGACGTTGCCGACTCCGAGCACGGCGACCTTCTCCGCCTCGAGCGGCCAGGTGCGCGGGACGTCGGGGTGGCCGTCGTACCAGGAGACGAAGTCGGCGGCGCCGTGGGAACCGTCGAGGTCGACGCCCGGGATGGTGAGGGCGCGGTCGGCCGTGGCACCCGTGGAGAAGATCACGGCATCGTAGAAGGAGTGCAGCTCGTCCAGGCTGATGTCGTTCGGGTAGTCGACGTTGCCGAAGAGGCGGACCTGCGGTTTGTCGAGCACCTGGTGCAGCGCATTGACGATGCCCTTGATGCGCGGGTGGTCGGGGGCCACGCCGTAGCGGATCAGGCCGAAGGGCGCGGGCATCTTCTCGAAGAGGTCTATGGACACACCGGGCTCGGCCGCGGCCTCGGACTTCAGCAGCGCGTCGGCGGCGTAGATCCCGGCGGGGCCGGCACCGACGATTGCTACCCGCAGAGGTCGAGGCATGGCAAAGGTTCCCTTCGAGCGACAGCACGGTGGATCACAGATGGATCAATGGGAACCCTAAACTAAGGCAATCCTTACCCAGCACCCGGTATCGCCTTATGACCCCATCACCGGAACTTATGGCCTCTCCAAGCGATCCTTGGAGGTGAACTGACCTGGTGGCCGCGCACCGAGGAGCCGGTCCAGCGGAACTCGCTGGTCAGCGGGCACACCAGCTGACAGACTGAAACCGCTTGACCACCCCCAGGAGGACACATGGCAGACGAAGCAGAGACCCCGCAGGACGAATCCCCGGCCGAGGAGGCCAAGCGAAAGTTCCGGGAGGCGCTGGAGCGCAACGCCGCGAATGCCCAGTCCCAGCAGGCGCACCAGAGTCGCGCGAAGGTCCAGGGTGCCAGCAGCGGCCCCGGCGGCAAGAACAAGAAGGTCCGCCGCAAGACCGGCTGACCCTCGGACACGAGGAGCTCAGTCTCGCCGTCACGGCGGCGGGACCGGGCCGCTCCGCCATTGAGCCACACGGGTGAGTGGGGATAACCACCAGCGCCGGAAGCAGTTGATCAGCTCGCCCCCGCCGAGGGCAGCCATCTCATGCGACAGCGCGACAGAAGGATCCCCCACATGCTCAAGAAGTTCATGGCCACCGCCGCGGTCACCGCCTCCGTGCTGGGTGCCGGCGCCGCTGTGGCCACCCCGGCGATGGCGATCGGCAACGACAACGGCGTCAACACCGTCAACGGCAACGGCGCCGCGCAGATCTACGGCAACCAGGAGACCAAGGGCGCGCTGAGCCCGCAGGCGAGCCTGGTCCAGGGCTCCGTCAACAAGCTCTGCATCGGCCTGCCGGCCAAGGTCAACGCCCAGTCCCTCTTCGCGCTGATCGCCAACGTCGGCGTCCAGGACGTCAACGTGCTGGCCAACCCGCAGAACCAGCAGTGCGCCGAGAACTCCACCCAGGCGAAGGGCGACGACTCGGCCTCGCACATCCTCAGCAACATCCCGATCCTCTCCGGCAACCTCTCCGCCGGCAGCTGATCCCCCGGGCCCTCCCGGTCCTCCGGTCTCTCGTTTCGCGCCGACGCGGCAGGCCGCGTCGGCGCGTTTCGTTTGGTCTAGACCTTGACAGGTCCATACCATTTCGCTTCAGTGGGCACTGTTGCCGCCCCCACGGCAACTCCCCCCACTGAAGGAGTAGTTACGTGATACGTGCGCTTCGTCGCCGTGTGCTCTCGCTGGCCGCCGCCGCGACCGTCACGGCAGGCCTCGGTCTCACCCTCGTCCTCCCCTCCTCCCCCGCCTCCGCGGCGGCCCCCTGCGCCGGCGGCTGGACCGCGTCCGCCGTCTACACGGGCGGCATGAGCGCCTCGTACAACGGGCACAACTGGCAGGCCAAGTGGTGGACCCAGGGCGAGACGCCCGGGACCACCGGGGAGTGGGGCGTGTGGTCCGACCAGGGCGCCTGCGGGGGCGGGGGCACGGACCCGGGTCCGGGCAACCCGTCCGGATTCGTGGTCTCCGAGGCCCAGTTCAACCAGATGTTCCCGAACCGGAACCCTTTCTACACCTACAACGGCCTGGTGTCGGCCCTGTCCGCGTACCCGGGTTTCGCCAACACCGGTGACGACACCGTCAAGCGGCGCGAGGCGGCCGCCTTCCTCGCGAACGTCTCGCACGAGACCGGCGGACTCGTCCACATCGTCGAGCAGAACACGGCCAACTACCCCCACTACTGCGACGCGAGCCAGCCCTACGGCTGTCCGGCCGGCCAGGCCGCGTACTACGGGCGCGGCCCGATCCAGCTGAGCTGGAACTTCAACTACAAGGCGGCCGGTGACGCGCTCGGCATCAACCTCCTCGGCAACCCGTACCTCGTGGAGCAGGACCCGGCGATCGCCATGAAGACGGCGCTCTGGTACTGGAACACCCAGAACGGCCCGGGCACGATGACCGCACACGCCGCCATGGTGAACGGCGCGGGCTTCGGCGAGACCATCCGCTCCATCAACGGCTCCCTGGAGTGCAACGGCGGCAACCCCGCGCAGGTCCAGAGCCGGATCTCGAAGTACCAGAGCTTCACCCAGCTGCTGGGCGTCACACCGGGCAACAACCTGAGCTGCTGACCGGCTCCCGCCCCCGGCCCCGCACTGCGCGCCCCGCCCCGCGGGCTCAGCGAGTGGCGCGCAGTGCGGTGGCCAGGGCAGTGGCGAGCTGGGCCCTCGAGCGTACGTCGAGCTTCTGGTAGATGCGGGTCAGCCGTGCCTCCACCGTCTTGACGCTGAGGAACAGCTTCGCCGCGGCCTCCTGGTTGCTGGCCCCCTGGCTGACGAGCAGCGCGAGCCGGGTCTCGGCCTCGGTCAGCGCGGCGGCCGTCGCCGCCTCCGTACGGCCTCCGTCGCCCGCAGCGGGCTCCCGGGCGAGCTCGGTCCACGGCGTGGCTCCGGCCCGCTCGAACACCTCGGCCGCGGCCAGGAGCGCGACGCGGGCGGGTGCGCGCCGGCGGCGGCGGCGTTCCACCCGGGCCAGCGCGAGCAGCGTGCGGCCCCTCTCCAGCGGCAGTCGCAGGGTTTCGAACCGCTGCGCCGTGGCCTCCAGGAGCTGGACGGCGGCGTCCGCCTCGCCCTGTGCGGACAGGCACAGGCCGCGGGCCCGGTCGAGGGCGGCGACGACCCCGGTGCGGCCGAGGCCGCGGGCGACGCTGCGTACGGAGTCGAGCAGCCGGGCGGCCTCGTCGGTTGCGTCGGCGGCGACCAGGGCCTCGGCCAGCTCCCCGTGCCAGCGCAGGATCGAGGGGTCCACCACCTTCTGGGCGGCCTCGAGTTCGGCGACCCGGCGCAGGGTGGCGACGGCCTTCGCCGCCTCCCCGGTGGCCAGTTCGACCAGGCCGAGCGCGTGCAGGCTGCGGGAGAGGAAGACCTGGTCGTGCTCCTCGTGCGAGGCCTGGATGCCGCGCCGGGCGTATCCGGCGGCGCGGCCGAAGCTGCCGCCGGTGGCCTCGGCCATCGCGGCGACGTACCAGGCGGGGCCCGGCGAGAGGCCCGCCTCGATCGTCAGCTCCAGGGCCTGGCGGGCGCGGGCGGAGGCTGCCGTGCACCGGCCGCTGCGCAGTTCGACCTCCGTGAGGCTGCGCAGGACCTCGAAGACGTCCTCGGCGGAGCCGGTGCGCTGGACGGCGGGCAGCAGGACCATCAGCTGTTTGCGGGCGTCGTCCAGGCGGTCGTCGAAGAGTGCGTGCCGCACGGCGAGGTATTGGGGCGCGTTGCGCATGCCGAGCGGTACTTCGGGCGCGGGCAGGGCGAGCGCCTCGGCGAGGATCGCCTCGGCGCCGGGGTCCCCGAGGATGCGGCCCATGCGGGCCCGTACGGTCAGGGCCATGGCCTCGGCGACCTGGTCACCGCCGAGTGCGGCAAGGGCTCCGGCCCGGGCCGCGGCGTCGCGGGAGCGGACGGGGTCGCCGTCGCTGAGGTTGTGCTTCCAGGCGATCCGCAGCTGGACGGCGGCCTCGAGCGAGGGGTCCCCGGCGGCGTCGGCCATGGCGTACGCGAAGGTCTCGTCGAGGGCGCCCAGTGCCTGCCCGGCGGCGTCTATCACGGCGAGCCGGGCCCGGACCCGGCTGGCGGGCGAGGCGTCACGGGCCAGGACGGCCCGGGTGGCGCGGCGCGCGAGGTCGGCGCGGCCCGCCCAGCCGGCGTCCTCGGCGGCGTTGACGAGGCGGGCGAGTTCCTCCCCGGCCAGGTGGGAGGGCGTACGTTCGGCGGCGAGCAGGCCGAGTTCGGCGGCGAGGGCCCGCTGGCCGAGGCGGCGGCAGACGGCGGCGGCCTCGGTGATCTCCGCGGCGAGCCACTGGTCGGGGGTGTCCACGGCCAGCGCGCGGTGGCGTACGGCCTGCACGGGGTCGTCGACGGCCTCGGCGAGCGCGGCGTGAGCGGCGGAGCGCTCGGGCCAGCCCGCGTCGGCGGCGAGCGCGGTGGGCAGGGCGCCGGCGGTGAACTCCACGCTGCCGTCCTCCGCCACCCTGACGAGCGTGGCCCGTTCCGCCTCGGCCAACTCCGCCTCGGCGTCGGGGCGTCCGGCCCGGCGCAGCAGGGCGGTGGTGGGGCGGGCGGCCAAGGCGGCGAGCAGCAGGGTGCGCCGAGCCTGGGCGGGAGCCTCGGCGAGCAGTCTGCGGGCCACCTCGCGGGCCTGTCCGGAGACGGGCAGGGTGTCGGCGTGGTGGGCGCCGCCGTCGCGGGCGCCGGCGGCTTCGGCGAGGGAGTGCCCGAGGGCGAGGGCGAGGCGGGGGTTGCCGCCGCTGGCCTGGTGGATGCGGCCGGCGAGGCGGGCGGGCAGGCCGTGGCGGACGAGGAGTTCGGCGATCTCGTCGGCGCCGAGCGGGGGTACCCGGATCGCGGGGGTGCCGGTACCGCAGAGGGGTTCGCCGACCGGTGCGCCGCCCTGGACGCATTCGGCGACCAGGACGCGGACCCGGGGCGGGGTGAGGCGCAGGGCGAAGCGCAGCAGGTCGGTGCTCTCGGCGTCGAGCCACTGGGCGTTGTCGATGACGAGCAGGACGGGGTGGCGGGCGGCGAGGGTACGGAGGACCTCGACGACGGCGAGGCGCAGCGCGACGTGGTCGCGGCCGGCGCGGGGGGCGTCCGTCTCGCGGCACAGCAGGGCGATGGCGGTGCGCTGGGGTCCGGAGAGTTGTTCGAGGGCGGCGCCTGGGACGGTGGCCAGGAGGGCCGCGGCGGAGGCCTCGGGTATCCATTGGTCGGCGGCCTCCGGTGCGAGGCGCAGCACGGTCTCGCGCCGGGACTCGGCGGCAGCGGCGACCGCGCGGACGACCTCCGTCTTGCCCGCGCCGGCCGGGCCGGTGAGCAGAGCCCGGCCGTGCGAGATCAGCGCACGGTCGACCGCTTTGACCAGTTCGTCCTGTCCGACACTTGTGTCAGCGTTCCCCGTCGCCGCCACCACGCACAGCCACCAGCCTCTCGATCCCCAGCTCCTGTGCCATTCCTGTGAGACGCGACAATACGAGGTCGGATGCCGGGTGAACACGGATTGTGACGCAGAAATCAGCCAGGTGACGGGAAAAGCCGTCGGACCCGCCGATACACGGTGTATCGGCGGGCCCGCGGGGTGGGGTTGGTCCGTACTATCGGCCCGTCAGGCCGAGTTGGGACCGGGGGCACCTCCCAGCGTCAGCTGGGGGAGATCCGGTCCGGGTGCGGACGGATCAGAAGGCGAGACTCCAGAAGTCGATCTTGCCGGTGTCGCCGCCGGCGTTGTCGTTCACACGGAGCTTCCAGGTGCCGTTCGCGACCTCCGAGGAGGCGTTGACGGTGTAGGTCTGGTTGATGTTGTCCGTGCTCGAGCCGGTCCGGTTGTGCAGGTTGTACGCGGTGCCGTCCGGGGCGATCAGGTCGACCTTGAGGTCACCGATGTAGCTGTGCACGATGTTCACGCCCACCTTGAGGGTGGCCGGGGCGTTGCCGGTCTTCCCGCTGACCGTGATCGGGCTCTCCACGGTGGTGTTGTCACCGATGGTGTAGTCCGTGCCGTTCTCCAGGCCCGGGGGCGTGGTGGTGGTCACCGCGTTGACGGTCGCGGCCGCGTCGGCGAGACCGGTGCCGCAGCCGCCGGTGCAGACGCCGGCCAGCGGGCGGGTGTTGTTCTTGATCGCCGCCTCGACCTGGGCCGGGGTCAGCGAGGGCTTGGCGGCGACCACGAGCGCGGCGAGACCCGCGACGTGCGGGGCGGCCATGCTGGTGCCCTGGTAGGGCTTGTAGATCTCCGCACCGGGGGTGGTGGTGCTCGCGTTCAGCGTGGAGAGGATGCCGTTCTCGGGGGTGGTGACGGTGCCGGGGGTGTCGGTGCCACGGCGGGTCTCACCGCCCGGGGCGGCGACGTCGATGCTCGCGCCGTAGTTGGAGTAGAAGGAGCGGTCGCCGGTGCGGTTGCTAGCGGCCACGTTGACCACGTTGTTGCAGCTGGCGGGCGTGAAGCCGGCGGCGTCGGAGTTGCTGTTACCGGCGGCCACGACGACGGTCGTACCGCGGCCGACGGCGCCGTTGATGGCGTTCTGGTAGGTGGCGCTGCAGGCGCCCGAGCCGCCGAGGCTCATGTTGATGACCTTGGCGGGGGTGGCGTTCGCCGGGATGCCCGCGACGGTGCCGCCGGAGGCCCAGGTGATGGCGTCGGCGATGTCGGCGGTCGTGCCGCCGCACTTGCCGAGCACGCGCACGGGCTGGATCTTCGCGTTGTACGCGATGCCCGCGACGCCCTTGCCGTTGTTCGTGGCCGCGGCGATGGTGCCCGCCACGTGGGTGCCGTGCCAGGAGGAGCCGCTGGCCTTGGAACCCACCCCGCACTCGCCGTCGGTGGCGTTCCAGTCGCCCTCGTCGGCGGGGTTGCTGTCACGGCCGCCGCCGTCGCGGGCGTACGTGGAGTTGCTGATGAAGTCGTAGCCGGCGACCACGTTCGGGGCGACGTCCGAGTGGGCGACGTAGCCGGTGTCGATCACGGCGACGGTGACGCCGGAGCCGGTGCTCTTGTCCCAGGCGGCAGGAACGTTCATGCCGGCGGTGGGCTCGAAGAGGTCCCACTGCTTGGTGTACTCGGTGTCGTTCGGGGTGGCCATCGCGTAGGCGCGGGAATCCGCCTCGACGTAGGCGACGTCCGGGTCCGCGCGGAACTGGGCCATCAGCTTGGCGGCGTCGGCGGGGGCGGTGGCCGAGCCGAGGCTGACCAGGGCCGCTCCGGTGCCGAGGCGGCGGTCGAACTTCGCCTTCTTGCCGGCCTTCTTGCCCTTGGCCGCGGCGTCGTCGGCGGCGGCGGTGTTGGAACTGGCCTCCGAGGCGGAGGTCTTGTATCCGACGATGAGGTTCTCGACCGGGGCGGTGGCGGCGGCCTCGGCGGCCGGCGCCGGAACGTCGGCGGCAAGGGCCACGGAGGCGGTGGCGGAGCCGGCGAGCAGGGTGACGGACATCGCCACCACGGATATGAGCCTGCGTCTGGATGCGTGCACGAAGTTCCCTTTCGCGGGCCGGTTCCGGGCAGGCCGGAGCGGCCGATCAGTGCAGTGTGGGAGGTGACCGGCGGCCGCGGGGCCGGGAGCGAGCTGGTCGAACTCGTCCCGGCCGCCGCCGCGCGCCACGTTGCCCCGGCCTCGACGGCGGGGCAGGGCAACGGCGGTACCGAAGATTCCCCCTGGTGGGACGGCATCATGCCATGTGGGGTTGGCGTGTCGGCCGCCGGGTCAGGGGAAGATCGCCGGTGGGCAGACAGTAGGCAACACGGCGATGAACTCGATACGGGGAAAACCCTTGTCCGCTCCCTGCCCCTCCCCCCGCGGCTCGTCAGGGGGTAGGGGCGCCGCCGATCCCGCGGGGCGGGAAGAGCTTGCGGAAGTACGTCCAGCTGGTCTCGTTCGGCTCGGACCATTTGTCCGGGGAACGGGCGAATTCAGGGTGTTGGGCGGCAATGTACGCGCGGGTGCGCTCGGGAACCTCCGCGTAGGAGCCGAGCTTGCGGCCGCGGCAGTGGAAGGTGAGGCCGCCGGGGCGCTGCCCCTGTTCCATCCAGGGCAGCCAGGGCGACATCCGGGTCCAGGACATCGTGGCGGGGACACTGGGCGCCTCGGTGGACAGCACATGGGCGGGCGCGAAGAACTGGAAGAGCTCCAGCGCCCGGTAGGTGTCGTCGGCCGAGTTGGCCGGGTACTCCTCGACGGGCAACGGCGAGGGATAGGCCAGCGGGATCTCCAGACTGAAGCAGACCTGGTCGCCCAGCTCCGTCAGGGGGACCGGGAAGGGCCGCCACTTCTGGTTGGCCGGATCGTTCCAGACGTGGACCACCGGCCGGCCCTGCCAGGTGTCCAGGATCTCCCGGGTCAGGGGGTCCAGGTAGAAGGCGGCTTCCCTGGACAGCAGCTGATAGCCGCCCCCCTCCCCGTCCGTGACGAGCCGGGCGACATTCAGCCCTTCGAAGCCGAAGAGGCGCTGATGGGGCTCACCGGGGGCCCAGGTGTAGACGTCGCCCGACCACCAGAAGGTCACCTCGGCGCCGTCGAGCGAGGCGCGGGTGCGGGCGAAGGCGTGCAGCAGCTCGGCGGGCGTCATCGCGGGTGTCATACGCCGTACTGTGCGCGGTCGGCGCCCGGACCGGCAAGCAGGCATCGCGCCACGGAGCGGGCGGCGCCGTTCGCCATCCGGATGCCAGGTTGACGTCGGTGGCGCCACCGGCGACCGTGACCGCCATGGGGAAAGAACGCCGACTGCTCACTCTCGTCATCTGCCTGGTCCTGGGCGGCGGGCTGCTCGCCGCCGTCCTGGGGGCCTCGCGAGCGGCCGGTCCGCACCGGGGGGCGGCGGGCGCCCGTCCGGCACCCTCCGACTACGTGGACATACAAGACGTTCCGCGCATATCCGAGCCCATCCCGGCCCAGGGGCCCGACGGTTCGGCCGGCTCGGTGGTGATGGACTGCGGCCGCAACGAGGAGGGCCACTACAACGAGGACAACCTGGTGGTCTCGCCCGGACTGCGGGCGGGCGCCCACCACACCCACGCGTACGTGGGGAACCTGTCCACGGACGCGATGTCGACCGACGCCTCCCTCGACGCGGCCGCGACCAGTTGCCGCGGCGGCGACCGGTCGACGTACTACTGGCCCGTCCTGCGGCGGACGGACCGGCCCGGCTCGCGCCCGCACGAGGGCTCGGCAGGCCACGGCAACGCCGGGGCGATCCTGCCGGAGGCCTCGGTCCGGGTGGAGTTCCGCGGCAGTCCGGTGAGCAAGGTGGTGGCGATGCCGCGCTTCCTGCGCGGGATGACCGGGGACGCCGTCGCCTACACGGCGGCCAGCGACGCCGAAGTCCGGGCCCGCTGGGGCTGTTCGGGCGCTCCGGACCGGCCCACCACCCGCTATCCGCGCTGCCCCGAGGGCGACCGCGTCACGCGCACCCTGGTCTTTCCGAGCTGCTGGAACGGTCTGGACACCGCGGGCGAGGGACACCGTTCGCACCTGAAGTTCCCCGCGGCCGACGGCGTCTGCCCGCGGGGCACCTTCCCGGTGCCCGAACTGCGCCTCTCCCTCTCCTACGAGGTCCCCGCGGGCGCCCCCATGGCGCTGGACTCCTTTCCCGAGCAGCGGCACAGCCCCAAGACGGACCACGGCATGTTCGTGAACGCGATGACCGAGCGGCAGATGGCCGGGGTCGTGGCCTGCCTCAACGAGGGCCGCGACTGCCGGATGTGAGGGGCGCCGGCACGGCCCGGGCGCGACGCGAGCTCAACACGGGCGCAACGCAAGGCGGGCGCAACGCGAAAGTGACGCACGTCACGTGAACCGGGTCCGTACGGGCGGCGTGTTCCGACCGCACCACGTAAGCGAGGAAGACGGAGAGGGTGAGATGGCCGGACCACTGTGGCCCCGCACTCGGCGGGGCTCGACCGATGAGGCATTGATCAAGTCGGTGTACGAGGAGCACGGCCACGCCCTGCTCGCGTACGCCACCCGGCTGACCGGAGACCGGGCCGCCGCCGAGGACATCGTCCAGGAGACGCTGATCCGGGCCTGGCGGCACTCCGAGATCCTGGTGAACGGAAAGGGGTCGGTACGCGGCTGGCTGCTCACGGTGGCCCGCAACATCATCACCGACCGGTACCGGGCCAAGGCCGCCCGGCCGCCGGAGGTCTCCGGGGTCGCCGCCACTCCCCCGGTGGAGGCGGACCACGCGGATTCCGTGGTGGACACGATGACGGTGCTGGGCGCACTGGACCAGCTGTCGCCAGAACACCGGGACGTGCTGCGGGAGTTGTACTACCGGCAGCTCAGCGTCTCGGAGGCCGCCGACAGCCTCGGCATCCCGGCCGGGACGGTCAAATCGCGTTCGCACTACGCGCTCAAGGCCCTGCGCGACGTCTTCCGGGACAACAGCGCCGGGGACAGCGGTTCCAGACAAGGCAAACGATCGGGCAGGCCGCCCCAGCAGCCCGCCGGACTGCGTGAGGTGGTGGCATGAACCGGCAGCGGCACGAGGAGGAAGAACAGCTCGGCCCGTACGTGCTCGGCGTCCTGGACGACACGGAGGTCCGCCGGGTCGAGGAACACATGAGCGGGTGCGTGCAGTGCCGGGAGGAGGTGGCCGCGTTGCGCGAGATGGAGGCGGCGCTGGGTGAGGTGCCCGAGGAGGCGTTCCTCGACGGGCCGCCGCAGGGCGGAGACCTGTTGCTCCAGCGCACCCTGCGGCAGATGCGCGGTGAGCGGGCCGGTGAGCAGCGCCGGCGGGCGGGGCTCGCGGGACTGGCCGCGGCGGCTTCGCTGGCCGCCGTGTTCTGGGCCGGGTCTCAGCTGGGCGCCGGTGATTCGGGGGCGGTCGCGCTGCCCCAGCCCTCGCCGACGGTGTCGACGGCTCCTTCGTCGCACGTCCCCGGGACCAAGGTGGCTTCCGCGACCGATCCGGGCACGGGCGCGCGGATGACCGTACAGATGACCCCCGCGGCCCAGTGGGTGCGGGTGAACGCCGCCGTCACGGGGGTGCCGCCGGGCGAGCGGTGCCGGCTGGTTGTGGTCGCCAAGGACGGCACGCGCACCACCGCGGGTGGCTGGGTGGTGGGCAGCCAGGAGAACGGCCAGGCCAAGGGCGCGTCGCTGGACGGCTCGGCGGCCGTCGATCCGGCGAACGTGAAGGCGGTCCTGGTCGAGAACGAGGCGGGCAAGACGTTCGTGTCCGTGCCGGTTTGACTTCCGCTCCCCGGGCTAACGCCCGGGGAGTCCTACCACAGTCGTCCGACCGTCTCGGTGGGTTCCTGCTTCACGGCGCTGTGCCGGGACGAGTCCCGGTCTTACCTGCGCTCCACAGGCTGACACCGCCAGTCCGGCGGCCTTGGCTACGTTGACCGCAGCGTTGACGTCCCGATCGAGGACGGCCCCGCATGCCCGGCATTCCCACACGCGCACGTGGAGGGGCTTGGGGCCGTCCTTGACACCGCACTGCGAGCAGACCTGCGAGGTCGGCTCGAACCGGCCGATGCGCACGAAGGTGCGCCCGTACCGGGCGGCCTTGTACTCCAGCATCGACACGAATGCGGACCATCCGGCATCGTGGATGGACTTGGCCAGGCGCGTACGGGCGAGTCCCTTCACCGCCAGGCCCTCAACGGCAACCGTTTGGTTATCGCGGATGATTTTCGTTGAGAGCTGGTGGTGAAACTCGCGCCGTGCGTCGGCCACCTGCGCGTGAGCGCGGGCGACCTTCAGCCGGGCCTTTCCTCGGTTGTTGCTGCCTTTCGACTTACGGGACAGACGTCGCTGTTCCCGCTTCAGCTTCTTCTCCGCGCGGCGTAGGAAGCGCGGGGATTCGATCTTCGTACCGTCCGAGAGGATCGCGAAGTGCGACAGGCCCAGGTCGATACCGACGTGGGACGCGGCCTCGGGCAACGCCTCGGGCTCGGTCTCCACGATAAAGCTCGCGAAGTACCTGCCTGCCGCGTCCTTTACCACGGTCACCGTGGACGGTACGGACGGCAGCTTGCGCGACCACGTCACGCGCACGTCGCCGATCTTCGGCAACGACAGGTTCCCCCCGGTTGTGACCCTCCAGCGGGCGTTGGCGGTGAACCGTACGGCCTGCCGGTTGTCCTTACGGCCCTTGAAGCGGGGTGCACCTATGCGTGGACGCTTGCCCTTCAAGCCGTCGAAGAAGTTCCGATAGGCGGCATCCAGGTCCCGAAGGGAATGCTGGAGTACCACAGTTGACACAGCGGCGAGCCAGGCGCGTTCCTCGGTTTTCTTCGCCTCGGTGATCAGCAGCTTGGACAGGTCCCCGATCTTCGGGAACGGCTCGCCTGCGGTGCGGGCAGCCTCACGAGCCCGAATGGCGTCGTTGTAAACCACGCGCGCACACCCGAACGCCTTTGCCAGCGCTGTGCGCTGAGCCCCGTTCGGGTACAGGCGAAAGCTGTACCTCAACTGCATGCCGATCACCGTACTGCAGTTGGTTTATATCTGAGTACCAAAACGAAAGCCGAGACATCCGTCTTCATGTAGGTCAAGAACCTATTGGATCCTATGGCGTCAGCAAGAGCTCATTGGCGCCCGAGGAGTCCCGAGGAGCGGCGAGGGCTGTACGTAGTCCAACTCAGTTTCATGTGATGAAGAAGAGCTGCCGAGAATCGGACTGGACGAAGAGCGCCGCGCCCTCCGTCAGCGGTTCGGTCGAGTTGCCTTCCGACGGAGGGGTGGGCTGCAGATCGATCCGTGTCGGCATCATGGCCAGGAAACCGTGAGCGGCCCGGAGCTGCTCCAAGTCGTCCGCGAACAGGATCAAGTGGATGCCGAGCTGCGGGCCGGCCCGCGCGACCTGTTGCATCACGGTGAGCACTTCCGGCGCCGACCGGAAAATCCGTGGGAAGTTCTCCACGGCCACGACGAGGCGCGGTAGCCGGGGCAGGAGAGCATTCTCGAATGCCGCGTTCTCGAGCTTCCCAATGTCGTTGTGAGCCGTGATCGTCTCCAGCACGTGCCGGCGACGGCTGATCTCGGACCTGAGCTTCTCGCACAGCGAGAGAGCGTGCGTCGTGTCGTCGCGCAGGTTGAGGTAGGACGAACCGCTCACGGCACCCTCGAAGCGGGCGAGCTCGCTGCGGCCGTCGTAGTCGGCAACGATGAGCTCCATGCCCGTCCGGGCCTGCCGCGTCAGCTGCTCCAGGACGCGACCGATGAACTCCCGGCGTACACGAGCCGGACGCCCCAGGCACAGGAGGTGGGGGCCTTGGCCGCCGCGGTGTTCACTCTCCAGGGCCAATTCCACCTTGTCCAGGTCTGTGTTCAACCCGAGGGTCACCGTCAGGGGGTGACTCTCGGGGTACGGGCCATCGGCAAGGGCGTCGAAGGATCGGAGCAACTTGGCCGCTGAAGGTCTGCGGTCAGGATCGGTGTGCGTACAGGCTCGAAGAATGGCAACCAACGCGGGCGAGAGCGTCGCCTTCGATGACCTCAGGCCTTCGAGGAGGTCCACAATTTCCTTCCGGCCTGTCGTCGCCTCCAAGAGGATGATGCCGAGTGCGTAGACATCGGCCTTCTCGGTCGGGTCAGTCGCAGCGTCCTCCAGTTCCGGGGCCCGATACCGGCGGTTGGGCTCATAGCGTGACCTGTACCGACTGGTCCTGCCGTTGAGCGATGCCGTCGCCCAACTTGCGATCTGTACGTCGCGCCCCGCAATCAGCACGCAGTTGGCAGTGAGAGAGCCGTGGACGAGCCCTCTGTGGTGGGCCCTGGACAGGCCGCTCGCGAGCTGCCGAGCCACCGTGACCAGAGCCGCATGGTGTAGGATTCCCTGCTGCTGCGTGAAGGCCCGTAGGTTCGGTGCCGGTTCCCGCGTGCCGTCCAGCGCGCAGTCGACCGCGAGCCATGGTCGGTCATGGCTGGTGTCCCAGGCCATCAGTCGAGGCGCGTAGACGCCGTCCATCCGCTTCAGCGCAGCGACTTCGGTCGCAACGAGCTCGAGGGCGTGCCGTACAGCGGGAATGCGGACGACGAGGACGCGGCCCTCTCCGTCGTGCGCCAGGAACATCCCGACATCCGACCAACCTCCCTCGTGCTCGGCGAACACGTCGTATGGCAGGTCGTCCCGGCTTTCGAACCGAGGGTCGGCCACCGACAGTCGGCGCCATCCCGTCAGCTCGGGGTCGAGTGCGAAGCCCTCCGGAAGCTCTCGCAGCTCGCCGCGGGACGGCAGCGGCTCCGGCTCCGGTCCTGAGGTGTCGGGCAGCGAGACCCCGAGCCTGCGCCTGAGGGTGTCGTCCACCCAGCCGAACGGCCCACCGGATCGCACCCGGTCGGGACCCTCGGGATGGGGAAGCCAGGCCGGAAATCCGGCCGAGGAACGCGCGAGTTCGGCCAGTTGAGTCGTGACCGCGTGCGCGGTGCGAACCAGTTCAGCCGGCGGCACCGTGCCCAGCAGGACCCTCCGGGTCTCCTCCGTGAAGTCGAAGGCCTTCTGGTGCGGGACGTTCTCGGGCCCGTCGACGCCGTGCATCAGCCCACCGAGAAAGACCTCCGCCAGGTGGGACGTGTCGACTGCCGGAGTGACCGCGTGCTGGAGGAGCCGCATCGCCGGGACAGGCAGCGGGGCCACAGCGGCCAGATGCGCCGCGAGGCGGTAAGCGTCCGAGGAGGCGGCGGCCCTGAACCGCAGCACGGCCTCCTCCGCGTCGCCCACCGTGTCCTGCCGGCCGAAGACCCGATCGCCGGTGGTCGGAGCTGGGGAGCCGGAGAGGGTCAGCAGGGGAAGCACCGCGGTGTCCTCGGGGGAGCCGATCAGTCGGGCCCAGGTGCTGAGGCTGCTCCCGTCCGTGGCCAACACCGGGACCGGCACCCCGTCGTATGGGGCGAGTTCGGGCGGCAGCACGGGGTCCTCGATGTGCCAGGACCGATTCGCCGCACATCTCCGGCGGGTCGTCACCTTCCACGGCTCCGCGTCGATTCCCGAGCCTGCCCAGAGGCGCCGCGGGAGCGCGTGCACCACAGCCGTCGGCCCAACCGACGCGGCACGCAGGAGGGCCTGGTGCATCGACCCGTCCCGCCATGCCCGGCCGACGCCGTCGCTCACGACGAGGAGCAGGGTGTTGCCCGAGGGATCGTGCACGGTTGACAGCGGCAGCGTCGCGCCGGTGTCTCCGTACGGGCGTTTACTCAGTCGGGGGCCATCGGGATCGCGGCTGTCGAGGCCGTGGACGCGCACGTGCCGGAAGGCTCCGCAGCGCTCCATCAGCCCTCGGATCTCCCCCGCGAGCTGCTGCCACAGGAGCATGGAGACGCCGTCGTCGACGAGAAGCGCCAGATCGAGCCATCTGGTTCTCGCGGGGCGTAGCACGGCTTCCGGCAGGCCGGTCTCGGCTATGGCCGAGACCGTCGCATTGACGTCGAGTTCCGTGCGCAGCGCGTCGGTTCGTAGCTGTTTCAGTGGGCGAAGGGCTCGCCCGAGTCGGAGCTCCGCGCCCTCCAGTGCCTTCACCCCGGGAGTGCGTACGGCCATGGCGGCCCGGTCGGAGTGTGCGGCCTGCCTCTCCCCGGAGGCGGAGGCGGGAGCGGCGTGCAGGCCGTTCCTCAGTGCGGCATCGGATCCGGCCCCTGTATCCGCGCTCGGGGAAGCCTTCCCCTGTTGGTCGTCATTGTGGTCTTCGTCGGACGGCTCGGAGGCGAGCCCGGCAGTGGCGGCACCAGCCGTGCGATCGGCCGCCGCGGCGCGTGACTCGGCGGCGGTCGCCGCCCGCGCCAGGGCTGTGGCCGCTGCCGGGGGCAGCCGGGCAGCCAGCCACAGCGCGTCGAGGAGCTCCTCGGCGTCGAGAAGCTCGTCGTCGCCGGACAGGACACCACGAACTCTGTGCAGCATGGATTCGGTCACAGCGTTCTGGCGAGCCGGTGCAGCACGGCGTCCAGCAGGCCGTCCGCGTCAAGCTGGACGCCACCGCGGCGCAGGAACACCGCGTTGAGCAATTGGTCCGTCGCTAGTTCCCCCCGAGCTCTGCGGGCGAGGAAGGCGCGCATCAGGTCGTCGATGCCGTCCGTGTCGGGCTCGCCGCCGGAATTCAGGTGAGCGGAGATGATGGCACGCAGGCGGTCCTCGTCCGGTTCCGGGAGGTCCAGCCGTACGCAGCGGCGCAGGAAGGCCGGCGGGAAGTCGCGCTCGCCGTTGCTGGTGATGACGACGACGGGGAATTCGGAGCAGCGCACGTGGCCGCGGACGACGTCCGTCCATGCGTCGGAGTCGGCGGTCAGCACGCGTACCGAGGAGTGCTCTTCCGGGAGCCTCGCCAGTTCCGGGATCTCGAACTCGCCTTCCTCGAAGACGTTGAGCAGATCGTTCGGCAGGTCGACGTCTCCCTTGTCCAGCTCGTCCACGAGGAGCACGCGGGGGGTCGTCGACGCCACCAGTGCCGTGCCGAGCGGGCCAAGACGTACGTACGAGCCGATGCCGGGATCCTCCGCCGCGGAGTCGTCCCCCGCATGGGGTTCGCGTCTCATGTTCGTCTCGCGGAGCCTGCCGATCGCGTCGTAGCGGTACAGCGCGTCCTGGAGGGTGGTGCGGCTGTTCACCGGCCAGTGCAGGACACGACCCAAGGACAACTCATGGGCCACAGCGTACGCGAGCGACGACTTACCTGTTCCCGGATGACCTGTCACCAGCAGCGGGCGGCGCAGGAGCAGTGCGGCGTTGACGACATCCGCCTCCTGGTCGCCGATCAGGTACGGCCGCTCGCGGTGGGAGTCGTCCGCTTCCGCCCCGCCGAACCGTCGCCACGGCGGGGCCTCGGGGAACGAGATGCTCCTTGCCCGGCCGTCACCCTTGAACAGCCGCCATTCGGCGCCCCGCCCGTCATCCGCCGTGTCGTGCTGCCCCTGAAGTTTCTGGGCCGTCATCGGGTGTCCGCTCCTTGTTCGTAAGTCCATGGGTCCGTCGTACGGCGCCCTGACCGCATCGTCATGAGGGGTCCGCCAATTGCAGTGGCCCCGGCAGCGCCAGGTCGCCGTCTTCCCACACGAGCGCCGGTCTCGCGGCCGAGGAGGGTGCCTCGGATCCGTAGAGGACCGACCTGAAGTCCTGGAGCCGTTGCGGAAGTTTGTGCAGCGATCCAGTGGGCTCGAAGTCGTTCAGTCGGGCCGCGTCCTCGTGTGACTCGGCGGCCCGGTCCCACAGCACGACGGGAACGCCCATGGCCAGGCATATGGGGAGAAGCCGAGACCGCTGCTCCGGTGAGCCATGGAGCACGACGCGTGTGGTGTCGTGGTGCGACGCCTTCAGAAGGTCGTGCAGGCGCCTTATGTCAACGGACGGCTCGTCGACGACGAGCGTGCCGGTGTCGCCGGCCGCCCATCGTCTGCGCATGTCGCTCGCGGCCGTGGGGACGCGGCCGGTCAGCTCGGGGCAGCGAAGGGCCACCTGGTACCGGCTGCCGAGCGCGACGCTGAGGTCGCCGAGGTCGGGGAAGACATCTCCGAGCTCGCTCCCCGTCTGCCAGCTGTCAACAGGGATCTCCAGTCCGTCGGCTCCGACGACCACGTCCACCTGAGTCGGCGGATGGCCACTTCCCACCTGGCTTCCGTCCGCTGCCCGACGGATCAGCCGTCCGATCTCGTCCGGTGGCAGGGAGCCTTGCGGGATGGTCACGGACGTCTGCGTCCCGTCGCGGCGGCTGAGCCAGATCTCGCACAAGAAGTGTTCCGGGCTGTCAGCTCCCGCCCGAGTCAAGCGGACGACGATCCGGGTGACGGGTGACGGGCGGTGGGACGCCCACGCTTCCGCGTCCGCCCGCCGTTCCCTGAGCGCCGAGGGGCTGATCCCCAGGCGTCCGGCGACACGGTCGCACCACGCGCGCAGGACCGCGCGGCAGCCCGGGTCGGCCACCGCGGCCGCCACGAACTCCGCGAGTCTGAGCAGTGCCGGGACAGGCAGGGAATCCGCCGCGCCACCGCGCCCGTCAGGGTAGTCCTCCAACGTCAGCACGACGTAGTCGACATCCGCCTCCGTCAGTCGGGAAGTGTGTGCCAGCACCTCCGGAAGCTCCATGAAGCGCAGTGCTTCCCGTGCGGCGCGGGAGATCAGGTCCGGTTCCGCCGTGACGACCGCGAGCAGTGCCGTGAGCAGCTGCCGGTGCTCGGCGACGGACAGCAGCCGGACGTCGGCCACCATGCGGCCGAATGCCAGCAGGCCGTTCAGCGTCCGGCGATCGCCGACGTGGTTCCCGACCGCGGGGGCCAGTGACTCCGTCAGCGTGGCCAGCGCACGCGCCTCGGTCAGCAACAGCGCCGCGAGCTCGTCCAGGGTGGGCGCAGACTGTTCGCCATCGGGCGGCGGTTCCCAGCCGATGCCGACCGCGAGATCCCGGCAATGGTCGGCGCGCCGTGCCGGGTCGTCCAGCAGGGCCCGCAGCATCGGCACCATCGCTTGTCCGGGTGCCTCGCCGGGCCCGGTACAGGTGGGCCCACTCGGCTCGGCGACCCGGCACTCGGCGACGACGTCGTTGGCCCCCGCGCAGGTCAGTTGCTCCCGGACCGTCTGCCAGGGCACGGCCCAGCCCCGCCGAACGGTGTCCTGCGGTCGCAACGGGCCCGTGTCCGGCATTACCTGGGCAATGACAAGCCCAGCGACGGTAACGTCGGACCTGACCCACAGGGGGCCACCGCTGTATCCGGGCCCGATGGCGGCACCAGTGAGGGTTCCGTCGAGGTACCAGCACCCTTCGTCCTGATGGCCAGCCACGGTGTCGGCATAGGTGATGGCGACGCCGCCGCCGTGCCAGGCCCGGAGCTTCAGCCCCTCGGACATCTCGCGCCAGACCACGGGGGTGGCCCAGTCGGGAGCGGACTCCTCCAGGTCCAATACAGCCAGGTCGCCGTCCCACGCGATGCTGTGCGGCCGTGGCCGGGGCGGCAGCCACACCGACAGACGAGCGGTGCCGCGACGTGTGGCCGCCCCCGACCCGCGGAATGCGATGCTCAGGGGCTGTTCGCCCGCAGGCCGCTCCGTGCTCAGCAGCTTCCGCCCCAACGCGTCGTTGACAACGTGGGCACAGGTCAGAAGGCGGTTCGGCGAGAGGAGTACGGCGGCACCCGCCGCCTTGGCGTCGCTCTCGCGCAATAGCGCGGCATGGAAGACCGGGGCTGCCGGCCGGCGGAACCAGCCCATTCCTACGCCTGGGAGGCGTCGCCGGTGCCCTGGTTCTGCCAGGTGGCGCTGACGGTCATGGTGGCCTTGCCATTGGCTCCGACGATCCCGAGCTTGAGGTCCTGGCCAATCTCGATGCCGAACTCGACTGTCAGCTCCTGCGGCGGGTGCCCGGTGCCGGTGACCGCGCCGTGGACCTCTTCAAGCAGTGGTCCGAGGGGGCGCAGGGTGGACTGCAGGACGTCCTGGGCGAGCGCGGCCGCACGTCCTCCGCGGGCCACCGGGGTGGCCGTGCCGAAGCCGTCGGGAAGGTCCGCCGCTTCGGAGGAGTCGGCGGGGGCGAGTGCGGGTGCCAGTTCTCCAGCGTCGGAGAGTTCCACACGTAACGCGGCACCGGCGAGATCGAGTTCGAGGTATTCGGGCATGCGCCACATTGTGCCCGAGAATAGGCGCCTGGCAGACCCGAAATCTCAGGGAGGCGTGCCCCGCACCTGGAGGAACGTTCACCCTCGATTGGCGCAGAGAGGCACGAAGTACCCGCATTCCAGGCCGCCCAGCGAACGGCCGTCACGGCACGGACGAAAGGCTCCATAGACGGTGAACGGGGGCAACCCAGGCCGCAAGAACAGCACCGTGGGCAACGCCACCTCCATCCAGCTCCAGGCCACCGACTCCGTTGGCAAGCCACTGACCCACACGGCGACGGGTCTTTCCGCAGGGCTGGACATCAGCCCCGGCGGCCTGATCAGCGGCACCCCCGGCGCCTCGACCGTGACGGTCACCGTCAGCGGCACGGCCACGTTCAGCTGGGGGACACGACCCCTTCAGCGGAGTCCACACCCTCACCCCCGGGCCAAGTACTCGAAACGCCAGCCACGGCACCACCCCCGGCACTCAGCTCATCATCTGCGCGTCCAACGCCGGCGCCAACCAGAACTTGCCCCTCGCCCAGAGAGCCACGGCACACACACCGACCTGGGCGCCACGATGCGCCGAGGCTGCGAGAAACCGCCCGTCGCAGGCCGACTCGCGCACCAATCATGCCGACCAAGCTTGACGAGCACCCCCGGCCGGGCTGCCGACTGTCGTGGCAGCTCCACGATCCGGCAGAGTGATGAGCCGTGGCGGAAAACGATCAGGATCGAGCGCTGATCGATACGCCACGGGGTGTCGCGGCCGTTGCGGAACTTCGGGCTCGGAGGCATCCGTCTCCTCGCCCCTCGAAGCCTCAGCCACACCGCCCGAGGCCGTGGAGCCCACCCAGGAGGCCGCCGTCGGCCATCAGACCGTAGATGACCGTGTGGCGGGTGTGGCGGTTGCGGCGTTGGCGTAGCAGCGGGCCAGGTGCGCGAAGGCGGCCTTGAGCTCGGGCGGGCCGACGACCTCGAAGTCGGCGTCGAATCTGCCGATGGCGGCGGCCAGGCCGGGCCATGGCCAGGAGGCCAGGACGAGCCGGCAGCTGTTCGGGCCCAGCTCTTCGAGACGCCCGCCGGCACCGTACGGCCCACCGGCACCAAGAACCGCCGCTACCTGCGACGACGCGGAATCCGGCACACCATCCCCGAACGCCTAGACCAGCAAATACACAGCAAGAACCGCGGTTCCCGAGGCGCCCGCCCCACCGGGTTCGACAGCGAGCGCCACGAAAAACGCAACACCGTCGAACGCGCCATCAACCGTCTGAAGGGCTTCCGCGCCGTCGCCACCCGCTACGAGAAACGCGCCTGCATCTCACTCGGCACCGTCGCCCTTGCAGCCCTCATCATCTGGCTCGGCGCATGATCCGAAAAACAAAACCCAAGAGCCCCGGCCGCCGGTCGCCCCGGCCATCGGGGCGGGCGGGGACGTGACAGAGCCCGGGAGCATGTCCAGCTCCCGGGCTCCTGCTTGCCACCCAATTGCGCACACCGGCGGCGTTTAAGAGCCGCGGATCATATTGAGACCGACGTGTTCTGCCATTGAACTACCGCGCCACGAGGAGAGGCGCAGGAGGGACTTGAACCCCCATCCGTCGATGATCGTCCACGCTCGGTCGATCCGGTGTTCGGCGGCGAATACTGAGACTGGAGCGAGAATCTGAGATTTACGGGGCCGCCTCTGCCAGGCTTGGGCCACCCCGGCGCGTAATGCCGGGGGAGGGATTCGAACCCCCAACTGACACCCCTGTTCAGCTTCAACATCAGTTTCAGCTTGCGCTCTCGCGCACCCCCTGCAGACATACAGGGGGAGATCGTGGGGCTACCCGAACAGGTAGCCGAACACCGCGTCCCCGACCCGCTGGTCGGTGATCTCGGCGCTGTTGGCCTCTTCCCGGGCGAACTTGACGGCCTGCTGGAGCTTCTCCACGCGGTCGAGCAGTTCGTTCACCCGCCGGGCCGGCAGTGCGCCCGAGAACTTCACCGTCGTCCAGTAACCGACCGGGACGTCCTCGTAGTAGACCTCGACCTGCGCCGGGTGCTTCTCGGTGGCCTCGGCCTTGACGTGGTTGCGCGGCACCTTCTTGGTGCGGATCGTGCGCACCGGGTCCGTCTTCCAGGAGTCCGTGGACGGGTCCAGGTTCCAGGACTCGGACGCGTCCAGCACCGGCAGCTTCCGTACGAAGGTGTGCATGTCCGTGAGCTGCTTCTCCAGGAAGAGCAGATAGGGCACGGGCACCTGGGCCAGCAGGACCGTGCCGTCCACGACGACGTCGGCGGCCGCGGTGCGGTTCGCCCAGTCCTTGGTCGCCGTCACGTCGAACAGCCGCGTCAGCGTTCCGGCCGTCGCGCGCAGCACGTCCTCGGCCTTGACCTGTACCCGCGTGGACTCGGGCGGCAGCTGCTCGCCCTCCTCGTCCTTGGGCTGGTAGGTCCGGGAGATGCCGGCCAGCAGGGCGGGCTTCTGGACGTCGTGGTGAGCCTGCGAAAGCTCCTGGAGGGACTTGGACTTGACGCCCTTTTCGACTGCGATGATCTGATTCAGCTTCGGCACGCGATGAACCTAACAGGAGCCGGGGCGCCCGTACATTCGAATATCCGGCGCCCTCCCGACCCACCGGACCTGCCGAGGTGGACCGATCATCACATTGCGGTTCATGACATCCTGTGACGTCACAACTCGCCGGACGGGATCGGCGGACGTCCGGGGAATATGGGGAAGGTCCATGAGGCTCTGCTTCCTGGTGGAGGAGCA
This sequence comes from Streptomyces sp. NBC_00162, assembly GCF_024611995.1. Taxonomy (GTDB): domain Bacteria; phylum Actinomycetota; class Actinomycetes; order Streptomycetales; family Streptomycetaceae; genus Streptomyces. Next base: position 7,666,476 of record NZ_CP102509.1, on the reverse strand, counting down.
CTACCGCCACGACGGCATGCCGAACGAGGTGATCCGCCAGTTGACCGCGTGGGGGCACCGGGTCGACGTGGTGCGGCCGGGCGGCTCGCTGCTGTGCATGACCGAGACGGTGAGCGCGGGTTCCCATGACGCCTGGGTGCTCAAGACGGTCTCCGGCGGCCCCGGGCTGACCCTGCTGGAGGCCGCGGCCGCCGCCGGGCTGACCACGGTCAACGACGCCCGCTCGATCCGCGGCGTACGGGACAAGGCGCTGGCCGCCGCCATCGGCCGCGCCCGGGGCCTTCCGCTGCCGCCGACCTACGCGGCGGCCAGCCCCGAGCTGCTGCGGGAGATACCGGCGGCCGAGTACCCCCTCGTCGTCAAGCCGGCCGACGGGAGCTCCGGACGGGCCGTGCACCTGGTGTCCTCGCCGGAGCGGCTGGAGGCGATGCTCCCGGTCCTGGCGGGCGAGGGCCTGCTCATCGCCCAGCCGTACGTGCCCAACTCGGGCACCGACATCAAGGTGTACGGGGTCGGCGGGGAGCTGTTCGCGACCGAGCGGTGCTCCCCGCTGCACCCCGACCCGGCGGTGCGGGAGCGCCGTGTTCCGCTGTCGGCCGAGGTCGCGGCGATCGCCGCGCAGGTGGGGGCGGTGTACGGGCTCGACCTGTACGGGGTGGACGTGCTGCTGGGGCCCGACGGGCCCGTGGTCGTCGACGTGAACGACTTCCCCAGTTTCCGTCAGGTGCCGGACGCGGCCGCGCGGGTGGCCCGGGCGGTGCTGGACCTGGCGCGGACGGGCGGTTCCACGCCCCCGCCGGTGCCGTCGCCACGCTCGTACGCCCTGCCCCTGTCGATTCCGGCGCAGATGTCGGCGGGGGCGGTGGACGGCGCGTGAGGATCGGTCTGATCACTCCGGAACCCGGTCATCCGCTGCTGGCGGCCACCGCCGCCCTGCTGGCACCCGGGCACGTCGTCGAGGTGCTGGACCCGAGCACGGCGGAAGGCGTCCCCGATCGGCCGGCCGACGTGTACCTGCTGAAGTCGCGTACCGCGCACGCGCTGGATCTCGCACGGCGGCTGGAGGGGCGGGGCGCGTCCGTCGTCAACACGGCGGCGGCGACCACGCTGTGCCAGGACCGTACGGCGATGGCGGAGCTCGCCCAGCGGGCCGGGCTGCCGTTCGCCGCGACCCGCTGTGTCGGCTCCCTCTCCGTGTGGGCGCGGTCCGCCGTCCCGTTGGCCTCGCCGGTGGTGGTCAAGAGCCGTTACAGCCGCCGGGGCGACCTGGTGGCCCGGGTGGACGACGCCGCGGGGCTGCGGGAGTTGGCGGCGCGGTGGCCGGGCGAACCGGTGGTGGTGCAGGACTTCGCGCCCAACAGCGGCTGGGACCACAAGCTGTGGGCGATCGGGGACCAGGTCTTCGCGGCCCTGCGCCGCTCCGAGCTCTCGCCGGGCGGGCGCGGGCCCAACCTGCCGCTGGCCCTGGCCGAACTGCCCGCCGGCTGGGCCGATCTGGTGCGGGCGGCCGGCGCGGCCTTCGCGCTGGACGTCTACGGCGTGGACATCATCGACGCCGGCGGCGGCACACCGCTGATCGTGGACGTGAACGCCTTCCCCGGCGTCCGCGGCCAGTCGGGCGCCCCCGAGGCCCTGGCGGCGCTGACCCTGCGCCGGGCCACCGGCGGAGGGTCAGACACCCCCTAGCTCCCATCGGGGTGTCGCGGCGCCGCGCGGGGCGCGGGATCGGTGAGGATCGGGGCATGGGCTTCGTCCTGCCGGTCCTCTTCGCGCTGTTCGCGGCGCTCAGCAACGCACTGGCGACGGTGCTCCAGCGGCGGGCCGCGCTCACCGTGCCGCAGAGCGACGGCTTCCGGTTCGGCCTCGTCCTCGACCTGCTGCGGCGGCCCCTGTGGATCGCCGGGATCCTGGCCGTGATCGCGGCCGGGGTCGGGCAGGCCGTCGCGCTCGCCACGGGCGCGCTGGCCCTCGTACAGCCGCTGTTCGTACTGGAGCTGCCGCTCGCGCTGCTGATCGCCTCGCTGGTGACGCGGACCCGGCTGCCGGGGGCGCTGTGGCTCGCCGTGGCGGGGGTGGTGGCCGGGCTGGGGATCGCGTTGGCGGCCGCCTCGCCCGAGGGGAACCGTACGCACGTACCGCTCGACCGGTGGGTGCTGGCCCTGGCGGCGTGCGCGGTGGCGGTGGCCCTGCTGGCCGTGGCCGGACTGCGGCGGCCGCCCGGGCGGATGCGGGCCGGGTGCCTGGGCGCGGCCACCGCCGTCTGTTACGCGCTGACCGCCGCCCTGATGAAGTCCGCCATGCACGTCCTCGACGAGGGCGGCATCGGCGCGTTCCTGACCACCTGGGAGACGTACGCCTTCGCCGCGAGCGGCATCTGCGCGCTGCTCCTGCTCGAACACGCCATGCAGGGCGGCCCGCTGGTCGCCTCGCAGCCCGCGCTGACCCTCGGGGACGCGAGCGTCAGCGTGGCGCTGGGCGTGCTGCTGTACGAGGAACACGTGCGGGTGCAGTGGTGGCTGCTGCCCCAGCTGCTGGGCCTGGCCCTGATCTGCGCGGGGGTGCTCGCCCTGGCCCGGGCCGCCGCCCCGGACGGCGCCGGGTAGCGTGCGGGGCATTTCGAGTGGAGGGCGGTTGGCATGCGCGCGGTGGTGTTCGAGCGGTACGGCGAGCCGGCCGAGGTCAGGGAGGTCGCGGATCCGCGTCCGCCGGCGGCCGGGGTGGTGGTGCGGGTGGAGGCCACCGGTCTGTGCCGCAGCGACTGGCACGGGTGGATGGGGCACGACCCGGACATCGTGCTGCCGCACGTACCGGGCCACGAACTGGCCGGGGTGGTGGAGGCGGTGGGGTCCGGCGTCGCCAACTGGCGGGTCGGCGACCGGGTCACGGCGCCGTTCGTGTGCGCCTGCGGGAGCTGCGCCGAATGCGCGGCGGGCGACCACCAGGTGTGCCGGCGGCAGACGCAGCCCGGGTTCACGCACTGGGGCTCCTTCGCCGAGTACGTGGCCCTCGACCACGCCGACGTGAACCTGGTGGCCGTGCCCGGGGAGCTGTCGTACGCGACGGCGGCCGGGCTCGGCTGCCGCTTCGCGACGGCCTTCCGGGCCGTGGTCGGGCAGGGACGGGTCGCTGCGGGCGAGTGGGTCGCCGTGCACGGCTGCGGCGGCGTCGGGCTCTCCGCGGTGATGATCGCGGCGGCCGCCGGGGCGCGGGTGGTCGCCGTGGACACGGCGCCCGAGGCGCTGGAGCTGGCGCGGAGGTTCGGGGCCGCGCACTGCGTGGACGCGGCGGCCGTGGACACCGCGGCGGCCGTGCGGGAGCTGACCGGCGGGGGCGCGCACCTCTCGCTGGACGCCCTGGGGTCGCCCGCCACGGCCGCGGCCTCGGTGGGCGGGCTGCGCCGCCGGGGGCGGCACGTACAGGTCGGGCTGCTGCCGGCGGCCGCGGGCGGGACGGTCCTGCCGATGGAGCGGGTGATCGGCTGGGAGCTGGAGATCCTCGGGAGCCACGGGATGGCGGCGCACGCCTATCCGCCGATGATGGAACTGGTCCGGTCCGGAGTGCTGCGGCCGGACCTGCTCGTCACCTCGACGATCGACCTCGACGCGGCCCCGGCGGCGCTCGCCGCGATGGGCACGGCCCCGGGGCGGGGGGTCACGATCATCCTGCCGCGGGCGGGGCAGGATCCGTAAGGACCTAGTTCCGGCTGCCCGCCTCGACCAGCCCGGTCTCGTACGCGGCGATCACCGCCTGGGCGCGGTCGCGGGCGCCGAGCTTCCCGAAGAGGCTGGTGATGTGGTTCTTCACGGTGGACACGCTGATGTCCATGGCCTCGGCGATCTCCGCGTTGTCGAGTCCGGTGGCCATCAGCCGCCACACCTCCTGCTCGCGCGGCGTGAGGTCGCCCAGGCTCGCCGCGGGCGGCTGCGGCCGGCGCGGGGCCAGCACGTAGGCGGAGATCAGCCGGGTCAGCAGCCGGGGCGCGACGGCGGCCTCTCCGGTGTGCACCACCCGTACCGCCGCGACCAGTTCCTCGGGCGAGATGTCCTTGGGCAGGAAGCCGTAGGCACCCGCGCGCAGCGCCGCCACCACGTACTCGTCCATGTCGAAGGTGCTCAGCGCCAGTACCCGGCACTCGGGCAGCGTCCGCGCGAGCCGTTCGGTCGCCCCGACTCCGTCCAGCACCGGCATCCGGATGTCCATCACGACGACGTCGGGCCGCAGCCGGTGCGCGAGGGCCACCGCCTCCTCGCCGTCGGCCGCCTCGCCCACCACCTCGAAGGCCGGGTCGGGGGCGAGGATCAGGGCCAGCCCGCGCCGCACCAGCGGCTGGTCGTCCGCGATCAGCACCCTGATCGCCTCCGTCGTCCGTCCGCTCATCGCAGCGCCCCTTCCCCGGCCTTCAGCGGCAGTCGGGCCGCCACCCGGAACCCGCCCCCGGCCAGCGGTCCGGCCTCCAGCGTGCCGCCGTGCAGTGCGACCCGTTCCCGCATTCCCACCAGACCGTAGCCGGACCCGGCGGGCGCGGCCGCCGCTCCGGCCCCGTCGTCGGACACCTCCACGGCCAGCCCGTGCGGTCCGTACGTCAGCCGTACGGAGGCCCGCGCCTCGCCCGCGTACTTGCGCGCGTTCGTCAACGCCTCCTGCACGATGCGGAACACGGTCAGGCCCACGCTCGGCGGCAGCGGGCGCTCCTCGCCCCGCACGTCCAGTTCGACGGGCAGCCCGGCCCGGCAGGTCTCGCCGACGATCCCCGCCAGGTCCCCGACCCCGGGCTGCGGGGCGGTGGGCTCCTCCTCGGCCTCGTCTCCCGCCCGCAGCACGTCCAGCAGTTGGCGCATCTCGCTCAGCGCCATCCGCCCGGATCCCTCCAGGGTGACCAGCGCCTCCCGGGCCACCTCGGGGTCGCTCGCCAGGTTGGCCCGGGCGCCTCCGGCCATCAGCTGCATGGTGGTGATGTGGTGGGCGACGATGTCGTGCAGCTCCCGGGCGATGCGGCGCCGTTCGTCGGCCACCGCGCGGTCGGCGAGCAGGCGGCGGTTGGCCTCGTTCTCACGGTGCCATCGGTTCATCGCGGCCGCGGTGACGAGCACGAACAGCGGGTTGGCCACGCTGCCGATCACGTCCACGGTCCCCGGCTGCGATGACTGCCCCACCAGCGGCATCACCGCGGAGACGAGCGCCGCCACTGCCACCACGGCCGCGCCCCGGGACCGTGCGACCGTGTAGAGCGCGACCACGGCCGTGGCGGTGAAGTGCTGCCCCACCGGCACGCTCAGGTTGAAGACCAGGTCGAGCAGCAGGACCGCCGCGAGCGTGGCCAGCGGGGCGCGGCGCCGGACCAGCAACGGCAGTGCGGCCACCACCAGCAGCACGCAGCCGGCCGGCGGGACGTACCCGTGGTCGACCTGGCTGCCGAGCGAGAAGCTGAGCAGGTCCACTACGGCCGCCCCGACGGTGACCAGCGCGTCGTTGCGCGTCCAGGGCAGGGCGTCGCCGCCCGGCGAGGGCCCGTCGGCACGGGAAGTTCCCCGTGCGGTGAGCGTTTTCGGCATGGTGTGGTCCTCCCCCGCGAGCGCCCCCGCCGACCGCTGCCGGTGCGCACGACTGACTGTCGTCTCGTGATCCATTCTGGCACCGGTCCGCGGCCCCGCCCCGGGACCCGGAGCCGATCCCGACCCAGGACCAGGGTCCTGGTCGGCGCTGCGCCCCGGCCCCCGCTCCCGGGTCCCGTCTCGTCCCGCGCCCCGACGATTCGCCCGCGTCGCGCTGATGAGCTGGACACCAGCCGGGAGACCTCGGCGAACCACCAACGCCGGAGGACAACAACGTGATCCGCGCCCTGACCGGGTTCTCCACCCGCAACCCGTGGAAGGTCATCGCCGTCTGGGCGGTGCTGGGCATCTTCCTGAGCGTGCTCAGTCAGCCCCTCGTCTACCGTGTCACCGAGACCCAGAGCGGTGAGTTCCTGCCCGCCCAGTACGACTCGGCCGCCGCGCTGAAGGTCGCCGAGGAGAAGTTCGGGGTGAAGCCCGACGGCAACGCGGTGACGGTGCTCGTCGCCCGCGCCGACGGCGAACCCCTCACCGAGGCCGACCACCGCCGCGTCGGCGCCGTCGCCGGCCAGCTGGGCAGCCGGCGCGTGGAGATGCCCGCGCCGAAGGAGGACGACCCGCCCGCCTTCCTGAACGAGGACCACTCCCAGACCCCCGGGGTCAGCCCCGCGATGACCGCTCCGGACCGGAGCTTCGAGCTGCTCTCCGTCCGGCTGACCGGCAACTCCACGGACCCCGGCCTCCACGGCGTCTACCGCGTCTTCCGCGACCAGGCCAAGGAGGCGTTCGGTGAGGCGGGGATGCGCACCGGCTTCACCGGTGGCCTGGCCGACCTCACGGACACCGCCGACGCCGAGAAGACCACCCAGACCATCGTCGGGATCGTCATGGTCGGCCTGATCGTGCTGATCAACATCCTGGTGTTCCGCAGTGTCCTGGCCGCCTTCGTGCCGCTGTTCGCGGTGGTCATCGTCGGCGGCGCGGCGGCGGGCGCGGTGGTCGGCGGCGCGGCGCTCACCGGCATCAAGCTGGACCCCTCCACGCCGAGCATGATCAGCGTCGTGCTGATCGGCATCGGCGTCGACTACTTCCTCTTCCTCCTCTTCCGCTTCCGGGAGCAGCTGCGGTCCCGCCCGGAGCAGCCCGTCCGCGAGGCGGCGGCCGAGGTCAGCGCCCGGGTCGGCACGGCCATCACGTCGGCGGCCCTGACCATCGTGGCCGCGTTCGCCACCCTCGCCATCGCGACCTTCGGGCAGTTCCGCGTCCTCGGGCCGGCCATCGCCGTGTCGGTACTGGTCATGCTGCTGGCCAGCCTGACCCTGATGCCCGCGCTGCTCGCGGCCACCGGACGGAAGATGTTCTGGCCCTCCCGCGCCCTCAAGCGGGAGCCCGCCGAAGGGGCCGCCTCTCGTTTCGGCGCCCTGGTCGCCCGCCGCCCGCTGACCCTCGTGCTCGCCTCCGTGGCCCTGCTGGGCGCCCTCGCGGCCGGACTGGCCGGCATCCGGATGGACTTCGGCCAGGGTGGCGGCAACCTCGAGACCCCGGCCGCCGCCACCGCCGCCGAGATCTCCCGCGCCCTGCCCGCCGGGGTGTCCGACCCGGCCACGGTCTACGTCACCGCGAAGGACGGCCAGACCCTCACCGCAGAGGGGATCGAGGCCCTGCCCCGGGCCCTCGCCGTGGTCGAGGGCGTCGGCAGGATCGGCGCGACCACCCTCAACGAAGGCCGCACGGCCGCTCGTTTCGACCTCTACCTCACCCCTGGCCCGCAGACCCAGCAGGCCCGCGACCTCGTCTCGGGACCCGTACGCGACACGATCGCCGGCGCCGCCCCCGCCGGGACCGAGGCCCATGTCGGCGGCACGGCCGCGATCTTCGCCGACATCTCCACCGCCGTCGACCACGATCTGCGGATCGTGTTCCCGGTCGCCGCGGTGCTGATCGCCCTCATCCTGCTCGTCCTGCTGCGCAGCCTGCTGGCCCCCGCGATCCTCATGATCTCCGTCGGCCTCGGGTTCGCCGCCACCCTCGGCGCCTCCGCCCTCTTCTTCCAGCACCTGCTCGACGAGCCGGGCGTCAACTTCGTCCTCCCGCTGGTGCTGTTCCTCTTCGTCGTCGCCCTCGGCACCGACTACAACATCCTGATCAGCGACCGCATACGCGAGGAGATGGAACGTCCCGGACCGGCCCGCGCGGCCGTCGCCCGTGCCGTGCGGCACACCGCGCCCGCGATCGCCACGGCGGGCGTCGTCCTCGCGGCCTCCTTCGGCAGCCTGGCCGTCAACTCGAACCCGTCCACCCAGCAAATCGGCTTCGCGACGGCGCTCGGCATCATCCTGTCCGCGTTCGTCCTGTCCATCGTGCTGGTGCCCGCGCTCGCCGCGCTCCTCGGCCGGAGCACCTGGTGGCCGGTCCGCCCGGGCGGCGCCCGTCGCCGCCACCAGGCCGAGCCCGCGGCCGCCAGGCCACAAGAGGACCGCGTCTCCGTCGGGTAGGTCCTGTCCGGGCGATCAGGCCGCCGGGATGCGCACGCGGACGGACTTGCCGAACTCGTCCGCGATCACGGCGAGTTCGCCGCCCATCCCGGCCACCAGAAGCTGGACCATCAGCAGTCCGCGCCCGTCTTCGGAGTCCGGGTCGACCTCCGAGCGGGGTGCGGGCAGCCGCGGGAGGGACGCGCCCTGGTCGGTGACCTCCAGCCGGAGCCATCCGGCGTCGGAGGTCACCGCCACCCGCATCCGGCCCGCGCCCGCGTGCCGGACGACGTTGCCGACGAGCTCGCTGACGGCCAGCAGCAGGGCGTCCGACTCGTCGAGGGAAACCCGCCAGACTTCGAGTACGGCCCGCACCCGGGCCCTGACCTGCGGGACGGCCGCCGGGGCGGGATCGGTGACCCAGTGGGTGAAGCTGCGGACCGAGCCGCCGATGGTGGTGAGCATGACGTGCTCCCGGAGGGGAAGGCGAGCGGCCGCTGGAGTGACTCGTGTAACCAATCCCCAAATGGGTGAGCCCCTGGGCTTGTGGTCAGCGGAAACGCCTCGCTAGAGTCGTGATTACACGTGTAACACATTAACGTCTCCCCGGTGGCCCGCGCAAGCATTTCGGACAAACGTCGCGAAGCCCGTGCCCGCCCCGGCCGCCTCACCCTGGAAGGGCCGCAATGACGCAATCTCTCCCGGCCGATTTCGACATCGCCGACATGACCTGGCCGCCCCCGCCGTACCGGCCCCCGGTACGGCCCGTGACCGGCCCGGACGGCGTACGCCGCTTCGAGGGGGTCACGTACGCGACCACGCCCGGCTACCGTCCCCGGCTGCTCGACGTCCAGGTGCCCGCCGGCGAAGGACCGTTCCCCGCCGTCGTCTGGATCCACGGCGGCGGCTGGCTGGACGGCGACCGGCGCTACCCGCCGCCGACCGTGCCCGCCGACCTGCTGCACGGCTCGGTGCTCGGGGCCGGGCTCGCGCTGGTCTCCATCGACTACCGGCACAGCCTCGAAGCGCCCTTCCCGGCCCAGCTGCACGATGTGAAGTCCGCCATCCGCTACGTCCGCGCGTTCGCGGACGTCCTCGGCATCGACCCCGAACGGATCGGCGTCTGGGGCGAGTCGGCCGGCGGCCACCTGGCCGCGCTCGCCGGTCTCGTCGGCCCCGGCAGCCCGGGCGGCCCGGCCCTGGAGGGCACGGAGGGGGTCGCCTCCGGGGAGAGCGGGGTGCTGGCCGTCGTCGACTGGTACGGCTGCTCCGACCTGGTCGCCCTGGCCGCCCACCCCATGCCGGCGATGCCGTCCGAGGTCGAGTTCCCCGACCCGTACGAGGCCCTGCTCGGCGCCCCGGTGCACGAGGACCCGGAACCGGCGCGGGCGGCCAGCCCGGTGACGTACGCCGGGGGTCCGCACCTGCCGCCCTTCCTGCTGGTGCACGGGACCCACGACGGCCTGGTCCCCTACAGCCAGAGCGAGGCGCTCGCCGAGGCGCTGGAGGGCGCCGGGGGCGAGGTCACCCTGCAGCCCGTCGAGGGCGCGGACCACATCTTCCTCGGCTCCCCGGACGTCCCCGGGATCGTCGCCGAGAGCGTGGCCTTCCTGGCCGGGCACCTCACTCCCGCGGCCGCGTCGGGCAGCGCCGAGCAGTAGTCCCACCACCGTGTCCGCGCGGCGTCCCGACGGCTGTCGGGGCGCCGCGCGGCCGCGGACACGCCCCGGAAGGGTCCTCAGGAGGTCTGGCGGTGGACGAGCACGGCCTCGACGGCCGGTACCGCCGGGGCCGTTCCGGTCTCGATCAGCTCGTGCACGGTGTCCGCGATCAGGGCGGCCGACGGCAGGTCCAGCCGGACCGTGGTGAGCGCGGGCTGCTGGAGCGCGGAGAGGACGAGGTCGTCGGAGCCGACGAGGGCGACCTCGTCCGGTACGGAGATGCCCTCGGCCTGGAACGCGTGCAGGAGCAGGGCCGCGTACTCGTCGTTGTAGGCGAAGACGGAGTCCAGGTGCAGGCTCCGCCACCGCCGGGCCAGGGCGGTCACGGATTCGCGGGTGTAGGCCAGCTCCACCGGGGTGACCGTGGCCATGCGGCGGGCGGCGACCGACTCGGCGCCCGCGAGGCGCGGCTGGGCGAGCGTGCCGAGGCCGCGCTCGAGGGGCATGACGACGCCGATCCTGCTGCGGCCCCGGCCGATCAGGTGCTCGGCCGCGGCGGCGCCGATCCGGGCGTGGTCGAAGTCGATGGTGTGCACCCCCTCGACGGGGTGGGCCGCGAAGGCGAGCAGGCCCCGCACCCCGGCGCGGCGCAGCAGCTCGGCCGCCTGGCCGGTGAAGCGGTCGCCGTCCATGGCGACGACGGCCGCCGGGCGCAGTTCGGCCCAGGCCCGGGCGGCGTCGAGGGGGTCGGCGAAGCGGCCCGCGTGGAGCACGGCCGTGTAGCCGTGGCGGTCGAGCTCGCTGTGCAGGTCGTCCACCCAGTCGCTGACGAGGCGGCCGATCGCGGAGATCGAGGCGGGCATCAGGACGAGGTTGCTGCGGCCGGCCCGCAGGGACCGGGCGGCGGCGTGCGGGACGTAGCCGAGCTGCCTGGCCGCGTCGCGCACCCGGGCCCGGGTGGTCTCGCTGACGCGATGACCGGGGGTGTCGTTCAGCACGAAGGAGACGGTGGCGCGTGACACCCCGGCGAGCCGCGCCACGTCGGCACTGGTGATGGACGCGGGGACGCTCGTGTCTTTGGCCATGACGTCCCTCGGGGCTCCTTCTGCCGGACTCTTGTACCTCCCTTTAGGTTACACGCGTCAGATGAAGGAGCCGGGAGTCGCCGGCGAGGTCGTCGAGGGCGGTGACGACCGAGTCGAAGCGCATCGTGGTGCGCGTCCCGGTGTCGTACGGCTGCCATCGCGGCAGGCCGGAATGGTTCGGGTCGCCCGTGCGGACGAAGGCGATCCAGGCCTGGTGCATGGCGTGCGCGAGGCCGTCGCGGACGGCGGGGTCGAGCCCGTTCAGGAAGGGCGCGTGCGACCACTGGTCGAAGTTGTCGAAGACGAAGGGGAGCTCGAGGCAGTGCGCGGCGCCGAGCCGGCCCTCGCAGGCGGGGGTGGGCAGGTCGAACTGGAAGGCCCAGACGGGCCGGCCCAGCTCGGCCCTGGCCTCGGCCAGCCGTACGGCGGGGACCCGGAAGAGCTCGTCCGTGATCAGGTCCATGAGCACGTCGTGCGGGCCGGCGCCGGGGCGGGTCCGCTCGTACGCCGCGTACACCGAAGGGGCGGCGGCAGCGCCGAAGGTCTCCGCGATGCGGTCGGTGACCTGGTCCCGGGTCGCGGCGGCGTACCCCTCGTCGAGGGCGAACCCGAAGTTGGCCTCCTCCCGCGTCCAGCCGATCATGACATCGATCCCGGCAGCCGCCCCGCCCAGCAGGGCCTCGGCCGGGTGCTGCGGCAGGGTGTCGGCGTCGATCACGGGCAGGAAGGGGGTCGGCCAGTACCCCCACCGCGTGGTCCGCGCGAACAGTCCGATGCTCGCTCCGATCAGCGCGGGCCAGGGCAGGGTGCGCAGTTCCGCCACGTCCTTGGCCCCGGCCAGCTCCAGGTAGGCGGCGGTGCGCTCCAGGGCGGCGTCCGGGTCGGGGAGGTCCAGCCCGAAGGGCGGGCTCTGCAGGATCACTCGCTTGATCAGGCCCTGCGCCTGCGGATGCCCGGCGAGGGCCGCGGTGGACACCGCTCCGCCCGACTGGCCGGCGACCGTGATGGAGTCCGGGTCGCCGCCGAGGGAGGCGATGTTCTCCCGTACCCAGCGCAGGGCGGCGAGCTGGTCGGTGAGCCAGTGGTTGACACCTTCGCCCGGCTCGCCCTGCTCGCCGTCCTCGGGGCCGAGACAGAGGTAACCCAGCGGTCCGATGCGGTAGTTGATGCTCACGACCACGAGGTCGCCGTCGCGCGCGAAGGTCGCGCCGGAGTAGCCGGGCAGTGAACCGGAGCCGGACACGAAGCCGCCGCCGTGGATCCAGACGAGCACCGGGCGGCGGGCTCCGTCGGCGCCGGGAGTCCAGACGTTGAGCGTCAGGCAGTCCTCGTCGAAGGGGGGCGAACCGTGGCCGCCGAGAACCGGGTCACCGCCTTCCCGGTAGAGCTGCGGCGCGCTCGGGCCGTCGGCGGTGGCGTCGCGGATTCCGCTCCAGCCCGCGTGCGGGCGGGCGTGCTTCCAGCGCAGGTCGCCGACCGGCGGTTCGGCGTACGGCACGCCGCGGAAGACGAGGAGACCCCCTTCGGCCGCGCCGCGGAGCCGCCCTGCGGGCAGGTCCACGACCATCGGGTCCTCGCCTGGGGAGTGAGCCATGAGCCGGTCCTTCCTGGTCGCGCGCCGGATGCGCGCCGACACCACGAGAGTATTGCGCGAAATTCTCGACCGTCAACACTTCGCGATATCTGGGGCGCTCTTCAGTGAAGACCCGCCGCCTCCATCACCAGCGTCCCGCACACAACGGGAACACCACCAGCCCCACCGACGGACGCGCCGCCAGGACCCTGCCGACGCAAGGGGCCGTCGCGCCGCGGCGCGGAGTATGGCCGAGACCCCGTCGTCACACAAGCCTTGGTTACACGTCATGGCAGCAAGGGATCTCCGGGCGGTCACGATCTGCACCACTACCCCGCATACCCCCTGGCGGTGGCCGGAAATGGGTGCTACACAGTGTCCAGCGCCTTAGGTGACACGTGTAACAACATTAAGTGAACCGCGCTCGTCCGCCGCGTCTTTCGGCGTTCCGCCGCCGCTCCCCGCCTGTGCGGCGCCCCCGCACCCGCCACCTCCCCGCTCCGTCCCCGAGGAGTCGTCATGGCCCTGCCCGACGTCGTCGATCCCGTCCCCGCGGCCCCCGAACCGCCCCGCCAGCGCGGTCTGCTGCCCCTGCTGCTGTTCGCCAACTCCGCCATGATGGCGGTCTACATGGGCGTGGGCTCGGTCCTGCTGCCCCTCCAGATCGCCGAGATCGACCCCGTCAACAAGGTCGCCGTCCTGGGCCTGGTCGGCGGAGTCAGCTCGATCTTCGCCACCGCCTTCAACCCGATCGCCGGCGCCCTCTCCGACCGCACCGGGCGCCGCGGCCCCTGGATCCTGGGCGGCGCCCTCGCCTCGCTCGCCGCCCTGGCCTTCCTCGGCAGCGTGAGCACCGCGCTCCTGGTCGGCATCGGCTGGTGCCTGGTGCAGGCGACCATGAACGTCTACCAGGCCGCGGTCACCGCGATCGTGCCCGACCGCATCCCGGCCGCCCGCCGCGGCACCGCGTCCGCGCTGGTCGGACTGGGTCTGCCCATCGGCGGCACGGTCGGCGTCCTCGTCGCCTCGCAGACCGCGGAACACCTGCGTACGGGCTACCTGGTCTTCGGCGCCATCGTCGCCGTGGCGGCGCTGGCGCTCACCACCTTCTGCCGGGATCTCCCGCGCAGCGCGTCCGCCACGGCGGCGGCTGCCGCCGAGGCCGCCCGTCCCAAGGGCGCCCGGCTCGCCGCCTTCCTCTCGTCCCTGGGCAACCACGACTTCCGGTGGGCCTTCATCGGCCGTGCCCTGATGGTCCTCGGCTACTTCTCGGTCGTCGGCTACCAGCTGTACATCCTCGACGACCACATCGCGCTGCCCGCCGGACTGACCCCGCCCGCCGCCATGGCCGTCCTCACCCCGGTGTCGATGGTCGCGATGGCCCTCTCGACCGTGCTGGGCGGCCTGCTGTCCGACCGGTGGAACCGCCGCAAGGTGTTCGTGGGCGTCTCGGCCGCACTGGCCGGACTCGTCATGGCGGTCCCCGTGGTGAGCCCGACGTGGACCGGCATGATCGTGTTCAGCGCGCTCAACGGCCTCGCCTTCGGCTGCTTCATGGCCGTCGACACCGCGCTGGTCACCCTGGTCCTTCCCCGGGCCGAGGACGCCGCCCGCGACATGGGCGTCCTCAACATCGCGAACGCCGGGCCGCAGATCATCGCCCCGTTCGTCGCCTCGGCCATCGTCACCGGACTGGGCGGCTACACCCCGCTCTTCCTGGCCGGCGGGGCCCTGTCCCTGATCGGCGCGCTCGCCATCCTCCCGATCCGCAGCGTGCGCTGATCCCCCGAACCCACCCTCACCCACCCCTCCGAAGGAGCATCCCCGTGATACGCAAGCGTGTTCTGCCGCTGGCCGCCCTGTTGCTGTGCACTCCGGCCCTGGCCGGTACGGCGCCCGCGGCCGCCTCCCCGCAGACCGCCGCCCCGGGGCACGAGCCCGCCGCCCCGCTGCGGATCCTGCTCACCAACGACGACGGCTACAACGCGCCCGGCATCCGGAAGGCGTTCGAGTGGCTGACCGCGGCCGGCCACGACGTCACGATCGTGGCCCCGCTCACCAACCAGAGCGGCACCGGCACGAAGATGATGAGCGCTCCCACCCTCGCGGTGAAGCACCCCGAGCCCAAGGTGTGGGCCGTCGACGGCACGCCGGGCGACTCCGTCGCCTTCGGGCTGGCCGAGGTCTTCGCGGACAAGGCCCCCGACCTCGTCGTCTCCGGCACCAACTTCGGCCCGAACGTCGGCGGGCTCGCCACCCACTCCGGTACGGTCGGCGGCGCCGTCGCCGCGCTGGAGTCCGGCGTGCCCGCCATCGCGCTGAGCACCGGCGGTGTGACCGCGCCGGACCCGGTCACCACCGTCAACGCCATGGGCCCGACCCTCGACTTCGCGGTCAAGCTGATCGACCGGCTGCAGACGCGGGCCCGGTCCGGGCGGCTGCTGCCCGCGGGTGTCGGCCTCAACGTCAACCACCCGGTGGTCGGCACGGACGGTACGGGGACGGCCGCCGGTGTGGCCGCGACCTTCCAGGATCCGCAGAACTTCCTCCAGCCGGACTTCGCCGACTCCGGCGACGGCACCTGGAAGGTCACCGTCAGGGTGGCGCTGCGGCCCGCGGCCAAGGGCGGCGACATCGAGGCCGTCAGCGCGGGCCGGATCGCCGTCAGCCCGATGAACTCCGACTGGAACACCGGCCCGGCCGACCAGGCCGTGGCCTCCGCCCTGATCGCCGGGCTCCGCCCGTGAAACGCCGGACCGGGCCCCTGCTCGGCGCCGTCCTCGCCCTGGCGGTCGCCCTGCTCATCCCGACGGCTCCGGCGACGGCACAGGGCGGCGGATCGGGGCACCCGGTGGTCGCCCTCGAGCAGGGCGCCCTTCGCGGACAGACCCGGGACGGGGCGCAGGAGTTCCTGGGCGTCCCGTACGCCGCTCCCCCGGTCGGGGACGCCCGGTTGCGGGCGCCGCAGCCGCCGTCGCACTGGACCGGGGTGCGGGAGGCCGGCCAACAGGCTCCCGCGTGCCTGCAGTTCTCCCCGTTCGGCCTGCGTGATCCGCGGGCCGTCAGCGAAGACTGCCTGTACCTGGACGTGTACCGGCCCCGGACGGCCCGGCCCGGAGCCCGGCTCCCGGTGATCGTCTGGATGCACGGGGGTGCGTACAGCCAGGGCACCGGGACCCAGTTCGGCGGGCGGACGATGGCCGAGCTCACCCAGACCGTGGTGGTCAGCATCAACTACCGGCTGGGGCAGCTCGGTTATCTGGACATTCCCGAGCTGAACGGGCAGCACGAGGTGCGCTCCGGCTCCTTCGGGCTGATGGACCAGATCGCGGCGCTGCGGTGGACCCAGGAGAACATCGGCGCGTTCGGGGGGAATCCGGACAGCGTCACGGTCTCCGGCCAGTCTGCGGGCAGCGGTTCCGTGTGCGCGCTGCTGGCGGCCCCTTCGGCGGCCGGCCTGTTCCACCGGGCGGTCCTGCAGAGCGGGCCGTGCACCCTGCTGCGTACGCCCGACAGGGCCCGGGCCGAGGCCCTGGCGCGGGAGTTCGCCGCCCAGGCGGGGTGCGGCGGTCCGGCCGGGGTCGCCGCGTGTCTGCGCGGCGCCCCGGGAGCGGCTCTGGTCGAGGCGGCCCGTACGCTGCCCACTCCGGGTCCGGCGTCGGGCGACGGCCTGCTGCCGGCCGATCCGGAGCGGGCCGTCCGGAGCGGGGCGTGGAACAAGGTGCCGGTCCTGATCGGCAGCACCCGTTCCGAGGCCCGGTTCTTCGTCGCGCTGACGCAGCCGCACCTGACCCGGGAGCAGTACACGGCGCAGGTCCTCGCGGGGTACGGGGACGCGGGGCCCGAGGTGCTGGCCCGCTATCCGGTCGAGGCCCACGGCTCGCCCTATCTGGCGCTTTCGGCTGTCATGACGGACTCCACGTTCGCCTGTCACACGGCGTGGACCGCGGAGCTGTTCGCGTCCCAGGTACCGACGTACGCGTACGAGTTCGACGATCCGCAGTCGCCGACGCTGGCCGGGGCGCAGGTACCGGGCCTGGACCAGTCGAACGCGCACAGTGCCGAGCTGGCCTATCTGCACGACTTCACCATGGGTGAACGGCCGCTGACCCCGGTGCAGGTGGCGCTGGCAACCCGGATGAAGCGCTACTGGGGCGCCTTCGCGCGCTTCGGCTCTCCCGTCGTGCCGGGTCAGGCCCGCTGGCCGGCGGTCGTCCCCGGCTCCGGGGTCGCCCCGGTCCTCACCCTGGGCCCGGTGGAGGCCGGTCCGGGTTCGTCGTTCGGGGCGGACCACCAGTGCGCGTTCTGGCGAACCCAGCCGAACCGGCCCTTCTAGGACCGGCCCTTCCAGGCCCTGTCCTAGGAGGTCCGCCGGCGGCGCCGGAGCCGGACCGTGATGGCGGCGGCCGACACCACCAGGGCCGCCGCCACCGTCAGGAGCCACACCGGTACGCCGTCGCCCACCGTGAGCAGTTCGTCGTGGTAGACGGTCCGGCGGTACGGGGTGTCCTTGGCGGTGGCGCGCAGTTCGTGGTCCCCGTCTATGCGGCCCGGCTCCGGGAACTCCTGATCGATCGCGGTCAGGAACACCGGCTTGCCGCCCGTGAGTTCGGCGAGGGGAGCGTCCTTCGCGGTCACGGTGCCCGCGAAGGTCACCTTCGGTGCGGAGCCGCCGATCGTGGAGCCGGGTTCCATGCGGTGGTCGGCGAGCACGTACAGGCCGAGGGACTGCGGGGTCTTCGCCATCCGGGAGAGCCGCATCGGGTAGACCAGCCGGTCGCTGTCGAAGCGGATCTTCAGCGGGTCCAGGGTGCCCTGCAGCTTCTTGCCCTGCTGTCGCGGGGCGAGCCGGACGGCGACGTACTCCCACTTCTGGTCCACGTAGGGCTTCAGTTCGGTGGCGAGGCCGTCCGGCAGCTTGAAGCCGTTGTCCTCCAGCCAGTTCCGCAGCGCGTCCGGGTCGGTCGCGGTCAGGCGCGCGACGTCGAAGTCGCCGAGCTGCTCCCGGCCCACCACCCCGACCGAGGGCGCACCGGCGCCGGGCATGGCTCCGACCATGCCGTCCCGGGAGCGGGAGGAGAAGGGCCAGTCGTCCTCGCGCGGCCAGAAGTAGTGGCGGGTCTTCTCCTGCGGCTCGGTCAGCCGGGACAGCTCGCCGAACATGGCCCCGTCCGCGAGCTCCACCGTGGCCCGCCCCGGCACCGGCATGATCCAGGCCGCCCGGGGCGCGTCCCCGCGCACCACGAACCGCATCACGATCTGTTCGGTGCGGCCGTCCCAGCGCACGACGGAGGTCTCCTTCTCGACCCCGATCCGCGCGTAGCCCTCAGGGATCATCGCCCCGCATCCGCAGGCCCACGCGGGGTTGACGAGCGAGCCCAACTGGGTCGCGAGCAGGGCGAACAGCAGGACCAGAATTCTTCGTTTCATCCACACGGGGTCTCAGACGACGGCCCGCCCGATCCGGTTCCTCGGGAGCGGGCGGGGCCCGCGGACACCTTGCCGACACCTTCCGGTCATCCGGCGCTGCCAGCATGCCGTCTCGAAAGTTGTATATACAACTCTGACGGGAGCATCGATGTCCGTGACGGAGACCATCCACCCGGCCCATCCGCCGGCGTTCTGGCTGCGCGACAACTGCCCTTGCGTCGAGTGCCGCGATCCGCGCACCGGCCAGAAGCTGTTCCAGATCACCGACCTGCCCGACGGCCTGGCCAT
Organism: Streptomyces sp. NBC_00162; assembly: GCF_024611995.1. GTDB lineage: Bacteria > Actinomycetota > Actinomycetes > Streptomycetales > Streptomycetaceae > Streptomyces. The sequence goes on along the minus strand of NZ_CP102509.1, from coordinate 7,648,413 downwards.
CGGCGCGGTACGAAGCGGCGTACCGGCCGCCGACGGCAGCCCCGGCCTGGAAGTGCGGTGGGAGCCCGACGGGCACCGGTCCGTCTACCCGCAGGCCTGGCTGACCGCCCACGCGCCCGGCGCCGCACACACCACCGGCGCGCCCCACGCGGGCGACGGCCGGACCGAGGCCGACAAGGAGCCGTGGGCCGCGGCAGACCTGGCCGGGCGGATCCCCGAGGCCGGCTGGGACGCGTACATCGGCGACCGCCGGGTCCGGATGCGGACGCTGGAGAGCGTGGTGCGCCTCGGCTTCGTCCTCCTGCGCGGCGTACCGCCACGGGACCGGATGGTCCTCGACGTGGCGCGCACCTTCGGCTTCGTGCGCGAGACGAACTACGGCGAACTCTTCGAGGTGCGGGTGGAGGCCGACCCCAACAACCTCGCCTTCACCGGGGCCCGGATCACCCCGCACACGGACAACCCGTACCGGGACCCGGTACCCACGCTCCAGCTGCTGCACTGTCTGAGCAACGAGGCCCGGGGCGGGGATTCCGGACTCGTCGACGGCTTCCACGCCGCCGCGCTGCTGCGCGCCGAGGACCCGGACGCCTTCGCCGTGCTGACCCGCGTGCCCGTGGAGTTCGCCTTCGCCGACGCCCGCACCGAGCTGCGCGCCCACCGGCCGCTGATCGGCGTGGACCCGCTCGGGCGCATCCGCGAGATCCGGTTCAACAACCGCTCCATCGGCACCCTGCACCAGCCCGCCGCGGTCGTCGAGGAGTTCTACGCCGCCTACCGGAGCTTCGCGGAGCTGCTGCTGCGCCCCGAGCTCCAGCTGGACTTCCGCCTCGCCCCCGGCGACTGCGTGGTCTTCGACAACACCCGCCTGCTGCACGCCCGTACGGCCTTCGCCGAGTCCGGCGCCCGCCACCTCCAGGGCGCGTACGCCGACCTCGACGGCCTGCTGTCCACCCTGTCCGTCCTGCGCCGTGGAGGAGACCGCTCATGACCCGTGACATCAGCCCCATCGACACCCTCGCCGCGCTCTTCGAGGGCGAGGGCAGCGCCGAGTACTTCGGCGAGGCCGTCACCCAGGCCCAGCACATGCTCCAGGCCGCAGCCCTCGCCGAGGCGGCCGGCGCCCCCGCACATCTCGTCGCCGCCTCGCTGCTGCACGACATCGGGCACTTCCACGGAGCCGTGACCGGCCGGGACCTCATGGAGGACGGCCTGGACAACCGGCACAGCCACACCGGCGCCGACTGGCTGGCCCGGTGGTTCGGACCGGCGGTGACCGAGCCGGTGCGGCTGCACGTCGCCGCGAAGCGCTACCTGTGCACGGCCGAGCCCGGCTACTTCGACCTGCTGTCCGAGGCCTCCGTACACACCCTGCGCGTACAGGGCGGCCCGATGACCGAGGCCCAGGCGCGCGCCTTCGAGGCACTGCCCGGCGCGGCCGACGCGGTGGCCGTACGGCGCTGGGACGAGCAGGCCAAGGACCCGGAGGCGGCGATCCCGGACTTCGAGTACTTCCGCCCCCTGCTGGAACGGCTGCTGGTCAGGGCCTGAGCCTCCGGCCCAGCGCACCGGCCGCCGTGCTGTGGGCGGTGAAGGCCACCGTCCCCGGCAGGTACCGGTCCTGGGACCACTCCACCGGGACCCCCGCCGGGTCGGTGGAGCGCCTCCGCTCCCGGAGCAGCGACTCCCCGGCCCGGCAGCCCAGCAGCCGCGCGTCGTCCGCGTCCGCGGGCACGAGGTCGATGGTGTGGTGGGCGTCGGTGAACAGCACGCCGTGCAGGGCGAGTTGCTCCGAGTACGAGACGGTGTCCGCGGGCATGGCGGCCACCAGCTCCCCCACCGCCCCGGGGTACGTCGTACGCTCCACCATCACCGGGGTGCCCGACAGCGTGCGCAGCCTCAGCACGTGGTGGACGGTGGCGCCCGGTTCGATCCGCAGCTGCTCCGCCTCCTCGGCGTCCGCCCGCCCCCGGACGACGGAGTCGGTACGGCCGCCCGGCTGCTCGCCCAGCGAGCGGGCCCACCGCGTGAAGCTGCGCAGCTCGGTCGTACCGCTCCCGCCGCCGGGCCCGGCCAGGACCACCCGGCGGGTGCCTCGGCGCGAGGTGATCAGCCCGTCGCTGCGCAGCGCGGCCAGCGCCTGGCGGACCGTACCGCGCGAGACGCCGTAGCGGCGGGCGAGTTCGTCCTCGGCGGGCAGCCGGGCGCCTGAGCCGTACTCGCCCGCCGTGATGGCGGTCCGCAGATCCGCGGCGACGGTCCGGTGGAGCGGTGTCCGCCGGGATGCCGGTTCCGGTGCCGGGTTCACGGGCACGGGGTCAGCTGCGCGAGCCGGAGCCGGCGCCGACGGCGTTGCGCCAGACGGTGACGTCCAGCGTCATGTACTTGCTCGGCGAGCCCTCGGGCGAGAACCCCTGCACGGTCACCAGGCCCATGTGCCCCGTCCCGGTGATGACGCAGATCTGGCGGCCCTTCGCGAGCTTGGTCAGATAGATGTTCTTGGCGAACCGGGTTTCGGCGCGGCAGGCGGCGAGGGAGCCCTCCTGCCCCGGATCGAGCAGCACCAGGTTCCCCTCCGAGGTTTCCGCGTCGAGGTACCCGCCGGTGTCGTAGGAGAGTTCGTACCCACCGTCCTCACCCTGCTGGGGCCGGACGTCGTCGTCCCCGAGGGTCAGGTGGTAGCCGGCGGTGAGGTTGATCGCCTTGAAGTCGGCCGGCGTCGGGTCGGCCTTGGCGCTCGGCTTGGTGCTCGGCTTGGCGCTCGGCTTGGCCGAGCCCGTCTGGCCTCCTGCGGCCTGCTCCGCGTCCTTGCCCTTGTCCTGCGAGGGGCCGCTGCCCTGTGCCTGCCCTCCCTTGTTGTTCTTCAGCAGGACGTACGCCGTGGCGCTCCCCGCCACGGCGAAGACCAGCGCGGCCGCCAGGGCGATGAGCAGGCCCTTCTTGCCCTTGCTCTGCGGGGGCTGGGTGGGCGGCGGCGTGAACTGGCCAGGGTACGGCCGGGGATGCTGGGGCTGGGGCTGCGCCGGGAAATGCGTCGGGGCGTAGTGCTGCGCGTGGGCCTGCGCGGCGGCGGGTCCGGGGGCCGGGGCAGGCGTGGGCGCGGGCGTGGGGTACGACTGCGGGGGCTGCTGGGGCTGTTGCGGCTGCGTGTGCTGCTGCGGCGGCGGGCCGAACCCCGGGGGCGGGGTGGCCGGAGCCACCGGCGCGGTGGGCGTGTACGCCGGCACGGCCGGGGCGGTCGCCGGGGGCGGCGGGGTCTGCACCGGGGCGGGGGCGGCGGCGCGCACCGTGATGTCGGCGGCGACCGGGGCCGGGAGCCAGTCCTCGGGGCGGCGCAGCACCGTCTCGGCGTTGGCGGCCTGGCAGAGCGCGATGATCTCGGCCAGGGAGGGCCTGGCCTCGGGGTCCTTGGCGAGGCACCGGGTGACCAGTTCGGTCAGCCGCTCCGGGACCCCGCTGAGGTCGGGCTCCTCGTGGACGATGCGGTAGAGCACGCCGTGCGAGGTCCCCTCGCCGAAGGCCGGGGTTCCGGTGGCGGCGTACGCGGCGACCTGGCCGAGCGCGAAGATGTCGGTGGCCGGGGTCACCTTGCGCCCCGCGGCCTGCTCCGGGGCCATGAAGGAGGGGGTGCCGATGGTCACCCCGCTGCCGGTGAGGGAGGTCGCGTCGGCGGCGTAGGCGATGCCGAAGTCGATGACGCGGGGCCCGTCCGCGGCGAGCAGCACGTTGGACGGCTTGAGGTCCCGGTGGACGATGCCCGCGCCGTGGATGACGTGCAGGGCCTCGGCCATGCCGGCGATCAGCAGCAGCACCGCCTCGACGGGCAGCGCCCCGTGCGCGACCACCGCGTCGGCGAGGGAGGGCCCCGGCACGTACGCGGTGGCCAGCCAGGGCTGGGCGCTGTCGGTGTCGGCGTCGATGACGGGAGCGGTGAACAGCCCCTGCACGCGCTGCGCGGACTGCACTTCCTGGGTGAACCGGCGCCGGAATTCGGCGTCTTCGCCGAACTCGGGCCGGATCACCTTGATCGCCACGGGCCGGCCGCCGGGGGTGTACGAGAGGTAGACCTTGCCCATGCCGCCGGCGCCGAGTTTGGCGGCCAGCCGGTACCCGGCGATGGTGGTCGGGTCGTCACCGGCAAGCGGCTGGAAGACCTGAGGCGAACTGTCCCGGCCCGGCTGCTGACCACTCATCAACTCATGTCTCCCACGCAGATCTCTCCCGACGTCCGGCACCCTACCCAACCAACCGGGCCGGGTCTCACACGGGCGGCCCCACGCGACCCCTCAACAGCGCGGGAGTGACGTCCTCCAGGGACCGCGCGAAGGTCCGCCGCGGTGACGCCGGGACCGGCAGCAGCGAGGGGACGACGAGGACCCCGCAGCCGGCCGCCTCCGCCGAGGCCGCCCCGTCGGGCGAGTCCTCCACCGCCACGCAGGCGCCCGGTTCGAGGCCGAGGCGCCCGGCGGCCGCCCGGTACGGGTCCGGGTGCGGCTTGGTCCGCTCGGTGTCGTCGGCGGACACGGTGAAGGCGAAGGGGACATGGGCCAGCGAGCCGCCGACCACCGAGTCCACGACCACCCGCGGCGAGGCGCTGACCAGGGCGAAGGGAACGCCCTCCGCCTCCAGGGCGGTCAGCAGCCGCTGGGCGCCGGGCCGCATGGGCGCCCCCGCCTCCACCCGGCGGAAGAACCGCTGGGTGAGCTCGGCCGCGATCGCGGCCGGATCTCCCCGGCCCACGGCCCGTACGAGGTGCGCCGCGGTGTCCTCGACCGCGCGGCCGACCACCTCCGGCGCGTCCGCGTCGGTGAGCCGGTGGCCTAGGCCGTCGGCGACCTCCTCGGTGGTCCGCCACCACAGCACCTCGGTGTCGACGAGGGTGCCGTCCATGTCGAACAGGACCGCGCCGAGGGCGCTCACGCTCACGCGGTCCTGGCCACGACGAGCACGGGCCGCTCGGCCAGTCCCACGGCGGCCCGGGCGCCCGGCACCAGCGCCCCGGCGTCCCGGGAGGGCAGGTCGGCCTTGACCGGTACACCGCCGGGCAGCTCGAGGTGGAGGCGGGTCACCGAGCCGAAGAAGGAGGCGGAGACCACGGTGGCCTCGCCCTCGGCGTCGGCGGTCGCCGTCACGTTCTCGGGGCGTACGAGGACCTCCACGTCGGGGGTCGACGGGACGGGGCCGTCCACCGGCAGCCGGACGCCCGCCACCGCCACCAGGCCGGAGTCGGTGAGCTGTCCGGGCAGCCGGTTCATGGTGCCGACGAACTCGGCGACGAACGGCGTCGCGGGACGCTCGTACAACTCGGCCGGGGCGGCGCACTGTTCGAGCTTGCCGGCGTTCAGGACGGCGACCCGGTCGGCCATCGACAGCGCCTCCTCCTGGTCGTGCGTGACGAACACGGTGGTGATGCCGAGGGACAGCTGGAGCCTGCGGATCTCCTCGCGCAGGTTCGCCCGTACCTTGGCGTCCAGCGCGGAGAGCGGCTCGTCGAGCAGCAGCACGCGCGGGCGCAGGGCGAGGGCGCGGGCCAGGGCCACGCGCTGCTGCTGGCCGCCGGACATCTGGTGCGGGTAGCGGTCGCCGTGGTCGGGAAGGCCCACCAGGTCGAGGAGTTCGGCCGCACGCTCGCGGCGCTGCGCCGCCCCGACCTTGCGCACGCGCAGGCCGAAGGCCACGTTGTCGCGGGCGTTGAGGTTGGGGAAGAGGCTGTACGACTGGAAGACCATCCCCGCGTCGCGGCGGTTGGCCGGGACCCGGGTGATGTCCGCTCCGTCGACCAGGACCTCACCGGAGTCGGGCTGCTCGAATCCGGCGACGACGCGCAGGGCGGTGGTCTTGCCGCAGCCCGACGGGCCGAGCAGGGCCAGGAGTTCGCCGGGCTCGACGGTCAGGTCGAGGCCGTCGAGGGCGACGGTGGAGCCGAACGCCCGGCGCAGGCCGCGGAATTCGACGCGCGCGCCCGCGGGCTGCGCGGAATCGGCGGCCGGCTTCCCGGCGGCGGGAAGGGCGGTGGGCGTGGTGGACATCGGGGTCAGGACTCCTTGCGGGAGGTGGTGGCGGGCGCGGCCGCGGCGGTGGACGGGGCGGTTCCGGCCCGGGAGAGGGCGAGCAGCAGCAGCCAGGTGATCAGGAGGCTGAGGACGGACACGGCCACGGACATCCGGGCCTGGGCTCCGGAGATCGAGACGATCCACACCGCGAAGGGCTGGAACCCGAGGAGGGAGGCGATGGTGAACTCGCCGAGCACCAGGGCCAGCGTGAGGAAGGCGGCGCCGGCGATCGAGGCCCGCAGGTTCGGCAGCAGCACCCGCAGGACCACGTACGGCCAGCTCGCGCCGCAGCTGCGGGCCGCCTCGACCAGGGTCGGCACGTCGACGGCACGCAGTCCGGCGTCGAGCGAACGGTAGACGAAGGGCAGTGCCAGCACGGTGTACGCGAGGACCAGGACGACGGGGAACTTCTCGTTCTGGACGGCGAGGAAGGTCTGGTAGAGCGGGGTCCGCGACAGGTGCTCCGGTCCCCAGCGCAGCACGGTGGTGATGCCGGTGACGAGGGCGATCGGCGGCACGACCAGCGGCAGCATGCACATGATCTCGACGACGGGCCGCAGACGCGGGGAGCCGATGCGGACGGCGACCAGCGCGGGCACGGCGAGCAGCAGCGACAGCGCGATGGTGGCGGCGGCCAGGCCGAGGGAGAGCAGCAGGCTCTCGGTGAACCCGTCGGCGGACAGCAGCTCGGTGTACGCCTCGAAGGTGATCCCCTGGCCGGGCACGTGCACGGTGAACACGAAGGAGGCGAGGAGCGGGACGAGGAAGTACGCGCCCGTCAGCGCGAGCACGGCTCCGCGCCAGATGCCCGTCCCGCGGCTCGCGCCGGAGCGGGGGCGGGAGGCGGTCCGGCGCTGCGCCGGGGTCCGCGTCGGGGCCTCGGTGTCCGGGGCGGTCGGGGTCATCGCAGCCATCGGGCGCTCCGTCGCTGGAGGGGCAGGTAGACCGCCATGACCAGGCCGGCGATCAGGATCATGTCGAGGCCGAGGGCGAGCGCCACGTTCTCCTGGCCGGTGAGCACGTTGCCGGCCAGCGCGTCCGCGATCTTGAGGGTGACCAGCGGGACGGACCCGCCGACGAGGGCGGCGGCCGTGGCGTGCGCGGCGAAGGCGGTGCCGAAGAGCAGCACGAACCCGCCGAGCAGGGAGGGCGCGAGGACCGGCAGGCCGACGTGGCGCCAGAACTGCCGTCCGCTGGCCCCGCTGTTCTGGGCGGCCTCGCGCCACTGCGGGCGCAGGCCCTCCAGCGCCGGGGCGATCACCAGCACCATCAGCGGGATCAGGAAGTACAGGTAGACCACGGTGAGGCCGGTGAAGGAGTACAGGCTCCAGCCGAGGCTCGTGAGGTCGGCGAGCTGGGTGACGACTCCGGAGATCCCGACGGTGGCGATGAACGCGAACGCGAGGGGAACGCCGCCGAAGTTGGCGAGCACGCCCGAGGCGGTGAGCGCCGCACTGCGCAGGGCGGTGGAGCGGGAGGTGACCACGACCTGGGCGATCAGGACGCCGAGCACTCCGCCGATCAGTGCGGTGAGGGCGGAGAGCTGGACGCTGCCGATGAGCGAGCCGAGGTACGGGCCCTGGAGCGAGCGCGCGAGGTGCTCGCCGGTCAGCCGGGTGGCGCCGTCCGCCGGGTCGGTGCGGGTGACCGCGCCGAAGGCGATGGCGCCGAGCGGGAGGCCGAAGCAGAGCCCGGTGAAGGCCAGCAGCGGGAGGGCGGCGAGCCAGGTGCGGGGGCCGCGCCGCCGGCGGCTGGTGCCGCCGGCGGTACGGGAGGGGGTGGTGGGCATCAGGAGAGGGCCTTGTCCCACTTCTCGGCGAGGGTGGCCTTGGCCTTGTCGAGCTCCTCGGAGGCCGGGAAGGCGGGGGTGCCCTGGACCTGCGGGAGCTTGGTGACGGCGTCCTTGTCGACGGTGCCGTCCTGGGTCATGACGGGCAGCAGGACCGGGCGGGCGTGCCCCTTGAGCCAGAGGTTCTGGCCGTCCGCGCTGTACAGGAACTCCATCCACAGGCGGGCGGCCGCCGGGTTCGGGGCCTCCTTGTTGATGGCCTGCGAGTAGAACTGGGCGTAGACGCCGTCGGTGGGGACGGCGACCTTCCAGTCGACGCCCTTGCCCTTGAACTGCTCGGCGTAGCCGGCGTTCAGGTAGTCCCAGTCGATGGAGATGGGCGTCTCGCCCTTCTCCACGGTGGCCGGGGTGGACTCGACCGGGATGAAGTTGCCGCTCTTCTTCAGCTGCCCGAAGAAGTCGATGCCGGGCTGGATGTCGGCGAAGGAGCCCTTGTTGGCGAGGGCGGCCGCGTAGACGCCGCCGAAGGCCGAACCGGACTTGGTGGGGTTGCCGTTGAGGGCGACCTTGCCCTTGTACTCGGGCTTCAGCAGGTCGGCGAAGGTCTGCGGGCAGGTGGGGATCTTCGCGGCGTCGCAGCCGATGGAGACGTAGCCGCCGTAGTCGTTGTACCAGCGGCCGTCCGCGTCCTTCTGGCCGGCCGGGATCTTGTCCCAGGCGGTGACCTTGTACGGGGCGAACAGGTTCTCCGCGGCGCCGCTGCGGGCGAAGGCGATGCCGAGGTCCATCACGTCGGGGGCGCGGTCCTGGCCCTTGCGGGACTTGACGGCGGCGATCTCGTCGGAGCTGGAGGCGTCCGGGTTCTCGCTGTTGACCTTGATCTTGTACTTGGCCTCGAAGGCCTTGATGATCTCGCCGTAGTTCGCCCAGTCCGGCGGCAGCGCGATCACATTGAGCTTGCCCTCCTTCTGCGCGGCGGCGACGAGGGCCTCCATGGAACCGAAGTCGGCCACCGAGGCGGCGGCGCCCGGCTGCACCTTGCTCTTCGCGTCGCCGGCGGCGCCGGACTTGGGGTCAGGTGCGGCACCACACGCGCTGAGCGTGGTGAGGACGGCGGCGCTGAGCAGTACGGCCGCACCGCGACGGGCGGAGGAACTGAGCACGGTCTCTCCCGGAGACGAAGGGGTTCACTTGTCTGAACAAGTTGGCTCCAGTTCGCCCGGGCCCGCTGTACGGACGGTGAACGGAGGCTGTCTGCGGGAGCACGGCTCGACGAAGAGACGAGAATGTCGGCGGCAATCCGGGAAACGCCTGTTGGAATGATCTTGGGAAGCGGAATCGGACGCACGGCGATCAGGGGGCGAAGGGCATGGGCACGGGCACGGTCCGGCATGTGAAGATCGCCGAGGCGCTGCGCGCGGCGATCGCCTCCGGCGAACTCCCGGTGGGCGCGCAGCTGCCCTCCGAGAGCGATCTGGCGGCGCGCTGGTCCGCCTCGCGCGGGACCGTCCGACAGGCGGTCGCCAGCCTCGCCGCGGAGGGGCTGATCGGCTCCCGGCAGGGCGCGCGGCGGACCGTCCTGCGCCAGGAGCGCCGGCACAGCTTCGGCGAGCTGAACAGCTTCGCCCAGTGGGCCGAGGGGGTCGGGCACCGGGCGGACAGCCGCTTCCTGTCCCGGATCCGCAGACCTGCCACGGCCGAGGAGGCGGAGCGGCTCGCGCTGGACCCGGGTACGCAGATCCTGGCCGTGCTGCGGCTGCGCCTGCTCGACGGGGAGCCCACCATGGTGGAGCGGACCGCCTACGCGGACTGGGTCGCGGCGGCCGTCGAGGCGCTGCCCGCGGACTGCCGCTCCGTCATGGACAGCCTGGCCCAGGGCTCCGGGATCGTCGCCCACCACGGCGAGCACCTCATCGACGCCCTCGGCGCGGGCAGCGAGGACGCCCGGCTGCTGGAGGTCCGGCGCGGAAGCCCGCTGCTGCGCCAGAGGCACGTCTCCGCGACCGCGACGGGCCGCCCGATCGAGTGGTCCGACGACCGCTACCGGGCGGGGAGCGTCACCTTCAGTGTGAGCAACTCGGCGGTAGCAACCCCGTTGGAGCGGCGGGCCGGAGACGGCTGACTCCCGATCGGCCGGGTCCTGTCCGGGCTAGTGCCCGGCCGCTTCGGCGATCGCCCCGGGCAGCCACTCGGCGACCCGGCCGAAGCCGAAACCCAGGGCGGCGGCGCGGCCGTTGTCCATGGCGTAGGCGCGGTCGAAGGAGAACGGCGAGGCGGCGGCGCCCTCCTCGACCACCCGGTACCGCGGCCGCCGCCCGAGCCGCGCGGCGACCAGCTCGCAGAGCCCGGCCACGTCCAGCTCCCCGTGGGAGGCGGCGTTCACCGGCCCGGTGAAGCTCTGCGCGGCTGCCCAGTACAGCAAGTCCGCGATCTCCCGGTGATGGATGAACGAGGTGGCGTACGGGGCTTTGTGCACGTCGACCGGGGTCCCGGCGGCGATCCGCTCCACGTAGTGCGCCAGCCGCCCGGTGAACTCCTCCCGGCCGCCGCCGAGGACGTGGGCGGTCCGTACGGAGACGAACGGGAAGGCGGGCTCGCGCAGGAAGACCGCCTCGGCCTGCCGCTTCCCCTCGGCGTAGGCGTGCGCGGGGTCCGCGTACGGCGCCGTGAGCCCGGTGCCCGCCAGGTCGAGGGAGTCCTCCGTGACGGGGGTCCCGCCGTTCGCCGCGCGGCCGGGGAGGGTGGCGGGGTCGTACACCTCCATCGTGGACGTCATGACGTACCGGCCGGTCCGCCCGGCGAGGACGCGCCGGGCGACGCCGGCCTGCCGGGGCGTGTAGCAGACCTGGTCGATGACGGCGTCGAAGGTGCGCGAACCCAGCGCCGTCCGCAGCCCCTCCTCGTCGTCGCGGTCGGCGACGACGTGGCCGACGCCGACGGGCGGGGCGCTGGAGCCCCGGTTGAGCACGGTGACCTCGTGCCCCGCGTCCCGCGCCTTGGTGACCAGGGACTTTCCGAAGTACCGGCTCCCGCCGATGACAAGAATCGTGTTCATGCGGTCGACTCTGCCGCTGTAGGGTCCCCAGCGGAACTGGTGATCGACTGAACCCGTATGAAGGAAAACTGATGATCGATGTGCAGCGGCTGCGCGTCCTGCGGGCCGTGGCGGAGCACGGCAGCTTCAACAGGGCCGCCGGCGCCCTGCTGCTGACCCCGTCGGCCGTCTCCCAGCACATCGCCGCGCTGGAACGCACCCTGGGCCACCCCGTGGCCGTGCGCAGCACCCGCGGGGTCACCCTGACCGAGCCCGGACGGCTGCTGGTGGAGGCGGCGGAGGCGATCTCCGCCGAACTGGACCAGGTCCGCCACGAGATCGACCGGCTCACCGCTCCGCGGCCGCGCCTGACCGTGGCCACCTTCACCAGCGGCGGCCGCCACCTGCTGCCCGCGGCGCTCGCCCGGTTCGTGGCCGCGCATCCGGAGGTGGAACTGACGGTGCTGGAGAGCGAGCCGGAGGCCGCCGTGCCGATGGTGCGCGGCGGCGCGGCCGACCTCGCCCTCACCTATCACTTCGACGGGCCGCCGCCCGTGCGGCCGGGCGAGCGCCCGGCGCTCGACTGGGTCCCGCTGATGGAGGACCCGCTCTGGCTGGTCCTGCCGCGCGGGCACCGGCTCGCGGACCGGTCCTCGCTGAGCCTGGCCGAGCTCTCCGGCGAGCGCTGGGTGCTCGGCTGCCTCAAGACGGAGGCGTTCCTGCGCCGTTACGCGGAACTCGCCGGCTTCGACCTCCGGGTGGGGGCGTCCACCACCGACTACTTCTTCGCGCAGACCCTGGTCGCGGCGGGCGTGGGCGTCTCGCTGGTCCCGAACGTCTCGCTGGCCCCGTCCCCGGAACTGACGGTGATCCGCGTCGAACCCCCGCGCCCCGCCCGCCACATCGGCCTCCTCCTCCCCCGCCGACGCCGCCCCCACCCGTACGCCCGATCCCTGACCGAAGCCCTGACCGCCACCGCCCACCGGGCAGCCCAACCGTGAACCGCCTCCTGTCCGCGCGGGCGAGCCGTCCGTCAGCCGGCCCCGTCCTCCGGTGTCCCGGCCGTCAGGGTGCGCAGGCGGCGGGCGGCGGTTTCCGCCGCGCGGCGGGCCTTTCCGGCCTCCCGGTCGGCCTCGCGGTGGCGTTCCTCGGTCTCGGCCACGGCGGCGTACGCGTGGTCGCGGGCGGCCGTGGCGCGCTCGAGCTCCGCATCGGCGGCCGCCGCCTGCCCGACGGCCCGCTGCCGGGCCTCCTCGGCCAGCCGTAGTTCGTCCTCCCGCGCCACGGCCGCCCACTGCGCGTCCTGGGCGGCGGCGCGGGCGGCGGTCACCCGGGGTTCGGGCGGGGCGGTCGGCTCCGGGGGTGACGCGGGCGGCGCGGGCGGGGCGGTCGGTACGGCGTCCGGGTCCACACCGGGGAACTCCGTCGACAGGGCCGGGGCCTTCGTCAGCCGGCCGGAGGCCCAGGCCTCGGCCGCCTCCGGATCGGCGAGGGCGGCGTACAGGATCTGCTCGACCTCCCGCACCACCGTCTCGGACACGGCCGTCCCGGCCTCCTCGGCCAGCCGGAGCGCCTCGCGGGCCAGGGCCCCGATCACCACGTGCTGCTGGTGGGACAGATCGCGCAACTGCTCCCCGTCCAGGGACCGGTGCGCCGCCCGCAGCGCCTGCCCGAGCTGGCGGAACTGTTCGACCTCGTCCGGCTTCGCACGGACCAGCGTGTTCGACGTCCAGGCCGCGAGCGTGGGGCGGCGCAGTCCCGCGATCCGCTTCCCCGCGGCCTGGTCCCCGGCCCGTTTCGCGCGGGCGGCGGCCTCGTCCCGGGCCGCCGTGAACCGCGCCGGGGGCAGCGCGTACAGGGTGTCGATGATCTCTTCCACATCCACGCGGCCCACTGTCCGTCATCACCGCCCGTGGACGGGGGACCGTCACCGCTCCGCGCGCCGCCCGATCCGATCCGATCAGTTCAGATCCGATCGGATCAGAGGTTCATCGGCCGGTGTTCGTCGGCTATGCGGCCGTCGCGAAGTTCCACCACCCGGTCGGCCAGTTCGATCAGGGCCGGGTCGTGGGTGGCGACCAGCGCGGTGACGCCTTCGCTGCGCACCACCGCGCGCAGCAGCCGCATGATCGAGCGCCCGGTCTCGGAGTCGAGCTGGCCGGTCGGTTCGTCCGCGATGATCAGGTCGGGTTCGTTGGCGAGGGCGCGGGCCACGGCCACGCGCTGCTGCTGGCCGCCGGAGAGTTCGCCGGGGCGCTGGCCCGCGTGCTCGGCCAGGCCCACCAGGGCCAGCAGGGTCCTGGCGCGTTCCTCGCGCTGCTGGGCCGGGATCTTGCGCAGCCGCATGGGGACCCCGACGTTCTCGGCGGCGGTGAGGACGGGGATCAGGCCGAAGGACTGGAACACGAAGCCGATCCGGTCCCGGCGCAGGGCCAGCAGCCCCGGCTCGTCGAGGCCGGCCAGCGGAGTGCCGTCGAGCAGGACGGCTCCCGTGGTCGGGGTGTCCAGGCCGCCGACCAGGTTCAGCAGGGTGGTCTTGCCGGAGCCGGAGCGGCCCTTGAGCGCGGTGAGTTCGCCGCGGCGCACCTCGAACGAGACGCCGCGCAGGGCGTGTACGGTCCGCGGGCCGCTGCCGAAGCTCCGGTGGACGTCGTCCACGACGACCATGGGCGTCCGGTCCGCGGCCGTGCCGTCCTGGTGCTGCGTCATGTTGTGGGCTCCCCCTGGGACTCGAATCGGCCGACGGAGGACGCCGCCCGAGGCACCTCCTGCTCGAATTTGCTCATCCGTCACATCCTTCGCGCAAGTCCCTTCCCCCGTGCGTTCGAATCTGACAGCATCGTCCGCTATCCGGTGCCAGTGGTCCGGTCGGGGGAGGAACAGGCACATGCTCGGCTTCGTCGTGCGCCGGCTGCGCGGGCGATTGCCGCTCGCCGCCGCCGTACTGCTGACCGTATTGATCACCACGACCGTCCTGACGGCGCTGTTCGCCTTCACGCGCGGCGTGGGCGAGGCCGGGCTGCGCCAGGCCCTCCAGGGGCCGGGCCGGGAACGGGCCACCGTGCTGGTCACCGGCGAGCACCCGGCGCCGGCACGCACCCAGGACGACGCGGCCGTACGGGGCTTCGCGGACGAGCTGTTCGGCCGGCTCCCGGTCGGCGTCGAGAGCCTGGCGCGCAGCCGCCCGTACGGCCTGCCGGGCGCCGCCGCCCCCGGCAGGGAAGCCGATCTGACGCTGCTCGCCTCCTTCGACCGCCGACGCGTACGACTGCTCGCGGGCCAGTGGCCACAGGCGACGGGCGGTTCGGGCTCCGCGGCCGGCCCGTCCCCCCTGGGGGTGGCGGTGCCCCGGGCGGCGCTGGTCCGGCTCGGGCTGACCGAGGCCGCGCTGCCCGCCGAGGTGCGCCTGGCCGACCGGTACGGCGGCGCCCCGCTCACGGTGCTGGTCACCGGGGTGTACCGGGCAGCCGATCCGGCGGACCCGTACTGGCGGCTCGACCCGCTCGGCGGCCGCGAACTCCAGGTCAGCAGTTTCACCACCTACGGCCCGCTGCTCGTCGACGACACCGCCTTCACGGCGGGCGGTCTTCCGCAGAACAGCCGCGGCTCGCTCCTGACCGCCGACTTCACCACCGTGCGCGCCGCCGAGGCCGGGGCCCTGCGCGAGCGCGCGGCGGGACTGACTGGCGGCCCCGGGGAAGCAGGGGTGAAAACCCCCGCCGGGTTCCAGGTCAAGACGGAACTCCCGGTCCTGCTCGAGGAGTTGGAGTCGGGCCGGCTCGTCGCCCGGTCCTCCCTGCTGGTCGGTGCGCTCCAGCTCGCCGTCCTCGCCGCGGCCGCACTTCTGCTGGTCGCCCAGCTGCTGACGGACCGCCAGGAGCCGGAGCGGGTCCTGCTCACCGCGCGCGGCGCCTCACGCGCCCGGCTCGGCGCCCTCGGCGCCGCCGGATCGCTGCTCCTGGCCCTGCCCGCCGCCGTTCTGGCACCCCTCCTCACCCCACCCCTGCTCGACCTCCTCAGCGGCTACGGCCCGCTGTCGCGGGTCCCCCTGGACACCTCCGGGACCTGGCTGCTGTGGCCCGTCGCGGCCGCCTGCGCCCTCGGGTGCGTGGCCCTGACCGCGCTGCCCGCCGTGCTGCGCGGCGCGGGGGCCTCCGCTCTGCGCCGCAGCGGCCGCCGCCAGGCCCTGGTCGCCGGGGCCGCCCGGTCCGGCGCGGACCTGGCGCTGGTGGCCCTCGCCGTCCTCGCCTACCAGCAGCTCGCCCAGTACAGCGGCGCCGGGCACGAGCCCGCCCCGGCCGGGGCGTCCGGCGGGCTCGGCGTCGACCCGGTGCTGGTCGCCGCGCCGACCCTGGCCCTGTGCGCGGGCACCCTGCTGGTGCTGCGCCTCCTGCCGTTCGCCGCGCGGCTGGGCGGCCGGCTGGCGGCGCGCGGCCGCGGGCTCGGCCCGGCGCTGGTCGGCTGGCAGCTCGCCCGCCGGCCGAGGCGGGCCACCGGCCCGGTCCTCCTGCTGGTCCTCGCCGTGTCCAGCGGGGTCCTGGCGCTCGGCCAGCACACCGCCTGGACCGCCTCCCAGCGCGACCAGGCGGAGTTCGCCACCGCCGGGGGCCTGCGGATCTCCGGCAGCGAGCTGGCCCCGCTGGGCCGGGGCGGCCGCTACTCCTCGCTGCCCGGCGGCGAACGGGTGATCCCGGTGGTCCGCACGAAACAGGAGCTGCCCGGCGGCCGGGCCGGGCAGGTGCTCGCGCTGGACGCCGCCGCAGTGGCCGAACGGGTGCCGCTGCGCAGCGACCTGAGGGACGGGCGGGCCATGCGCGAGCTGTTCACGCCGCTCGCCGCCGCGAACGGCTCGGCGGGCGGCGGCATAGAACTGCCGGGTCACCCCCGCCGGCTCGAGGTCGACGTGAGCGCCCAGACCCCCCGTTCGGGTGGCCGCCCCGGTCTGGGACTGCTGCTGCGCGACCGGTTCGGCCTGACCTACCGCACGCCCCTGCTCCCGCTCCCCGAATCCGGGGAGGGCACCGTCCCGGTGGACCTCGACGCGCTGGCCGGGGCCCCGCTCGGGTCCGCCGCCGCCCCCCTGAGCCTGGCCGGGCTCGTGCTCTCGTACGGCCTCGAGGCCGGACCGGGCGGCCGCCCCGAGCAGCCCGGGACCGGCGAGCCCGCGCTCCCCGGGGAGCTGACCGTACGTCGCCTCGCGGTCGCCGAGGCCCCCGGCGCGGCGGCGGTGCCCGTGCCGCTCCCCGCGGCCCCGCCCGGCTGGACCCTGAAGGCCCCGCCGCTGTCCGGCGCCACCCCCGCCGCCGAACTCCTGCCCGCGCAGGAAGCTCCGGGCGGCCCGGCGCTGCTCCGGCTGCGCTACCGCGGCGGCACGGACACCTTCGGCGGTGTCCAGATCGGGCTGCTCGCCGGGCCCGCGCCCGCCGCCGAGGTGCCCGGGATCGCCACCCGCGGCTACCTCGCCGCCGTCGGGGCGGCCGTCGGCGACCTGGTCCCCGTGCCGCTGGGCGGCGCCACCGTGCCGGTGCGGATCACCGCCGCCGTCGGCTCGCTGCCGGTGGCCGGGGACACCGCGCTCGCCGTGGATCTGGCCACCGCCGGGCGGCTGCTGGCGTCCGACACCGGGCGGGAGCTGCCGCCGCCCGCGGAGTGGTGGCTGCCCGCCGCCTCCGCCGGGGACCCCGCTCCGGCGCGGGCCGCCGCCGAGCTGCGCGGCGGGGCCGGTGGCCAACAGGTGGAGCTGCGCGGGGAAGTGGCCGCCGCGCTGCTGGAGGACCCGCTGAGCGCCGGTCCGCAGAGCGCGCTCGCCGCCCTCGCGGTGGCCTGCGCGGTGCTGGCCGCGATCGGCTTCGGAGCCTCCGCCGCGGCCGCGGGGCGCGAGCGGGCCCGGGAGTTCGCCGTGCTGACGGCGCTGGGTGCGCCCCGCCGCGGGCTCGGCCGCACGGCCGCCGCCGAGAACGGTGTCCTGGTCGGCCTCGGGACCGCCGTCGGGGTGGGGCTGGGCGCCGCCATCGTCCACCTGGTGGTGCCGCTGGTCGTGCTGACGCCGGCCGCGCGGCGGCCCGTGCCGGAAGTGAGGGTGGACCTGCCGACCGTCGGAACGCTGCTGATGGCCGCCGCGATCGCCGCGGTGCCCCTGCTGTCGGCCGTGATCGGCGGCCGCCATGACCGGACCGCCCGGGGCACCGCCGACCGGCTGCGCCTCTTGGAGGAGATGTGACCCGCCCGGCCCCGGCCCCGGCCCCGACCACCGCCGACGGGCGCGGGCACCGCCCCGCTCCCTGGGTGCGGACCCGGCTCCGCGCGGCGCCGCTGACCGTGCTGCTCGGCGCCGCCCTGGCATTCGTCGCCGTACTGCTGGCGGCCGCGCTGCCGCGCGCCGTGGACCGCGGCGCCGACCAGGCCCTGCGTTCCTTCCTGCACGACCAGGGCCCCGGACCGACGAGCCTGTCCGCCTCCGTCACCTCCCGTGGCGGACGGATGACCCCGCAGGACCTGGACTCCGTACTGGCCGCCCTGCGCGCACGCACCGGCGGCGCCTTCCGCCTCGACGCGAGCGGTCCCGTCCACGGGGCGCGCGGTGTGAAGGCCAGCAACCTGGCCACGCCCGGCCTGGACCGGCCCGAGGCCGTCGACCCCCGGCTCACCCTGGTCCACCTCCCGGAGGCCGCCGCCCACACCTCGCTGGTCGCCGGCCGCTGGCCGAGCGGCGGCGAACCCGGCGCCCCGGTCCCGGTGGCCCTGTCGCGCAGTGCCTCCGAGACCCTCAAGGCCCCGCTCGGCACCGTGCTGGAATCCACGCCGAGCATCTCCGGGACGCTCCGGGCCGAGGTCGTCGGGCTGTACGACGCCACCGATCCCGCCGATGTCTACTGGACCGACCTGCCGTGCCTGACCAAGGCCTGCCAGAACCGAACCCCCGACTCCCTGCCGAAGGTGTACTGGCAGACCGCCGCCCTCGTCGGCGCGGACGGCCTCGACCGCATCGGCGCCTGGGGCGAGGGGGCCGAGTACTTCTGGCGGCTTCCCGTGGACACCGGTGTCCTGCGGGCCGACCTGCTGCCGGGCGTCTCGCGGGAGATCGCCTCCTTCGTCACCGGCCCCACCGCCTCCGGACTCTCCGCCGCCTTCAAGCGTCCCGATCTGCACATCAGCTCCCGCCTTCCCGAACTGTTCAAGCGGGCCGAGGCCCGGCAGCGGGGCGCAGCGCCGCTCGCCGCGATCGGCCCGGCCGGTGTCGCAGGGGTGGCCGCCGTCGTGTTCTGCCTGGCCGCCGCCCTCACCGGCGACCGGCGCCAGGCCGAGCTGCGGCTGCTGCTGGCCCGCGGCGGCTCGCGCCACTCCCTGGTGCGCCGCCTGCTCGGCGAAGGTGCCGTCACCGTGCTGCCGGCCGCCGCGCTCGCCGCCTGGCTCGCCATACGGCTGCTGCCGACTCCCCGGCTGACGGCCTCGCTGGTCGCCGCCACCGCCGTGACGCTGCTCGCCCTGCTGGCCTTCCCCGTACGGGCCTTCGTACTGCTGTCCGCGCCGCGCGGGCCGCGCCCCCGGCGCCGCCTCGTCGCCGAGCTGCTGGTCCTCGCCGCCACCGCCGCGGCCGTGCTGGAGGTACGCCGCCGCGGCGTCGCCCCCGCCGCCGGACTCGATCCGCTGCTGGTGGCCGCCCCGCTGCTGCTCGCGCTGTCCGGCGCCCTGCTGCTCTCCCGGCTCCTGCCCGCCCTCGTCGGGGCACTGGCCCGGGCGGCCGGCCGGCGCCCGGGCCTGATCGGCTTCCTCGGGCTGGCCCGCGCCGCCCGGGGCGGCGGGGGCCGCGGGAGCCGCGGGCGGCCTTCCGTACTGCCGCTGATCGCCCTGATGCTCGCGGTGACCACGGGCGGCTTCGGTGCCACGGTGCTGGGTTCGGTGGACACCGAGCGGCTCCAGGTGGCCCGGCAGGCCGTGGGCGGGGACGCCCAGATCGCCGCGCCCGCGGGAGAAGCCCTGACGCCGGAGCTGATCCGGGCGGCGAACGAACTGCCCGGGGTACGGACGCCGGTCGCCGCCTGGGTGGAAGAGGACGACGCGTTCCTCTTCGGCACCGATCGGGGCTCTCCGCAGGTCAGGGTGGTCGTCGTCGACCCGGTGGCGTACGCGGCGCTGGCCCGTACGGTCGGGCGCGGCCGCTTCGACCCGGCGCTGCTCGCCGGGGGTGCCCCCGGCGCTCCGCTGCCCGCGCTGTTCAGCGGCGACCTGGTCGCGCGGGCCGGCGACCAGGCCTACCGGCTGCGGGTCCGCGGCGAGGAACTCCAGGTCAGGGCCGCTGCCGTGGTCGACGGCACGCCGGCGCTGCCGGGCAGCGGAGCCGCCATCCTCGTCCTGCCGGCGCAGCCGGCCGTCGCCCTGACGCCCCGGATCTCCTCCCCCAACCGGTGGTTCGCCACCGGATCCGTCGACGCGGACCGGCTGGAGGAGCTGGTCCGCGCCGGGACCCCGGCCGCGACCGCGGAGCAGGTCCTGGTGCGGACGAGTGCCGCCACCGTCGCCGGCCTCGCCGCCGACCCGCTCCAGCACTCGGCCGGACGGCTGTTCTGGGCGGCGGTCGCCGGGGCCGCCGGATTCGCCGTGCTGGCCGTCCTGCTGACGCTGATGCGGGCCGCGCCCGACCGGGCCGCGCTGCTCGCACGGCTGCGCACCATGGGCCTGCGTCCCCGGCAGGGCGTGGCGCTGATCCTGGCCGAGGCCTTGCCGCAGGCGCTGGTCGCCGCGGTCGGCGGCGGGCTGGTCGCGGCGGCGGCCGTGGCCCTGCTCGGCCCGGCCGTGGACCTTTCCGCGCTGGTCGGTGCGCAGGTCCCGGCGGGGCTGCGGCTCACCGCGCGGCCCGTGCTGACCCAGGCGCTGGGCCTGGCGGCCCTGGTCGCCGTGGCCGTGCTCGCGGAGGCGGCGATATCCGGCAGACGACAGATCTCCACCGAGCTGAGAGCGGGAGACCAGCGGTGAACACCGAGCAGCCGACCTACGAAGAGCTGCGCCGGCAGGCCCTGGCCGCCGCCGCACCCCGTATGACCGGGGCGGACACGGCAATCGTCTGCGACCGTCTGGTGCGCATCTTCAGCACCGACGGGGTCGAGGTACAGGCCTTGCAGGGGCTCGAACTGACCGTGGCCCAGGGCGATCTGGTGGCCCTGGTCGGTGCCTCCGGCAGCGGCAAGTCCACCCTGCTGAACATCCTGGCGGGCCTGGACGTCCCCACGGCGGGCACCGCCACCGTCGGCGGCTACGACCTGCTCGAGATGTCCGCCAAGGACCGTCTGCGCTACCGCCGGGAGGCGGTGGGATTCGTCTGGCAGCAGACGGCCCGCAACCTGCTGCCCTTCCTGACCGCGGCCCAGAACATCGCCCTCCCCATGCAGCTGAGGGGCCGGGCCGCCAGGGGCGCGGCCGGGCGCCGGGCGGCCGCCCGGGTCGGCGACCTCCTCGAAGCCCTGCAGATCACCGATCTCGCGGGCCGCCGGCCTGCCGAGCTCTCCGGCGGCCAGCAGCAGCGCGTGGCCATCGCCGTGGCCATGGCCAACGACCCGGCGGTCCTCCTCGCCGACGAGCCCACCGGCGAGCTGGACTCCGAGACCGGCGCCGCCATCTTCGAGGCCTTCCGCACGGTGAACCGGGAGTTGGGCGCCACCGTGGTCATCGTGACCCACGATCCGCTCGTCGCCGGAGAGGTCCGGCGTACGGTGGCCATCCGCGACGGCCGCACCAGCAGCGAGGTGCTGCGCCGCACCGTGACCGACGAACACGGCGCGGAATCGGTGAGCGAACGCGAGTACGTGATGCTGGACCGCACCGGCCGCGTCCAGCTGCCGCAGAAGTTCCTGGAGGCCCTCGGCATGGAGCAGCGCGTGGCCGTCGACCTCGCCGCCGACCACATCGAGGTGCGCCGCGACGACTCCGACGCGGACGGGGGCTGAGGCGCCCCCGCGAATGGTTTCGTCACTTTCGCGGCCCAGGGGTCGTTAGGGCCTCGGGGTTGACTCGGGGGCGAAGGGATGAACGGAATGCGGCAATTTCCTCTGGAGATGCTCCACGTGGCACCCGGCCGGGTGGTCGAGTGGCGGCTCAGGTCCGCGGTCGCGGAGGCCTGCGGCCCCGACGACGAGTCGGGCAGGAGGGCGTCCTTCAACCAGGAGAAGCACTTCACCGTCGCCGAGGAGAGCCGGGCCGCCGACGACCCCGTCGCATCGTGGATCGCGGTCACCTTCGAGGTGGCCGGGCGGCTGGACGAACCGGCCCTGGCGCAGGCCCTGCTGGCCTTCGTGCAGCGGCACGAGGTGCTCAGGTGCGCGTTCCTCCGCCTGGCCGGGGAGCTGGCTTGTGAGCCCTTCGACCCGGCCGAACTCGCCCTCGACGCCGCGACGGTGGGGAACTTCGAGACCTCCGCGGCGCTGCGGGGCTTTCTCGTCGAGCGGTTCACCCGGAGCATCGACACGCTGTCCTGGCCGCTGTTCGTCATGGGCGCGGTGCTGCGCGAGGACTCCGCGACGGTCTACCTGGCCTTCGACCACATCGTGTGCGACGGCATGTCGATGCCGATCGTCGTCCACGAGGTGCTGACCGCGTACGAGGCCCTGTGCCGCGGCGAGGACACCGTACTGCCGGCGGCCGCGCCCAGCTATCTCGACTTCGCCGACGAGCAGCGCCGCCGCTACCTGTCCATCGACGCCCGCGACGAACGCCTGGACTACTGGAAGGAGTTCATCGCGCGCGGCGGCGAGTTCTTCCCCCGCTTCCCGCTCGACCTCGGCGTGGAGCCGGACCGGATGTACCCGATCGTCAACGAGGCCTCCACACTGCTGGACGCCGCCGAGACCGAGGTCTTCGAGAAGACCTGTCTGGCCGTCGGCGGCAAGCCCTTCATGGGGGTGCTCGCCTCCGTCGCCGTATGCCTGCGCGAGGCCGGCGGACCGGGCGTCTACCGGGGGTTCATGCCGGTGAGCGAGCGCGGCCGGGAGGGCTGGGGGGACTCGGTGGGCTGGTTCGTCAACACCATGCCCATCGAGTTCGACGCCTCGCCCGGCCGGGACTTCGCCCAGATCATGGCGGGGGTCCGGGCCGGGTTCAGCGAGATGATCGGCCACATCGACGTGCCGTTCGTACGGGCCTGGGAGCTGCTCGCCCCCGAGGAGTTCGCCGCCCGTTCCTGGCCGTACCCGGTGAACTTCTTCTCGTACATCGACATGCGCAGGTGCCGGGGTGCCGAGCGGCACGACGAGTGGCGGCCCTCGACCCACGTGTGGTCGGCGCGTGCCAACGGTGCCTGTTCGTGGTTCCAGCGCGATGCCGACGGGCTGCACATGAACTCCCTCTACGTCGACACCGCGGCGGCCCGCCGCACCATGGGCGACCTCCAGGAGGCGCTGCGCCGGACGGTCCAGGACATCGCCCGCTCGGGCGGCTTCCGCCGGCCCGTCGCGCTGACCGCGCCGCGCCGGCCCGAGCGGACGCCGCTCGATGTGGCGGTCCGCTACGGCAGGTAGAGGGTGTAGAGGAGCCTGTTCGGCACGACCGGCGGGCTGCCCTGGAGGGCGCCGGTCGTGGCGTTCGCGACGAGGGCCTGTTTGACCTGTGCGGGGGTGTCGCCCGGCCGGAAGGCGAGATGGAGGGCGGCGGCTCCGGACGTGTGGGCGGTGGCCGCCGAGGTGCCGCTGAGGGCGGCCGTGGCGGTGTCGCCGTCCTTCCAGGCGGAGGGGATGGCCACACCGGGGGCGAACAGGGCAACGCAGTTGCCGTAGTTGGAGGAGGCGGCACGGCGGTCGAGGCTGTCGCTCGCGCCGACGGTGATGATCTCGGGCAGCCGGGCGGGCGAGTTGGCGCAGGCTCCGTCGGGCCGGGCGGAACCGCCGGCCGCGGCGGTGTAGGTGATCCCGGCGCGGATGGAGCCGCGGACGGCCGCGTCGAGGGCGGTGTTGGCGGCCCCGCCCAGGCTCATGTTCGCGACTGCGGGGCGGATCGCGTTCGCGGTGACCCAGTCGACGCCCGCGATGACCCCCGAGGTACTGGCGGATCCCTGGCAGTTCAGGACCCGTGCGGCGACCAGCCGGGCCTCCTTGGCCACGCCGTAGGCCGAACCCGCGGCGATCCCGCCGACGTGGGTGCCGTGGCCGTTGCAGTCGTTGCCGTTCTGGCCGTCCCCGACGGTGTCGGTGCCGACGGAGGCCCGGCCGCCGAACTGCGTGTGCGTGGTGCGCAGTCCGGTGTCGATGACGTACACCCGAACGCCGGGGGCGGTGGTGCGGTAGGCGTAGGTGGTGGAGAGCGGGAGCGCGCGCTGGTCGATGCGGTCCAGTCCCCAGGGGGCGCCCGGCTGGACGGCCGCCGGGCCGGCCGGGGCCGTGGCGTCGAGGGTGACCACGGTGTCCTGCTGGACCCTGGCCACCCGCGGGTCGGCGGCGAGCCTGGCCGCCCGGGCCTGGTCCATGCGCGCGGAGAAGCCGTGGAGCGCGTTCGTGTAGACGTGGCCGAGCCGTGCGCCGCCCGCCTTGGCCAGGAGGTCGGGGAGGGTTCGGGTACCGGCGGCGGACTCCTTCAGGACGACGATCCAGCTGTCCGGGACCGCGTTCTCGGCGGGGCCCGCGAGCTGTAACTCCCCCGCGGGGGCGGCGGAGGCGGGGGGAGCGATCGGCAGGAGGGCGGCGGCGAGCAGGACGGCGGACGGCAGCAGCCTCGAGAAGCGTCTGGTGGCGGTCATCTCCGGTGCACCTGGACCTTTCGTCGACCGGGTGTGGGGGCGCCCCAGATTCCCCGGCCGCGCCCGACGGCACAAGAGTGCGGTCCCGGACAGCCCGGCCGGGCAGCCAACACCTCACTGGAGCCGGTCGGCGCGCCCGCGGAGCAGGGAGCGTTCCCGCTCGTTGCGGGTGAGCGAGGCCGCCCGTTCGAACTCGGCGCGGGCCTCCGCCGGGCGGCCGAGCCGCTCCAGCAGGTCTCCCCGTACGCTCGGCAGCAGGTGGTAGGCGCGCAGGGCCGGTTCCTGCGCCAGCGCGTCGACCAGCGGGAGCGCGGCCTCCGGTCCCTGCGCCATCGAGACGGCGACCGCCCGGTTGAGCTCCACCACCGGGGACGGGATCAGTGTGACCAGCCGCCCGTACAGGGCGGCGATCGTCGGCCAGTCGGTGTCCTCGTAGCGGACGGCCGCCGCGTGGCAGCCGGCGATGGCGGCCTGTACCGAGTAGGGGCCGCTGCCCGCGTGCCGCATGGCCTCGATGCCCCGGTGGATGAGCATGCGGTTCCACCGGGCCCGGTTCTGGTCGGCGAGCAGGACCGGTTCCCCGTCGGGTCCGGTCCGGGTGGCCATCCGGGACGCCTGGAACTCCAGCAGCGCGGCGAGGCCGTGCACTTCGGGCTCCTTGGGCATCAGGCCCGCCAGGACGCGGACCAGCCGCAGCGCGTCCTCGCACAGGGCGGGGCGGACCAGGTCCTCGCCCGCGGTGGCCGAGTAGCCCTCGTTGAAGACGAGGTAGATGACCTCGAGGACCGATGCGAGCCGTGCCTCGCGGTCGGCCCCGTACGGGACTTCGAAGGGCACCCCCGCCGTGGCCAGGGTCCGTTTCGCCCGGACGATGCGCTGGGCGACGGCGGACTCGGACGCGAGGAAGGCGCGGGCGATCTCCTGGGTGGTCAGGCCGCCCATCAGCCGCAGGGTGAGCGCGATCCGGGCCTCGGTCGCCAGGAGCGGGTGGCAGGCGGTGAAGATCAGCCGTAGCAGGTCGTCGTCGATGTGCTCAGGGTCCGCGAGCTCGGCCGGTCCGGCGGGCGGCGGTACGTCCTCCAGGGTCCGGCCGACCTCCGCGAGCTTGCGCGCGTAGGTCTCCTTGCGGCGGACGAGGTCGATCGCGCGGTGTTTGGCGGTGGCCATGAGCCAGGCGCCCGGCCGGTCCGGGACGCCGGACTCGGGCCACTGTTCAAGCGCGGCGACCAGGGCGTCCTGGGCGAGTTCCTCGGCGATGCCGACGTCCCGGACGATACGGGCGACGCCGGCGATGATCCGCGCCGACTCGATCCTGAACACCGCTTCGACCGCCTGGGCCGTACTCACTGCCGTCACGGCCACCCATCAGAGCAGCCGTGACGAGGCAGGGCAAACGCGGCGCGGTCACATCTCCTGGATCTCCCGGACCTCGGCGCTGACGTTCCACTCCGCCGGGTGGATCTCCAGGAACCGCCTGGTCCACTCGATGGCCTCGGCCTTGTCCTTGCACTGGGTCAGGGAGTAGCCGCCGACGACCTCCTTGGTCTCGGTGAAGGGACCGTCGGTGTAGCTGATCTTCCCGCCGGACCAGCTGAGCCGGGTCCCTTCGGAGGTGGGCAGGAGTCCGGCGGTGTCGAGCATGACCCCGGCCTTGGTGATCTCCTCCAGCAGGGCGCCCATGCGCTGCTCGAACTCCGGCGGGAAGGCCTCGGGGGGCAGGTCCTGCTCGTTGATGCGGATCATGGTCAGGAAGCGCGGCATGGTGACTCCTCGGTCGGGAGGGCGGGGGCTTTCCCTGCCTCTCACCCCTGCGTCGAACGGGAGACGCCCGGATCGACAGCTCCTCGAAGATTCTTCGGAGAATTTTCGGGAGCCGCCACCACCGGGGCTCTGCCGCTCAGCCGCTCACCCGTTCAGCGGAGCCAGAAGAAGACGGTGTCCTGGGTCCGGCCCGCCTTCTTCGTCTCCTCCCACTCGTCGGCCTCCACCCGCATGGGCTCCAGCAGCACTTCCGCCGTCTCGCGGACTTCCGGGTCGAGCCGGTCGAGGACCGCCTCGTACGCCTCGACCAGCTCGGCGGCCCGGGACGCCGGGAACGTGCCCATCCACGGGACGGCGTCGCCCGGGTGCGGGAGCCGGATCGGCGGGCCGCCGAACAGGATGGCCGCGGGCGCGAGGTCGGCCGGGACCCCGTGCCGGGTCATCTCCTCGTCCACGGTGTAGAACCAGGAGGGCCGCCGCCAGTAGCCGAGGTCGTAGGTGTCGGAGAAGTTCACCGCGACCAGCGACTGGAAGGCGTAGGTGTAGGCGGGCTCCATGTCCGCACTGGGGCTGCCTTCCAGCAGTTCCTCCAGTGCCTGTACGACCGGCACGTCCAGCTTGATGCCCTGGTCTTCGAAGCGGGCGTCGGTCCGCGCGCACTGTTCCCGCGCGAATCCGAGAACGCGCTCCTGTTCGGGTGTCCGCTCCACCGCCGTCAGCAGCCGGATCACGGCCCGCATGTCGCCGGTGCTCATCTCCAGGTTCCCCATGGCCCCATTCCTCGTACGTCGAACTTCCATGATCGCCGACACCGGCGGCAGGTGGTGACCGGCCCCGGCGGTCAGCGGCTGTCCCCCACCCAGTCCCAGCGGCCGGGGTCCGCCGCCCGGCGGCGGTAGTGGGCGCGGCCGCCCGCCCCGTAGCGCCCTATCTCCGTGGGCAGCCTGGCCTCTTCGGCGAGCTGCCGGGCGCTCCAGCCGGTGATGTCGAGGAGGAGCCCGTCCAGGGGGCCGCCCACGAGTTCGCCGTAGGCGTGGCCGGGGCGCGGGCCGGGGTCGGGGTCTTCGTGGTCGGCGCCGTAGACCCGGCGCCGGAGCATCCTGTCGTCCATACCGTTCAGCTTCACAGGCACCACTGACAATCGGCCGCCGCGCGCAGCGGCGATGATGGTGGCCGCCTCCCTGGTCACGGGGGGCCCGGGAGCGAGGAGCGGCACGCATGGCACGTCGGGTACACCAGCCACTGGAGGACCAGGAGTTCGACTTCATCCTCTCCATGGCGCCGGGGCCGGTTCTCGCCTACTTCTGCGGGACCTGGCCGAAGGCCCTCGAGGCGTGCCGCGCGATGGACGCGGTCGTCGGCGAGCTGGCCGAGGAGTACGGGACGCGGTTCACGGCCGTCCGTACGGACATCACCCGCTGCCCGGGGCCGACCAGGCGTTTCGGCGTGACCGGCGCCCCGACCGCCGTGCTCGTCAAGGACGGCGAGGCGGTCGCGAGCCAGGCCGGTCCCATGACCCGCGAGGAGTTCCGGGCCTTCCTGGACGCCCATCTCTGAGGTCCGGGGACGCCCACTGGGCCCTGTGGGCGAACTTGGGGTGATCTGGCCGAAAGTGGCATAGGTGGGATAGGTGCCTCAGGCATGTAATGGAGTCCGGCACAACGGAACCATCGCTCGCGAGGTGCTCATGTCCTTCACGTCAGAGACCGTTGCCTTCCCCCAGGACCGAACCTGCCCCTACCACCCGCCGGCCGCCTACGAACCCCTGCGGGAGGCCCGGCCGCTCTCCCGCGTCACTCTTTTCGACGGCCGCTCCGTATGGGTGGTCACCGGACTGGCCGAGGCGCGCACCCTGCTCGCCGACGGCCGGCTCTCCACCGACCGCCGCAACGCGGGCTTCCCCACGCCCACCAGGCGGTTCAAGGGACTCCAGAACCGGCGGGCCGCGCTGCTCGGGTTCGACGACCCCGAGCACAACACCCAGCGCCGGATGCTGATCCCCTCCTTCACCCTGAAGCGGACCGCCGCACTGCGGCCGCGCATCCAGCAGACCGTGGACCGGCTGATCGACGAGATGGTCGCCGCGGGCCCGCGGGCGGAGCTGGTCGCCGCCTTCGCCCTGCCGGTGCCCTCGATGGTGATCTGCGCCCTGCTCGGAGTCCCGTACGAGGACCACGAGTTCTTCGAGGGAGAGTCACGGCGGCTGCTGCGCGGCCCGGAATCCGCCGATGTGGAGGACGCCCGCCGCCGGCTGGACGAGTACCTCGTCGACCTGATCGGGCGCAAACGCCGGGAGCCCGGGGACGGCCTGCTCGACGAGCTGATCGAGCAGCGCCTGGAGACCGGTGAGATCGGCGTCGGGGAACTGGCCGACCTCGCCGCGATCCTGCTGATCGCGGGGCACGAGACCACCGCCAACATGATCTCGCTCGGCACCTTCACCCTGCTGCGCCACCCGGAGCAGCTGGCCGAGCTGCGGGCGGACCCGACGCTGATGTCCACGGCCGTGGAGGAACTGATGCGGTTCCTGTCGATCGCGGACGGGATGCTGCGGGTGGCTACCGAGGACATCGAGATCGGCGGGGTCACGGTCCGCGCGGACGACGGGGTGGTCTTCTCCACCTCCGTCATCAACCGCGACGACTCCGCCTTCGAGGATCCGGACGCACTGGACTGGCACCGCCCCAACCGGCACCACGTGGCCTTCGGGTTCGGCATCCACCAGTGCCTCGGCCAGAACCTGGCCCGTGCGGAGATGGAGATCGCGCTGGGCACGCTGTTCGAGCGGCTGCCCGGGCTGCGGCTGGCGGCCGAGCCGGACCGGATCCCCTTCAAACCCGGCGACACCATCCAGGGCATGGTCGAACTCCCCGTGGCCTGGTGATCCGTCGTGTCGACCGCACGTCTGCACATCGACATCGACACGGGCGTCTGCATCGGCGCGGGTCAGTGCGCGCTGACCGCCCCCGGGGTGTTCACCCAGGACGACGACGGCTTCGGCGAGCTGCTCCCGGGGCGTGAGGACGGCGCCGGGAGCGCGCTGGTCCGGGAGGCCGCCCGGGCCTGTCCGGTCTCGGCCATCTCCGTACGGGAGGACTGAGTCACGGAGGACCGTATTTCCTGTACAGTTGTCCAGGAAATACGGTCCTCGGATTCATCCCTCGGATGCCTGATGCATCCCCCAAGAAGTGGAGGCGGCCCGTGCACACGGTCGCTCAGATCCTGATAGGCCTCGTGGCCGCCCTGCACCTGTACTTCCTGGTGCTGGAGATGTTCCTGTGGCAGCGGCCGCCGGGGCGCGCACTGTCCGGATTCGACGCGGACACCGCCGCTCTCACCGCGCCGCTCGCCGCCAACCAGGGCCTCTACAACGGGTTCCTCGCCGCGGGCCTGGTCTGGGCCCTAGTGATCGACTCGCTCGCCACGCAGATCTTCTTCCTGGTCTGCGTGATCGTCGCCGGGGTGTACGGGGCCGCGACCGCGAACCGGCGGATCCTCTTCGCCCAGGCCCTGCCCGGCGCGCTCGCGCTCGGCGCGGCGCTGCTGGCCGGGTGAGCCCGCAGGACGGGCGCGCACCGGACCCGCGCACGGCCAGGACGAAGGCACGGCTGCGCGAGAGCCTGCTCGCGGAGTGCGCCGGCAGCCCGCTCGCCGAGGTCAGCGTCTCGGCGGTGGTCCGCCGGGCGAAGGTCGGCCGGGCCACGTTCTACCTGCACTACGAGGACCTCACCGCGCTCGCCGTGGACGCCTGCGCCGATGTGGTGCACGCCGCGGTCGACGCCCTGCACGCCTGGCAGACCGGCCCGGCGGCGCTCCCCCCGGCGCGGCCCCCCGCCGCGCTGGCGGATTTCCTGGCCGGGGCCGCCGAGCGCGCGCCGCTCTACCGCACCTTGCTCCTCCCCGGCGGCGGGGGCCCGCTCGGCGACCGCCTCCACCGGGAGCTGCGCGAGCGCGCCCGCGCCGAGCGCGCTGCCGCGGGCGCCCCGAACCCGGATCTCGTCGCCTCGGCGGTCGCCGCCGCCTTCACCGGCGTCCTCGCGGACTGGCTCCACGGCGGCATCCCGGCCGATCCGCCCGGCCTGGCGGACCACCTGTGGCGGCTCCTGCTGGCCCTCCACCGGGCCGTCTAGGGGTCCGTCAGGCGCGGCAGCGCAGCATTTCCAGCGGGGGGTTGGCGTAGAGGTCCGCCCAGTGGTCCGCGCCGAACTCGCGTACGCCGGCCTCGGACACCTCCACCGGGACCCAGGTCAGCTCAGTGAATCCGGCCGCCTTCAGGCAGTCCTCGTAGACCTCGCGGCGCGGGCGGTTGGCGACGAACGAGACGGACGGGTCGAGCAGCGCCGTGGTCCGGACCTTCGGTCCGGTCTCGGCCTCCTCGCCGGTGAGCTCGCTGCGGAAGCCGTACTTGTCCGGGGTCGGCCCGTCGAAGCGGAAGTCGGGCGACTGGTTGAGCAGGAAGAGCTCGGCGCCGGGCTTCAGGCTCTGGTGGATGTTGCGGCACATCAGCTCCGTGGTGGCGATGTCCGGTGCGTAGTTGAGCAGCTGGACCGCCAGGACCACGTCGAAGGGCTGCTCGAAGGTCCGCAGCGTGGACACGTCGCCGACCTCGTAGCGCACGCCCAGCGGGTCGTGCTCCTCCAGCTTCTGCGCCACGGCGACCATCTCGCCGGAGATGTCGATTCCGAGCACGTCCGTGGCGCCGCGCCGCTTGAACTCCCGGCTGTAGAAGCCGGTGCCGGAGGCCAGGTCGAGCACCGACTTGCCGCTCACGTCCCCGACCAGGGCCAGAAAGCCGGGCACCACTGCGTACTGCTCCAGGGGCAGGGCCTTGAACCCCTCGTACGCCTCACCGATCTCGTCGTACTGCTGCTGCGCGCTCATCGCGTCGTCCTCCCCGTGTGTTTCACCATGTCATCGGCCCCGGCCGCCCGCGATCGGGACGGGCCGCTGCCTCCGGCTGGCAGTCTCTCCCAACCTGGCAGGCCGTCAGGCTTGGCGGAAACCACAAAAATATGGACTCCGCCCCGGGCTCCCGTACAGGCGGGCCTGCGAGTTCGAGCGGATGGACACGCCCTGGTCGCCGGGCCGGCCCGGTACGCGCG
The DNA here is from genome assembly GCF_024611995.1 of Streptomyces sp. NBC_00162. Classification (GTDB taxonomy): domain Bacteria; phylum Actinomycetota; class Actinomycetes; order Streptomycetales; family Streptomycetaceae; genus Streptomyces. The sequence continues at coordinate 7,617,956 of NZ_CP102509.1, read as the reverse complement.
AGAGCCCCGCCGGGCGGACCGGCGGGGCTCACATCACGGGCCGGGCCCGTGAAGCGGCACTACGAGAGGGGGACCACCCGCTCTGCCTGCGGACCCTTGGGGCCCTGGGTGACGTTGTACTCGACCTTCTGGTTCTCCTCCAGCGACTTGAAGCCGGTGGACTCGATGGCGGAGAAGTGCACGAACACGTCCGGGCCTCCGTCGTCCTGCTGGATGAAGCCGAAGCCCTTCTCCGAGTTGAACCACTTCACGATGCCTGTTGCCATCTGGCTGATCCTTCTCAACGTTCCACTGCGGGCCGCACACGCGGCCGTCTCGAATCCTGCCCAACGGTTGCGCACAGCACACGCTGAACGCGGCCAACCGTGGCGTGGCGCGTAATCGAACTTCCGGCCGCCTCGTCCGTGAAACGGGGGAGGCGGCCCCTCGGGGGCGGCCGAGGGACACCTTCGAGAGGGGCGGACATGAGCGGATTCGCGACATTCCAGGTGCCGGACCGGGTGACCGGAACGGCGGCGGACGAGGCGCTCGGCCGGGCGATGACGGCCGCCTGGCAGCGCGACGGGATCTTCCAGATCGCCGCCGACGCCGGACAGCGGGCGCGGACGCGGGAGGCCATGGCGGCGAGCCGCCGGTTCTTCGCCCGGCCTCCGGCGGAGAAGGCGGCGTGCGTCAACGACACCTCGTACAGCGGGTACATCGCCTCGGGCGAGGAGGTCACGGCGGGCGAGCGGGACGCTTCGGAGATCTTCACCATCACCCCGGACCTGACGGACGGGCCCGGACTGCCCTGCCACGGGCCGGTGCCCTGGCCCGATCCCGGCTACCGCGCGGCCATGGAGGCCTATCTCGCCGGGGTGGGCGGCCTCGGGGAGCGGCTGCTGCGCCTGGTGGCGCTCGGGCTCGGCCCCGGCCTGGAAGGGGGCCCGGGACCGGCCGGCATGGACCGGCTGGCCGGGCTGACGCGGGGCGGCTGGCATCACATGCGGGTGCTGCGCTTCCCGGCGGCCTCCCGGACGACGGAGCGCGGGATCGGCGCGCACACCGACTACGGGCTGCTCGTGATCGCAGCCCAGGACGAGGTGGGCGGGCTCTTCGTGCGCCCGCCCATCGCCGGGGAGCGCCGGCCGCGGAACTGGCTCCCCGGGGAGAGCACGGCGGGCTTCGCCCAGGACTCCCCCGGCTGGACGTACGTGACCCCCGTACCCGGGGTGCTCACCGTGTTCCCCGGGGACATCCTGCAGTTCCTGACGGGCGGCGCCCTGCTGTCCACCCCGCACAAGGTGCGGCTCGCGGACCGGGAGCGGTACACGCTGGCCTACTTCCACGAGCCGCGCTTCGGCGCCCGGATCCGGCCCCTGCGGCCGGATCCCGGCGACGACACCGTGATCCACTACGGGGAGCACTTCACCCGCATGTTCATGCGCTGCTATCCGCAGCGGGCAACGACACGGCGGATCGAGGCCGAGGGGCTGCTGCGACGGCTCGGCGCGGTCCGCTGACCCGGCAGCCCAGGCAGTCGGCGTGCCCCGCACGGGCGGTGGTGTCCCGGGTGCGCCAGTCCCATTCGGTCTCGGGGCGGGGGCCGCTGGGCTTGCCCCACCCGGCGAGGTGCAGCAGCCAGGTGGTGATCCCGGCGGCGGCGACGACGGCGAGCCCGATCCAGATCCCGGGGATCCAGGCCGCGCACACGGCGAGGCCCGCTCCGGTGAAGCCGAGCAGGGCGATACCGGTACCGGTCCAGCCCGCCACCGTGTGGCCGAGGTCGACGTGGCCGTGGGCGCTCATGAATTCTCCCAGGTCGTGCGGTCGGCAGTAGGCTCGGAGAAAGGTTCATTTATCTCACGAGCTAAGTCACTTAGATGCTAAGGAGTATGTCCGTGGAGGGCAAGCCCCGCCCCCCGGCCACGGCCGCGGAGGCCATGTCGCGCATGGACCAGTACGTCGCCCTGGGCATCGTCGGCCAGCAGGAGGTGGCGCAGCGGCTCGGCCTCAACGTCACCGACCTGACCTGCCTGGGCCACATCCTGGGCGCCGGGGACACCCCACTGGCCGCCGGCGACCTCGCCGAGCTGGTGGATCTCACCACCGGCGCCGTCACCGGGGTCCTCAACCGCCTCGAGCGGGCCGGATACGCGCGGCGGCAGCCCGACCCCACCGACCGGCGGCGCGTACGGGTAGTGGCCGAGCCTGCTGCCGCCGCCCGAGTCGTCGCGGTCTACCAGCCCTTCTACGACCGGCTCGGCGCCCTGTTCGCCGATTACACCCCCGACGAGATCGCCGTGATCGCCGATTGGTTCGAGCGCGCCGCGGTCGAGGTCCGGACCCACTGCGCGCAGGTGCGGTCGGGGGAACCGGACACCGCGGAGGCATAGCCTCCGCTGGTACCATGGGCGGTTGACCATCTTCTTTCTGTCTCGTGTTTTCTGTCTCGAAAGGTCCTGCATGAGGAACCCGTCAGCTCATGGCCGTTTCGGTGTGAAGGTCGGTGCCAGGCCCGGCGGCAAGTCCGCCGCCAAGGCACCCCGGAGCACCGGGCCGCAGGGTGAGTTCACGATGCACGAGCCGAAGGTGCCGGGGCTGCCGCCCGTGACCTCGTTCTCCGAGCTGGACCTGCCCGCCGAGCTGATGACGACCCTGGGCCGGCTGGAGGTCAAGGACCCCTTCCCCATCCAGGCCGCGACGCTGCCGAACGCGCTGGCCGGACGGGACGTCCTGGGCCGCGCGCGGACGGGCTCCGGCAAGACCCTCGCCTTCGGCCTGGCGCTGCTGGCCCGTACGGCGGGACAGCAGGCGGACCCGAAGCGCCCGCTGGCACTGGTCCTCGTACCGACGCGCGAACTGGCGCAGCAGGTGACCGAGGCGCTGACCCCGTACGCCGAGGCCGTGAAGCTGCGGATGGTCACGGTGGTCGGCGGACTGTCCATCGGACGGCAGGTGAGTGCGCTGCGCACCGGCGCCGAGGTCGTGGTGGCCACCCCCGGGCGCCTGAGCGACCTGGTCGGACGGCGTGACGTGCACCTGGAGCGCGTGAAGATCACCGTGCTCGACGAGGCCGACCAGATGTGCGACATGGGCTTCATGCCGCAGGTCACCGAGATCCTGGATCAGGTGCACCACGCGGGGCAGCGAATGCTGTTCTCGGCGACCCTGGACCGGAACGTGGACCAGCTGGTGCGCACGTACCTGAAGGACCCGGTCTCGCACTCGGTCGACCCGCAGGCGGGCGCGGTGACCACGATGGACCACCACGTGCTGCACATCCACGCGGCCGACAAGATCTCGGCGGCCACCGAGATCGCGGCCCGCGACAACCGCGTGCTGATGTTCCTCGACACCAAGCACGGGGTCGACCAGTTCGTGAAGCACCTGCGGGCCATGGGCGTTCGGGCGGAGGGCCTGCACAGCGGCAAGTCGCAGCCGCAGCGCACCCGGACCCTGGCCCAGTTCAAGAGCGGGGCCGTGACCGTGCTGGTGGCGACCAACGTCGCGGCGCGCGGCATCCACATCGACGACCTCGACCTCGTGGTCAACGTCGACCCGCCGGCCGACCACAAGGACTACCTGCACCGGGGCGGCCGTACCGCCCGGGCCGGCGAGTCCGGCCGGGTCGTCACCCTCGTCGCCCCGAACCAGCGCCGGGACATGGTCCGGCTGATGGCGGACGCCCGGATCCGGCCGACCATCACCCAGGTGCGGTCCGGCGAGGCGGCCCTGAGCCGGATCACCGGCGCGAAGGCCCCTTCCGGGGTGCCGCTGGCCGGATCCGCGCCCACGGACGCCAAGGGCAGGCCCTCGGGCTCGGACCTCGGCTTCCGCGGGATCGGCACCCGGCCGGGCCGCCCGGGGAAGGGCAAGGAGTCCCGCAAGACGATGGAGGCCCGGCAGACCGCCGAGGCCCGCCGCGCCGCCCGGGTGCGCAAGGGCCTCTGACGCGTACCCGCAGGCCCCCGGATGCGGGGGCCTGCGGGTACGCCGGTCAGCCGTGGGCGCGGCGCCGCTTGTTCCGGGCGACGATCGCCCGGGTGACGACGGGAGGCAGCAGGTCCTTGGCGAGCCTGCGCCACCTGGCGCCCGGCCTGCGCACGGGGACCGGGGCCGGCTTTGCCGGTTCCGCCGGGGGCGCGGGGTGCAGAAGCTGCGGCGGCGTGGGCACCACGACCCCCTGGTCGCCTATGCGGACCAGGGGACGTCCCGCGACGGTGTCGATGCCGTGCCAGAGGTCCGTACGCCCCTCCAGCCAGGCCCGGAGCGCCGCCTGGTGGGGCTCCGGGTCGTCCCAGGTGGCGTAGAGCTTGGAGGCCGACACACAGATCGGGTGCAGCTCACCGCAGACGACGGCGGCCCAGACGGCGGCCGCGACGCCGGGGCAGTGCTCGGACCGGTAGTCGTCGAAGGCCACGACCCCTCCGGGGGCCGTCACGGTCCGCGAGGTCTCGATGTCCGTCGCCACGTGCTCGTACAGGTGGGAGGCGTCGATGTGGACGAAGCGGCAGCTCTTGGGGCGGACCCGGTCGGCGACCACGGAGGTCGGGGCCTGGATGATGGTCGGCAGCGCCGGGTGGAAGGCGAGGTAGTTCGTCTCGAATCCGCGGCGCGTGAGGGTGGGGTACGAACTCTGGGTCTCGGCGAGGTTCGAGTCGTCCGTCACGGGCGAGCCGAAGAGGTCGCAGATGGTGAACTCCTCCCCGGGGCGCAGGTGGCCGCCGATGAGGATGGCGCTCTTCCCCATGAACGCACCGAGTTCCAGGAGATCCCCCGCCAGCGGGTCGCCGGTGTCCTGACGCGTGAGGAACCAGTCGAAGAGCACCTGGTCGGATGCCGAGAACCAGCCTTCGACCGCGCTGTACGCGGTGGGGACGGACGGGGTCGGCTCACCCTCGGGGGTGGTGACGGGAGCCTGTGAAACATGTGACACGGAGCGTCATCCTCCAGCGAAACGGGAGCAGTTCAATACGTACACCCGGCCGGGTAACGGCACCCTAAGGCCCGTTACGGGCCTGTGACGAGAGTCCAGCGCGGTATGCGTGGAATCAGCATCCCGACCTTCCCGTATCGGCCCTTTTACCACCTTACGTCCGGGTATACCCGCCTCGCGTCAGTACGGGCCCCGGCGCGGGGCCGTTCCCGGCGGCCCGCCGGCGCAGCCGTTCGGCGGCGGCGTTGCGGACCCGGCGGGTGCGGGCGGCGTCGGCCAGCAGGCTCAGGGCCTCGTACGAGGTCAGAGACTGGGCGGCGGTGCGCTGGCACCAGTCGGAGGCGGCGGTGAGCTCCGCCGCCGACCAGGGTTCGCCGTGGGTGATGGCTTTGAGCAGGGTCCACTCGCGCAGCCGCCGCTCGGGGAAGGCACGTCCGGCGAGCGCCGCGGTCATGGCCTGGGCCCAGACGGGGAAGCCCTCGTCGGACAGCAGCCGTGCCGCCCGGCGGTTCAGGTGGGTGACCACCGCGCTCTCGGCCATCACCGGGTCGGGGTCGCGCAGCACGGCGGCCACGGCCTCGGCCTCGGCGGACTCCCCCGGCGCCACGGCCAGCGACTCCAGGTGGCGTTCGTAGCGCCAGTGCTCGGGCGGCGTGGCGCCTTCGCGGACGTGCGGACTCTTCTTCCCTCTCCCCATGGCACCCATTCCACACGACCTCCTTCAACGGCCGACGGTCAGGGTGGCCTCGGGCGGGGGCCGGGCGGGGCGGGTGCGGTCAGGGCACTATCGGCGGGCGGGCGCCAGCATCAGGGCCTCCGCGCCGACCGGCCGGAAGCCGGCCGCCTGGAAGGCGCGGACGCTGCGGGCGTTGCCGGTGGCCTGCTGGGACCAGACCGGCTGCCCGTCGGGGACCAGGTGGCGGGCGGCGCGGGCCAGGTCCCGTCCCAGGCCCCGGTGGCGGACGTCCTCGTCGACCTCGATCGCCGTCTCCCAGCGGCCCGCGACGCCCCGGCCGAGGATGAGCACTCCTCCGTCCGCCGCCCAGACCCGTACGTCGTCTCGGCGGCCCAGGGCCCGCCGTACCCGGGGGTGGTCGGGGTCGGCGATCTCGCGGAGTTCCAGCGGGGGTTCGCCGGGCAGCGGTCCGGCGACGGTGAGCAGGTCGATCGTGTCGGTGGTGCGCCCCGTACGGTCCAGCAGCGCGGCGAGGAAGCGCGCGTTCATGGTGGCGGCGAGGTCGTCGCACTCGACGGCGGCGAGGGTGGCCCGCACCCACTGCGGATCCTCGTCGGTGAACACCACGGAATGGGCGGTGAAGGCGATGACTCCCGCGTCGCGCCGGTTCTCCTGGGGCACGACCGTCGTCCCCCCGTCGGGAGGCGGGAAGCGCCCGTGGGCGGCGTCGTCCAGGATCTCGGCCAGCGTGCCGACGACGCGGAAGGGTTCAAGTGCCATGGCTGCGCTCCCGGTTCATGTTCGGTACACATGATCTCAGGTGCGGGGCAAGCGTGTTCGGGCGGGCCGGTGGGAGCCGGTGCGGTGCGGCGCACGGACCGGCTCTCCGGATCCGGCGGTCAGGGGCCGTCGGTCTCGCGGGGCTCCTCCTCCGGCTCGGGCAGCGGGGCGCCGGTCTCCAGGAGGGTCTTGAGGCTGGAGGCGAGCATGGGCCAGGCCCGCCCGCACATGCCGATCAAGGTGCCGCCGGGCTGGAAGCCCTCGTGCAGGATGGTCAGCCGTGCGAGGGTGTCGCCGACCGGCTCGATCTCGTAGGTCACCTTCGTGCGCCGCTCCTGGGCCAGTTCGGCCCGCAGCTCCTCGCCGATCCCGACCGAGGCCGCCCACTGCGGGGTAAAGGTGTGCCAGGTGTAGGACAGCAGACGGTCCGGGACGCAGTCCAGGACCACCTGCTCGGGGTCGCTGGTACGGGCCCCGCGCTCGACCCAGTCCATCGGCGAGCCCACCGCCCAGTCGGTCTCGAAGCTCAGGCCCCAGTACCGGCGGGTGAAGGCAGGTTCGGTGAGGGCCTGCCAGACCCGGGCGGGATCGGCCTGGATGTACAGGGTGTAGGTGATCGCACTGTCGCTCATGGCCCCATGCTGCGGGACCGCGGACGCCGGACGCCGGATTTCCCGATCATGGCGACGACCGCGGCCGGGCGGGCCCGGTCACCAGTGGGCCGCCGATTCCGGGAGTTCCGTGGGCGGGGTGCGGGTGGGTGCGGGAAGCGAGAGGCGGGTACGGGCCGTGTGCACCGCCGCGAGTTCGTGGACGCCCGCCGGGCCCCAGTCGCTCAGTTCGCGGACCTGCTCGGGAGTTGCCAGCAGGCGGGCGTACGCCGCGTCCGCGGCCGGCGGGAGGCCGGTGAGGCGGGCCGCGGTGCGGGCGTGGGCGCCCTGGTCGTCGCCGTACCGGTAGCCGAGCGGGAACGCACCGGCCGTCGGTGCGGCCGTCGGGGGCGGGAGGTGGGCCGCGCCGGTGGCGCGGGCGATCAGGAGCAGGACCCGCCCGTCGGGGGCGAACAGCCAGCCCTGGCGGTCCCGTACGGGCAGCTGCGCCGGGACCGGACCCGCGTGCCACGCGCCGTGCTGCGCGATCCGGCGGGTGCGCAGCACGCCCAGCCGGTCGAGGGCGGTGGGCACGGTGGGGCGGCCGCCCTCCAGGAGGGCGGGGCCCGCGCCGTTGATGCGGGCGCGCAGCGCCGACAGGGTGCGGCGGGCGTCGCCCGCGTCCATCAGGGCGGTCAGGTCGGCGGGCTCGGCGAAGTCGATGCCGGTGATCTCCTGGGCCGGGAGCCGGACGGCGGCGATCCGCTCCGGGCTCCAGGTGCCGCCGTCGTAGACGTGCAGGATCTCGCCGGGGAACCGCATCTCGGGCGGGTAGCCGGGGGTGTCGGCGGCAATCCAGTCCACGGCGAGACCTCGCGGGTAGTGGCCGTCGATGCCCAGCTCCTCGCGCACTTCGCGGGCCGCCGCGGCGGAGGGCGCCTCCCCGGCGTCCACGGCTCCGCCGGGCAGCAGCCGGTCGGTGCGGTAGTCGACGCTCTGTACGAGGACCCGGCCGTCCGTGTCGGTGACGAGGACCACGGCTCCGGTCCACAGCGCGGCGCGCGAGGCGCCGTACTCCTCGGGGGTCATCCAGGTCCCGGCCGCCCCGCCCTGGTCGGGCGCGGACCTGTCGGGCACGGCCTCGTCGGTCAGCTGCGGCATCGGAACTCCGTTCACCGTGGGTGGCCCCGTCGGCCTGTGCAACAGCGGGCGCGGCCACCTGGTTACGGCGGCACCGCGCCCTTGGACGAACTGCCTCCGCTTTGCCGCCCCTATACCTCCTTATTACCTGGTTATGCAGTCCTTGCTACGTTCCGGGAGCGGACTGGCGGCATGAAAACCGCCGGTCCGACCACGTCACCGGACCGGACCGAGGAGACCCCTGCATGCGACGCGCTTCCCGTACGGGCCCCCCGCGCCGCCCCAGCGTGACGTGCGGCGCGTGAGCCGTCCGGGGGCGGGAACGGCAGGGTCCGGCCGGCTCGCGGGAGTGGACGCGGTGCGCGGCCTCGCCGTCCTCGGCATGTTCGCCGTGCACGTCGGCCCCGGCCCCCAGCCCGAAGGCGCCGGTTACGTGATCGTCGCGGCCGACGGACGCGCCCCGGCTCTCTTCACCCTCCTCGCCGGCTTCTCCCTGGTCCTGGCCCAGCGCGGGCTCGACCCGGCGGCGCGGCCCGCCGGTTGGAGCGGGCGCTACCGTCCGCTGCTGATCCGCTGCACCGTCCTGGCCGTGCTCGGCCTGTTCCTGGCCTCGCTGTGGCCCGGGATCCTGGTCATCCTGGCCTTCTTCGCCGTGTACTTCCTCGCCGCCGAACCCTTCACCCGACTCTCCGCGCCGGTGCTCACCGCCGTCGCGGGGGTCTCGGTGGTGGCGGGCCCGCTGCTGTCCTTCCTGCTGGGCCCGGTGTTCGGGCACGAGGCCTCCGGGCGCGGCCTGGTCCCCGAGGCCGCCGGTCTGACCAGCTGGGCCGGGCTGGGCGAGGTGCTGTGCGAGCTGCTGCTCACCGGTGCGTATCCACTGGCCACCTACCTCCCGTACGTTCTCGCCGGGATGGCGCTCGCCCGCCTGTGCGACATCCGGGAGCGGACGGTGGCGCTGCGGATGGCGGTGTGGGGCACGGCGGCGGCCGTGGCGGGCTACGGCTCCGCCTGGCTCGCCACCCACGTGTTCGGCGCCCGGGAGCGGCTCCTGGCGGCGATCGCCGTCCACCACCCGGAGGCCCTGACCGCCGCCGACCCGGTACACGAGGTGCTGGGCGGGCAGTACGGCGCCATTCCCAGCACCTCCTGGGACTGGCTCCTCCTGGCCGACCCGTACAGCCAGACGCCGCCGGAGACGCTCGGCAACGCGGGCGTGGGCTGTGCGCTCATCGGCCTGTGCGCCCTCGCCGCCCGCCGCCGACTGGGCGCCCGCCTGCTGCGGCCGTTCACGGTGCTCGGGGCCATGGCGCTGAGCGCGTACGTGGTCCACGCCCTGGTCCTGGCCGGCCCGGCCCACGGCGCGGGGTCCTGGTCCGCGTGGCTGGCCTTCAGCGCCGCCGCACTGACCCTGACCTGGGCCTGGCAGCGTGCCTGCGCCGACAGCCCCCTCCGCCGCGGCCCCCTGGAACACGCCCTCCGCCTGGCGACCCGGCCCCGCGGCGGAGTACGGGCGAGCGCGAGCAAGCGAGCGCACCCGTACGGGTGATGGGGGCGGCTCCGGTGCGGGCGGTGCGGCAGGGTGGGCGGATGCAGATGCGCCGGGCCCTGACCCTGACCCTTGCCGCGTTCGCCATGACCACCGGATGCGTGACGGTGCATCCCGCCGCTCCGCCGGACGCTCCGCGTCCGGGAACTGCGGCGGCCCGCCCTGGTCCACTCCAACCCGCGCCGCCCGCCGGGCCCTTAGGCCGCCTGCCGGTCTCGCCTGAGCCCGGATCGGCACCGTCGGCGCAGTCGGCAGAACCGGCAGAACCGGAGGAACCGGAGGCGGCGGTACGGCAGGTGCGGCCCGCGCGGCCGCCCCGGGCGGCCAAGCCCGCACGCCCCGTACGCCCTGTGCGCCCCGCCGCCCCGGCCAAGCCCCGCAAGCGGCCTCCGGCGAAACCTGCGGCCAGGCCCGCCGCACCGCAGCGCACGTACGACATGACGCCGCTGTGCGAGGCGGCCCACGGCACGGTGTCACCCTCCATCGTGGCCCTCTGTCATTAGGGCCGGGCCGACCGGCGGTTACCCTCTGAGCCGAACGGCGGACGACGCGGGGAGCAGGTACATGAACGACGCGGGACCGGAGGCGGCCGCGGCCGTCGTCCGTGCGCTGCGGGAGCTGGCGCGGGTACGGGCGGACGAGGTCGAGCTGTTCGACGGGTTCACGGACGCGGAGTTGGACGACTGGGCAGTCCCGGTCCCGGAGGACGTCCGGGTGGTGCTGCGGCAGATCGGCGGGCTGGAGACCGAGGAGCACGAGTACCGCTTCGGGCCGCGCGGCCGCGCGGTGTTCGCGGACGGCTACTGGACCCTCGGCGAACTGGACTTCGGCGAGGGCTCGTTGATCGTCGGCGTCGGCTCCTGCGGCTGGGGGCCGGTCGTGGCCGTGCGTCCGTGGGGGGACGACCCGGACGTCACGGTCGAGGCCCCGGAGTTCGTCGGCTGGCTCGCCGGGTTCACGGAGCGGCTTGCCGACGGGGTGGCGGACAGGGCAGCCGCGAAGCACTTCGTGCCGGCCGTCCCGACCGTCGAGGTGGCCGAGGGGACGGACACCGGACTCGGTGCGCTCGTCGGCCGCGGAGACTCGCTCACCGATCTCGTCGACCTGCGCGACCTGCCCGGCTACCCGTGCGCGGTGGGCTGGGAACCGTACTTCTCCACCTCCCACAACACCGCCGACACCGGAAGCAGCGAGGTCCAGTTCCGGATCGTGGGGGACGGCCGGGCGCTGCTGCTGCGCAGTGTGGTGAGCGGGGACTTCCTCGGACGGCCGGTACGCAGGCACCACTTGCCGGCGGATGCCGCGGACCGCGCGGTCGCCGGACTACGGGCTCTGGCCGCCGAGTTCCCCTCCTTCGTCGTCCTCGACGCGGGTGTCGACGACCGCACCATGGACGGCTGGCCGGTCCCGGTGCCCGCCGAGATCCGGTCCGTGCTGCGGGAGATCGGCGCGGTGGCGATCGCGGGACTGCCCGCGCTGCGGCTGCTGCCCGGGGCCCCGGAGCACGAGGTGGCCCCGGAGGTCCACTACATGATGGGCGGCGAGGGCACGTACTGGCCGCTGGCCCGGATCGGCTACGGGCACAGTCCCGCGCTCCTGCAGATCCGCGTCGACCCGGAGACCGGCCGGTGGGGGTACGCCGTCTCGGTGCCCGCCGAGGCGAAGGCGCTGCGGGAGTACCCGGAGCTGGCCCTGCTCGCCGAATCCCTGCCGGACCTGCTGCTGACCTTCGCCCGGCTGGCCCGGCAGGCCGTGGACGGCCCGGACTTCGCCGGCCGGGTCACCGGGGACACCCGGTGGCTGTTCCCCAACACCGGGGAGCCGTGGCCGCGGCCCGCCCCGGTCGGCGAGTGGGCGGGATCTGCGGACCCGCTGCTCGCGGCGGCCGCCGGACTGCCGGCCGGCACGCACGCCGCCGACCTGCGGGCGGTACCGATCCCGAGCGACCTGTGCTTCTACCGGGCGGCGGGCTGGCCGTACGCGGCCCGGCTGGACCGGCTGCACTTCGCGGCGGGCGGCGGGCTGGCCGCGGCGGTACCGGCCGGCGGCTGAGCCCCGGCCCCCTGGCCGGCCTGTCACCCCGGGCCCTCGTCCGGGGGCGGTCCGTAGAGCCCCGCGAGTTCGGCGCCCAGCCGGGCCAGCAACTCCCGTACCTCCGGTGGTTCGAGCACTTCGATCCGGGCTCCCAGCCCGGACAGGTGCGCGGCCAGCGCCCTGGGCGCCGGGCCGTCGACCCAGACCTCCGTCCAGCCGTCGGGCAGCGGGCCGCCGACGCGCAGCCGGCCGCCGGAGAGCCGGGCCAGCAGCGCCACCGCGCCGGGTGCGACGCGGGCCCGGGCGGTCACCGCGTACAGCCTGTCCTCCATCGCCCCGGCCAGTTCCCGCCAGGCCGTGGCGAGGTCGAAGCCGGGCGGCCGGTGGGCGGGTTCGCCGGTCGGCTCGACCGAGGTGACCCGGCTGAGCCGGAAGGTGCGCAGCCCCTTCTCCGTACCGGCGACGAGGTAGTCGACCCCCGCCTTGGCCACGAGTCCGAGCGGGTCGACCTCGCGGACCCCGGCCGGTTTGCCGGCGCCCGCGTATCCGAGGCGGATCCGCGTGCCGTCCACCACGGCCCGCTGGAGGGCCGCACGGTGGGGGGCGTCGGCGGTGACGGGATTGCGCGACCAGTCGGTGCCGTCGACGGCGGCGGCCCGCGAGGCGGCCTCGGCGCCGCCGCGGAGGGTGGCCGGCAGGGCCTGGACCAGTTTGCGCAGGGCGGTGCGCAGTTCGGGGGTGGTGGCCAGGGGGCCCGCGACGAGGAACAGCGCGCGGATCTCGTCGGCGGTGAGGCCGGTGAGGTTGGTGCGGGCGCCGCCGACCAGGGACCAGCCGCCGCCGCGGCCGCGCTGTGAGTAGACGGGGATCCCGGCCGCGGCCAGTGCCTCCAGGTCGCGCCGCGCCGTCCGCTCCGAGACGTCGAGTTCGGCGGCCACTTCGGGGACGGTGACGCGCCCGCGCTCCTGGAGGAAGAGCAGGGTCGCCACCAGCCGGTCAGCCTTCATGAGGGTCGTTTCGCATGAAGTGGATTCTCTCCGGGAAAGTGGCCAGAGGATGGCCAGTTTGGCCGCCAGGATGAGCTCATGACCGAAACCGAGCAGTTCACCGCCACCGCTTCCACCCCTTCCACCCCGTCCGCCTCCGCCGCCGTCGACACCCGTCCGGATCTGGCGGCTGCCGTCGCCCTCGCCGGGCGCACCCTCGCCGCCGTCCGGCCGGAACAGTACGACTCCCCCACGCCCTGCGCCGAGTTCGACGTCCGGCGCCTGTCGAGCCACCTCGTCGGGGTGCTGCGGCGGATCTCGGTGATCGGGCGCGGTGAGGACCCCTTCAGCGTTCCCTCCTTCGCCGACGAGCTCGCGGACGGTGAGTGGGCGGCCGCCTGGGAACCGGCCGCGCGTGAGGCGGCGCGGGTGTGGGCGGACCCGGGCGTGCTGGACCGCGACCTGCGCCTGCCGATGGGGGTCCGGCCCGGGGTGGTCGCCGCGGCCGTGTACACCAACGAACTGATCGTGCACACCTGGGACCTCGCCACCGCCACCGGACAGCGGCCGGACTGGGACACCGACCTGCTGGAGCGGCTGGTCGAGGTGGTACGCCGGGCACTGCCGGCCGAAACCCGCGGCGGCCGCATCCCGTTCGCCGAGGTGGTCCCCGTGGCCGCGGACGCCTCCGCCCTCGACCGGCTGGTGGCCTGGTCCGGCCGCCGCCCCTGAGCGGGCGGGCCGGTCCGCCGCACGGCGCGGACCGCCTGATAATCGATGGAGGTGGCCGCCCCCGATACCTAGAGTGACGGGGCACCACGTCGTCGAGCAGGAGCGGATCATGCGCACGCACTACCCCCGTACGCCCCATCTGCCCTGGTCTCCCGGGGCCGCGGCGGACGATGTCCGGGTGGCCGGGCCGGGGGCGTTCGCGGGGCTGGCCGGGCGTGAGGTCGTGGTGACCGAGAAGCTCGACGGGGAGAACACCACCCTGTACGCGGACGGCCTGCACGCGCGTTCGCTCGACTCGGCGCACCATCCCTCCCGGGCGTGGGTCAAGGGCCTCCAGGGCCGGATCGCCGCGCGCATCCCGGACGGGCGGCGGGTGTGCGGGGAGAACCTGTACGCCCGGCACTCGCTCGCGTACGAGGACCTCGACAGCTGGTTCTACGGGTTCTCCGTGTGGGACGGGGAGCACTGCCTGGACTGGGACGGGACCGTACGGTTCCTGCGGGGGCTCGGCGTACCCACTCCGCGCGTGCTGTGGCGGGGCATCTTCGACGAGCGCGTGCTGCGCAAGCTGAAGCTCGACACCACACGGCAAGAGGGATACGTCGTACGGACGGTGGACGGCTTCGCGTACGAGGAATTCGGCCGGTGCGTGGCCAAGTGGGTGCGCGGCGGACACGTACAGACCGGTACGCACTGGATGTTCGCGCCGGTGGTGCCGAACGGGCTCGGTCCCGCGGCCCCCTTGTGGGCGGTCCGCTCCGGGGCCGAGGCCGATGCGGCGGAGCTGCTGACCGCGGCCGGGGTGACGGGTGCGGCGTGGGCCGGCGAGGGCGCCGAGGCCGATGTGTTCGCCGAAGTCACCGCCCGGATCGACGCGTTGGGCCGTACCGGCGAGGACCGGCTGGCCGCGGTACTGGCCGGTGTACTGCACCGCGCGCCGCGGGCGCGGCTCGCGGCGCGGCTCGCGGCGGGACCGCTCGGGATGCGGCTCGCGCGGCGGGTCTCGGACCTGGTCGGGCTGTACCCGTACCTCCAGCGGCCGTTCCCGGACGCGGAACGGCGGGCGGGGCTGGTCCGGATGGCCGCCGCGGCCGATCCGGGGGTGCTGCACGCGCTCGCCGCCGTGACGGCCGGGGACGCGCAGGCCCGCGAGTGCGTGGAGTGGTCCGCGCTGTGCGCCGAGGAGGCGGGGCTGCTCGGCCCCGACCCGCTCGGCGCCCTGCGCGCGGAGCTCCGGGAGCCGCTGGGCGCGCTCGGTCCGGACGCGGCCGACCGCTGCTGGGCCGAGGCGCGGCGGGCCTTCGCGCAGGGCCGGATCGCCACGGCCGAGGAGGCGGTGGCGGCGACCTGGCGATGGCGTGAGGGAACGTTTCCCCGGCTGGTGCAGCTGTGCGGGCCCTCGGGCAGCGGCAAGAGCACCTTCGGCCGCGCCCTGCCCGGCGTGGACACCTGCATCAGTCTCGACGACCTGCGCACCGCCCGGGGTTCGCGCGCGGACCAGCGGGCCAACACGGAGGTGCTGAGCGAGGGCCTCGACCGGCTCGACGCCGCGCTGGCCCGCGGGGGCACGGTCCTGTGGGACGCCACCTCGCTCACCGACCAGCAGCGCGGGCTGGCGGGCTCGGTCGCCCGCCGCCGCGACGCACTGGTCACCCATGCCGTCGTACTCGTCGGCGAGGAGGAGCTGCTGCGGCGCAATGCCGTGCGCCCGCATCCGGTTCCGCCGCAGGTCCTGGACGCCCAGCTGCACCGGTTCAGCCCGCCGTATCCCGGTCAGGCGCACCGGACCTGGTACATCGGCGCGGGCGGCAGCGTCGAGGACACGGCCGGCACGCTGGCCGCGCCGGGCGGGGAGCTGTGATGCGCACCAGTGAGGAGCTCTACCACCAGGTCCGCTGGGACCCGCGTTTCGATCCCGCCCGGTTCGTCCTCGGGCTGCTCCAGCGCGGGGCCGCCCCGAAGCGCGTGCCGCTGCCGTCCTTCGTGCCCGGCGGCGACATCCCCTGGCACCGCGTGCTGTTCGTCGAGGCGGACGGTGAGCTGGTGTGGGACCGGGCCACGGGAGTGGACCGGATCGACGCCACCGGGGCCGGGCGGGTGCGCGACCCGCGCCTGCTGCGGGCGCCGTTCTTCACCGCCCGGACCCCGCACGCGTGGGATCCGGCGGCCGGCGGCGCCTGGCGGCCGGCGCAAGCACCTGCCCCGGGGAGCCTCGGGGCCGGGGCACCCGCCACGGTGCGGCTGCTGACCTGGAACACCCTCTGGGACCGCTACGACGGCCCGCGGATCGCCACCGCGCGGCGCAGGCCGCTGCTGCTGGCCGATCTGGCGGCCGCCGATGCCGATGTCATCGCGCTCCAGGAGGCCGAACCCGAACTGCTCCGGATGCTGCTGGCGGCGGACTGGGTACGGGCCGGGTACACGCTCGGCACGGATCCGGGCGGCCGGGACGTCGCCGAGTGCGGGCTGCTGGTGCTGAGCCGGCTGCCGGTGCGTGAGGCGGGGCTGCACGCGCTCGGCCCGCACAAGGCGGTCACCGCCGTGACGGTGGACACCGCGAGCGGCCCCCTCGTCGTCGCCGCGACTCACCTGACCAGCGACCACACCGACAACGGGGAGCTCCGCCGACGGGCCGAACTGGCCCGGCTCACCAAGGGGCTGAGCGGCGTCGAAGCCTCCGTGGCGCTGCTCGGCGACTTCAACGACGGCAGCGCTGGGGCCGAGGGGCCGGCCGCCGCACTGGGCATGCGGGACGCCTGGAGCGAGGTGCACGGAGCGGCGGACGGGACGCCCACCTTCGATCCGGTGGCCAATCCGCTGGCCGCGGTGGGCTCGCTGTCGGGGCGGGCGGCGCGGCTGGACCGGATCCTGCTCAGGGCCTCCGGGCCGGCCTCGCGGGTGACCGGGGCGGCGCTGCGCGGCGACGCGCCGGGCCCGGACGGGCTGTTCATCTCCGACCACTACGGCGTGGAGGCGACGGTGGAGTTCGGGTGCGCCGGGCCCGCGACGCTCGACGTGCCGGGGACGGCGCGCACGGCGGTGGCCTGGCTGCCGTCCCGCCTCCCGGACGCGGTGCACGCGCTGCGGCGGGAGCACGACCCGCAGTCCGGCCGCTGGCCCGCACACGTCAACCTGCTCTTCGGCTTCGTACCCGAGTCCTCGTTCGAGGAGGCCGTGCCGCTGCTGGCCGAAGTGGCAGCGGGGACACCGGCGTTCACCGCCCGGCTGGAGGGCGTGCACAGCTTCGGGCACCGGGAGGACGCGACCGTCTGGCTGGATCCGGCGGCGGCCGGCGAGGCGCCGTGGCAGGAGCTGCGGCAGGCGCTGGCGCAGCGGTTCCCGGGATGCCGGGAGCGCGTCGAGGGCTACACCCCGCACCTGACGCTGGGGCGCAGCCGGGATCCGCAGCGGGCGGTCGCGCAGTACGCCGCCCGCCTCGGCGGCGGCGTGTCCGAGCGGGTCGGGGAACTGGCCGTGCTCTCACGGCGCGGGGACGGGCCGATGCGGCCGCGGGCGGTCGTGGAACTGGGCACGGGACGGGTCCGGTGGCTGCCGGAGCCCGCGTTCCCGGACACCGTCGCAGCGCCCGGCCGGGCCGTCTCGGTCACGGCCCGGATCGCGGACGCGCTGGGCGACGGGGTGGTGTGGGAGGCCGGATCCCGCCGCATGGGCTGCGCGCTGCCGGGAGCGGACCTGGACCTGGTGGCGGCGCTGCCGGGCACCGCGGACATCGCGGAGGTTCGGGAGCGGGTCGCCGCGGCGCTGCCGGAGGCAGTGCGGATGCGCGAGGTGACGGGCGCACGGGTGCCGGGGCTGCGGCTGAGCGTGGCCGGACTGGACGTGGACCTGGTGGTCGTCCCCACCGGCACGCTGGCCCCGGCGGAGGCGGTGGCGCGCCGGGCGGAGCTGGACGAGCGGGCCGCGGTCGCGCTGAGCGCGGTGAGCGACGCCGATGCGGTACGGGGTTTCGTGGGGGCCGAACATGCCGCCTTCGCCCGGCTGGCGCGGGAGGTCAAGGCCTGGGCCAGAGCCCGGGGGCTGGACTCGGCGCCGTTCGGCGGACTGCCGGGGCTGGCCTGGGCGGTACTGGCGGCGCGCACGGTCCGCGAGGCCCCCGGCCTGTCTCCGGCGGCCCTGCTGCTCGAATTCTTCGGGACCTGGGCGGCCTGGGACTGGCGGGACCCGGTCGGCCTGGCGCCCGCGACTGCGGTGACGTGTCCGGACGCGTTGACGGTCCTGACCCCCTCGGAGCCGGTGCGCGGCTGCACGGCCCAGGCGGGCCCCGGACTGCGCGATCTGCTGGGGCGGGAGCTGTACCGGGCCTGGGAGCTGCTGGACGCGGATCCCGGGTCGTTCGGCGAGGTGCTGGCCGCGCCGCCGCTGCACCGGCGGCACGCCGCGTGGGCGGTGGTGACCGTACGGACGCCCGCGGAGCGGGAGTTCGAGGCGGCGCTGGGCCGGGTGCGGGGCCGTCTGCGGGCGCTGCTCAGTGCGCTGGAGGAGGCGGGCGCCGCGGACGCGCACGCCTGGCCGCACCCCTTCGCGACGGGTCCGGGCCTGGCCCGGTACGCGATCGGGCTCGGCGCGACCCCGCCCGACGCGGCGGGTCTCGCCGCCGTGGCCGCGCCGTGGTCGAGGGGCCTTCCCGGCGTGGAAGTGGCCTGGGCGGCCTGCGGCGAGGTACCGGATCCGCACGCGACTGTCGACGAGTAACGAACACAAGGCGGCAACCGGCCCCGAGCCGGGGCCACTTCCTGAAGCCGGGCCCGGCCGCTCCGTACCGCCCAGCGGGCAGGCGGGACGGAGCGGTCAGAGCATCAGTACAGCCCTGCGAAGTTTTTTCGTCAACACTTTTCACAAGGATTGAAGAAACTCCAAGTTCACAGGCCTGATGGGCAATTGACATGGCATTTGGCGTTCAGTTCATGAACGCCGGAACCCTTGACGGCCCAGTCGGCGGGCAGTTCACTCACGCTTCGATCCCCCGGATCCATGACGTCAGGAGCACCCCGCATGCCCCTCCTCTCCGATCGCCCGCCGCGACTGACCGTCGCGGCGCTCGCCGCCGCACTGGTCGCGGCCCTCCTCGTGCTGCTGCCGGGCACCGCCGCCCAGGCGGCCCCCGTACTGCTCTCGCAGGGCAAGCCCGTCACCGCCTCCAGCCTGGAGGGCGCCGGCACACCGGCCGGCGCGGCCGTCGACGGCGACAACGGCACCCGCTGGTCGAGCCAGTTCGCCGACCCCCAGTGGATACAGGTCGACCTCGGCGCCCCGGCGCAGCTGAGCCAGGTGGTGCTGCGCTGGGAGGCGGCGTACGCGAAGGCGTACCGGGTCGAGCTGTCCACCGACGGCTCCAACTGGTCCACCGCGTACACGACGACCGCGAGCACCGGTGGAGTCCAGACCCACGACATCACGGGCACCGCCCGCTACGTCCGCGTGTACGGCACCCAGCGGGCCACCGGTTACGGCTACTCGCTCTGGGAGTTCCAGGTCTACGGCACCGGCGGCACCGACCCGGCCATCCCCGGCGGCGGCGACCTCGGGCCGAACGTGATCGTCTTCGATCCGTCCACCCCGAACATCCAGGGCAAGCTGGACGAGGTCTTCCGGCAGCAGGAGTCGGCCCAGTTCGGCTCCGGCCGCTACCAGTTCCTGTTCAAGCCGGGCGCGTACAACGGCCTCAACGCCCAGATCGGCTTCTACACCTCGATCTCCGGTCTCGGCCTGAGCCCCGACGACACCACCATCAACGGTGACGTCACCGTCGACGCCGGCTGGTTCGGCGGCAACGCCACCCAGAACTTCTGGCGTTCGGCCGAGAACCTGGCCCTGAACCCAGTCAACGGCACCGACCGCTGGGCCGTCTCGCAGGCGGCGCCGTTCCGCCGGATGCACGTCAAGGGCGGGCTCAACCTGGCGCCCGACGGCTTCGGCTGGGCCTCGGGCGGCTACATCGCCGACTCGAAGATCGACGGCCAGATCGGCAACTACTCGCAGCAGCAGTGGTACACCCGTGACAGCTCGATCGGCGGCTGGTCCAACGCCGTCTGGAACCAGGTGTTCTCCGGGACCCAGGGCGCGCCGGCGCAGTCGTATCCGAACCCGCCCTACACCACCCTGGACACCACCCCCGTCTCCCGGGAGAAGCCCTTCCTCTACCTGGACGGCGCCGAGTACAAGGTCTTCGTCCCGGCAAAGCGCACCGCTGCCCGCGGCACCTCCTGGGGCAACGGCGCACCGCAGGGGAGCTCGATCCCGCTCAGCCGGTTCTACGTGGTCAAGCCGGGTGCGAGCGCGGCGACCATCAACGCGGCGCTGGCCCAGGGCCTGCACCTGCTGTTCACCCCCGGCGTCTACCACGTGGACCGGACCATCCAGGTCAACCGTCCGGACACGGTCGTCCTGGGCCTCGGCCTCGCCACGATCGTCCCGGACAACGGGGTGACGGCGATGAAGGTCGCCGACGTGGACGGCGTGAAGCTCGCCGGATTCCTGATCGACGCGGGCACCGTGAACTCGCCCAGCCTCCTGGAGGTCGGCCCCGCCGGTGCCGCGACGGACCACGTGGCGAACCCGACCACCGTGCAGGACGTGTTCATCCGGGTCGGCGGCGCGGGCGCGGGCAAGGCCACGCTCGGCATGGTCATCAACAACCACGACACGATCGTCGACCACACCTGGATCTGGCGGGCCGACCACGGCGACGGGGTGGGCTGGGAGACCAACCGCTCCGACTACGGGTTCCGGGTGAACGGCGACGACGTCCTGGCCACCGGGCTGTTCGTCGAGCACTTCAACAAGTACGACGTGGAGTGGAACGGGGAGCGCGGGCGCACGATCTTCTTCCAGAACGAGAAGGCCTACGACGCGCCCAACCAGGCCGCCATCCAGAACGGCCCAGTCAAGGGCTACGCGGCCTACAAGGTGGCCGAATCCGTGAACACCCACGAGGGCTGGGGCCTGGGCAGTTACTGCTACTACAACGTGGACCCGACGATCCGTCAGGACCACGGCTTCCAGGCGCCGGTGAAACCCGGCGTGAGGTTCCACGACCTGCTCGTCGTCTCGCTGGGCGGCAACGGCCAGTACGAGCACGTCATCAACGGCATCGGCGCCCCCACCTCGGGGACGTCGACGGTTCCCTCGACCGTCCTCTCGTTCCCCTGACACACCCCTGACACACCCCTGATCCATCCCTGATCCACCCTTGGCCCCCGGAGGACGCGGGGCGGCCCGGCGGCCGTCCCGCGTTTTCCGGGCCGAGCGAGAGAGCGCTCTCCCAACCGGGCGAGCCCCCATCCACCGGAGGAGCAGAAGTGAAACTCCGACCGCGGACCCTGTCCGCCCTCCTGGTCTCGGCGGCCTTCGCCGTGACCGCGGCCGCCGGACTCAGCGGCCTCGCGCTGACGGCTCAGGCCTCCCCCGACAGCGGATCCGCCGTACGCGCGGGTCACTCGGGTCACACCAACGCCGCCCCCCTGGCGACCGGAGACGATCCGGACGGGGACGGCTACATCCCGGCCGTCCCTCCGGTCACAGGGGTCACTCCGTCCTGGGAGAACCCCCCGGACCGCTACTTCCACGAGTTCCAGGCCAACTGCGCGGTCAGCCGCACCGCCCCGGACGACCCGCTCGTCTTCCCCGGCCGGCCCGGCGCCTCGCACAACCACACCTTCCTGGGCAACACCACGACCGACGCCTTCAGCACCACCGCCTCGCTCAGCGCCGGCGGGACGGTCTGCAACGCTCCCGGCGACCTCTCCGGGTACTCGATGTACTGGCGGACGACTGCCAGCGGTGCACCTGCGCAGCTTTCGGCGAAGTAGGAACCGGACGAGAAGTGGCCGCCGCACAGATACCGGCGTGTACGTGGGTGTCGTACTTCTTGCGCAGAGGCCGGGCGGATACGCCCTTGAGCCTGTTGACCAGCTTGGAGAGCTGCTCCTTCGGTGGGTGGTGCACGTGATCCTCCTCGCCGTTGAACTGCTTCAGCTGAGCCTCGAAGTCAGCGCACACCTCGTGCGTGATCCCCAAAGCATCCCGGTCCGCGAACGCTCTGGGCTGGCACGCGGTGACGAAAGCCACGTGGGCATGGAGGTTGTGGACGAAGTGATGAATGGTGTGTATATCCGGATCAAGCCTTCAGTGCGCGACATGCGCGGATACTCTTGCGGTTGTGAGTCAAGGGACCTTGTCCAAGCGGCAGTTCGGGCATCGCGCCCGGCTGGCGCTTGACCCTGCGCTCTCACGGAAGACCGATGACCAGGCGCACGCCGCCCGAACCATGTGGAACCTCCTTCACGCGTGGTGGCGGATGATGCCGAAGGATGAACGGACTCTGGCGAACGCGGACGCCGCGATACGCCAGGCCCGCAAGGACATCGACTTCCTCGCTGTTCTTCCCGCGCAGGCCGCGCAGGCGGTTTTGAAGACGTACTTCCAAGCGTGGAAGAACTGCTGGGACGGACGTGCGGATGCTCCGAACTTCAAGGGCCGGTTCAGGTCGGTGATGTCGGTGGACATCCCGCAGGGCCGGGACCTGAACATCACCCGAGTGCACCGCCGCTGGGGCGTGGTCAACATCCCCAAGGTCGGACGTGTCCGCTTCCGGTGGACCAAGGACCTGCCCGTGGGCAAGCGCGCCAACAGCGACAACCGGATCACTGGGGCCCGTCTGGTCAGGGACGCCCTCGGCTGGCACATCGCCTTCCGCGTCCAGACCTTTGAGCGCAAGCCCGAGCCGCACACCGGCCCGGAGATCGGTATCGACGTCGGTATCACCGTGCCCCTGGCCCTTTCCGACGGCACCACCTACGGGCACGACGAGTGGTTGACCGCCAAGGAGAAGGCCAGACTCCTCCGGCTGGAGCAGCGCGCCGCACAACGCGAGATCGCCCGGAAGCGCGGGGAACGTACCTCCGGGCGGCTGCGGACCACGTATGACCAGATCGCAGGACTCCGTGCGAAAGCCAAGCGCAGGGCCATCGACTGGCAGCATCAGACCACCATCGACATCGCCAAGAAGTACGGCACCGTGGTGGTTGAAGCACTCCACATCACGAACATGGTCAAGTCCGCCAGAGGCACCGCCCGGGAGCCGGGGAAGAACGTCGCCCAGAAGTCCGGCCTCAACCGCTCCATCAGCGGCGAGGCCTGGGGCCGGACCGTAACGATGCTGACGTACAAGACCGCCCGCCAGGGCGGCACCCTCGTCAAAGTCCCCGCACCCCACACGTCACGGCGCTGTTCAGCCTGCGGCTTCATCACGCCGGGCAGCCGCGAGAACCAGGCCACGTTCGTGTGCAAGAACCCCGACTGCGGATGGTCGGGCAACGCCGACCACAACGCGTCCCGGAACGTCTTGCACCTGTACCAGATGGGCCTCGCGCTCATCCCGGCTGCCGGGAGGGCAGTCGCCAGGCGCGCCCGTCGCGTCAAACCCGCCACCGCAAGGTAGGCCTGAATCTCTCGCATTCATGCGGAAGAGCACTCCAATACAAGACCGGTGTCACCGACGACAAGAGCGTGCACCCCTTCCCCCCAGGGCGTGCGCTTCGTCGTCGGCAGCCCGACCCAGACGGCGGCCGAGTTCCGTGGCCACCGGGGCTGGGCCGAGGGCTGGGAGCGCGGCGACCTTCCAGAGCGCCGAGTTCCCGGCGAACCACCCGGCCAGGACCCAGCTCAACATCCTTATGCAGTCCACCGGTTACTGGGACGGACCGTACAGCCCAGCTGGTGTGGCAGAGCGCGTACGGGAAGGCGTACTCCCTCCAGGTCTCGGACGACGGCCGGAACTGGCGGACGGCGTACGCCACGTCGTCCGGTGACGGCGGGATCGACGACTTCGACGTCTCCGCGTCGGGCCGCTACGTCCGGCTGGACCTGACCCAGCGCGGTACCGGCTACGGCTACTCCCTGTTCCACTTCGGCGTCTACGCCTGACCGGCGCGGCTCCGTGTACTCCGCGCGCCGCCCTTCTCCCCGCCGGGCGGCGCGCGGTCACGCGCTCACGCAGCCGCCCGGTCGCGCGGGTCCGGAGCGGGGTGCTCAGACCTCGATGACGATCTTGCCCGCAGTGTGTCCGCCCTGGCTGAGCTCGAAGGCCGCCGCCAGCTCGCCCAGCGGGAAGGTGCGTGCGACGGGCACCGTGAGCTGCCCGCTCTCGGTGAGCTGTCCCAGCGCGGCCAGGTCGCTGCCGACCGGGCGCACCCACATCCACTCGCCGCCCGAGCCGGTCACCGTGGGGTCGGCGATGGAGGCGTGCCGGCCGTCGTCGTGCAGCACCCTGCGGGTGACGTCGAGGACGCCGCCGACGAAGTCCGCGACGACGGTCGCACCGTCGGGGACGAGGGCGAGGACCCGCTCGGCGAGCCCGTCCCCGTACGCGACGGGCTCGGCGCCGAGTTCCCGTACGCGGTCGTGGTTGCGCGGGGAGGCGGTGCCGATGACCCGGGCTCCCAGGGCGCGGGCGATCTGCACGCCGAAGGAGCCGACGCCGCCCGCGGCTCCGTGGATGAGGACGGTGTCGTCCTTGCCGGTGCCGAGCCGGGTCAGCACCTGGTAGGCGGTGAGCCCGGCCAGCGGGAGCCCGGCGGCCTCGGCCCAGCCGAGGGAGGCGGGCTTGCGCGCGAGGGCCCGTACGGGCACGGTGACGAACTCGGCGCAGGTCCCGCCGTGCACGTAGTCCTTGCGGGCGTAGGCCATGACCTCGTCGCCCTCGGCGAATTCGGGGGTGTCGATGCCGACCTTCTCGACGGTGCCGGAGACGTCCCAACAGGGCACCACGGGGTACACGACGTCCATAAGAGCGTCGAGCCCGCCCGCCATGATCTTCCAGTCGACCGGATTGACCGAGGCGTACTTCACCCGTACGAGGACCTCGCCCGGGCCGAACTTCGGCACCGGGAGCCGGGTGTCCCTGAGCACCTCCGTTCCTCCGTACGTCTCGTACGCCATCCCTCGCATGGTGTTGTCCTGCGGCATGTACCCGACCTCTCCGTGAGCTGCTGGACCCGCCCCGGAGCCATCCCACCACGCACGCCGCGCCCGGCCCGAGAAGCAGGGCGGGCGCGGGGCGGCGAACCGTCGGCGGCGGGGTGTCAGCGGGCGGAGCGGTGCGCGGCGATGATCTCGGCGTAGCGGCGGCCGCTCGTCTTCACCGTGCGGCGCTGGGTGGCGTAGTCCACGTGGACCAGGCCGAAGCGCTTGTCGTAGCCGTAGGCCCATTCGAAGTTGTCCAGCAGCGACCAGGCGTAGTAGCCGGCCACCGGTGCGCCGCGGCGGGCCGCGCGGGCGCAGGCGGCCAGGTGGGAGGTCAGGTAGGCGGCCCGTTCGGGGTCGTGGACGCGGCCGTCGGGGGCGACGGTGTCGGGGTACGAGGAGCCGTTCTCGGTGATGTGGATGCGCCGGTCCCCGTACTCCTCGTGCAGGCGCATGATGAGCGTTTCCAGGCCGTCGGCGTCGACCTCCCAGTCCATGCCGGTGCGCGGGACGCCGGGCCGGTCGATCTGGCGGGCGAAGGGCGCGGGGCCGGCCGGGTCGGCGGTGACCACCTGCGGGAAGTAGTAGTTGAGGCCGATCCAGTCGAGGGGGGCGGCGATGGTGGCGAGGTCGCCGGGGCGTTCGGGGAGGTCGACGCCGTAGACCTCGCGCATGTCGGCGGGGAAGCCGCGGCCGTGGACGGGGTCGAGCCACCAGCGGTTGACGTGGCCGTCCATGCGCCGGGCGGCGGCCCGGTCGGCCTCGCTGCCGGTGGCGGGCTCGACGGTGGAGAGGTTGTTGACGATGCCGATGCGCGCGGCGGGGCGGGCGGCGCGGACGGCCTGGGCAGCGAGGCCGTGGCCGAGCAGCAGGTGGTAGGAGGCGCGGACGGCGGCGGTGAGGTCGGTCCAGCCGGGGGCCATCCGGCCCTCCAGGTGTCCGATCCAGGCCGAGCACAGCGGCTCGTTCAGGGTGGCCCACTGGGTGACGCGGTCGCCGAGGCGTTCGGCCACGAGACCGGCGTACGCGGCGAAGTGCTCGGCGGTGGCGCGCTCGGGCCAGCCGCCGCGGTCCTGGAGCGCCTGGGGCAGGTCCCAGTGGTAGAGGGTGACGTTGGGCTCGATGCCGGCCGCGAGCAGTCCGTCGGTCAACCGGTCGTAGAAGTCGAGGCCCTTGGTGTTGACGGGGCCGTCGCCGCCGGGCAGGATCCGCGGCCAGGCGACGGAGAGCCTGTAGGCGTTGGTGCCGAGCTGCCTCATCAGGGCGATGTCGTCCGGCCAGCGGTGGTAGTGGTCGCAGGCGGTGTCGCCGGTGTGGCCGCCGTCGACGGCGCCGGGGACGCGGCTGAAGGTGTCCCAGATGGAGGGGGCGCGTCCGTCCTCGTCGACCGCGCCCTCGATCTGGTAGGCGGAGGTGGCGGTGCCCCAGGCGAAGTCGGCGGGCAGGGCGGCGAGGTCGACCGTGCGGTCGACGGCGCGGTCCACGGCGTGCGCTTCGGTCACGGGAAGGCTTTCGGAAAGGGTCATTTGACGGCTCCTGCCGTGAGTCCGGCCACCAGGTACTTCTGCAGCAGCAGGAATCCGGCGACGACGGGGATGCTGACGACGAGCGAGGCGGCCATGATCTGGTTCCAGTACACGTCGTTCTGCGTGGAGTAGCCCTGCAGTCCGACGGCGAGGGTGCGGGTGGTGTCGTTCGTCATGACGGAGGCGAAGAGCACCTCGCCCCAGGCGGTCATGAAGGCGTACACGGCGACGGCGACGATGCCGGGGACGGCCGCCGGGATCACGACCCGGAACAGCGCGCCGAGCGGGCCGCAGCCGTCGACGGTGGCCGCCTCGTCGAGGTCGCGGGGCACCGAGTCGAAGTAGCCGATGAGCATCCAGATGGAGAAGGGAAGGGAGAAGGTGAGGTAGGTGAGGATGAGCCCGCCGCGGGACCCGTAGAGCGCGACCCCGGTGCTGTTGCCGATGTTCACGAAGATCAGGAACAGCGGGAGGAGGAACAGGATCCCGGGGAACATCTGGGTGGACAGCACGGTCACCGTGAACAGGCGCTTGCCGCGGAATCGGTAGCGGCTGACGGCGTACGCGGCGAAGACGGCGATGACCACGGAGCAGACGGTGGCGGCGCCGGCCACTATCAGGGAGTTCACGAAGTACTTGGCGAGCGGGACGGTGTGCCAGATGTCGACGTAGGGCCGGACGGTGAGCCCGGTGGGGATCCACCGGAACTGGCCCGCCACGTCCTTGAGCGGCTTGAGCGAGCTGGTGACCATCACGTAGACGGGCAGCAGCACGAAGCCGGAGAGCAGGGTCAGGAAGACGGCCCGGATCACCTTGAAGGTGCGGGGCGGGTCGAGCGGGCTGCGCGTTCTAGCGGGCATCGGCGTCCTTCCGGCCTCGGCTGGTGACGAGGAGGTATGCGGCGGTGACCAGCAGGAGGAAGAGCAGCAGGAGGACGGACATGGCCGATCCGGTGCCGAAGTTCCAGGTGACGAAGCTCGACTGGTAGATGTGGATGGAGATCAGGTCGGCGGCCTCGGGGGCCGACTTGCCGAACAGCACGAACGGCGTGTTGAAGTCGTTGAAGGTCCACAGGAACAGCACCAGGATCAGCACCTGGTTGACCGCGCCGACCGAGGGCAGGGTGATCCGGCGGATCTGCTGCCAGATGCCGGCCCCGTCCAGCGCGGCCGCCTCGTACAGATCCTTCGGGATGTTCTGCAGGGCGGCCATCACGATGAGGAAGGCGAACGGCCAGCCCTTCCACACGGACACGGTCAGCAGCGCCCAGAAGCTGTTGTCGCCGAGCAGCCAGAAGGTGTGCTCGGCGCCCCCGATGCCCAGCTGGTCGTGGATGACGTGGTTCACCAGGCCGTTGTCCCGCTGGAACATGAACGCCCAGGTGATGACGGCCGCGTAGACGGGCAGGGCGTACGGGACGAGGAACAGGGCCCGCAGGATGCCGCGGCCGCGGAAGGTCTCCTGCATGAACACGGCAGCGGCGGTGCCGAGCAGCCAGCACAGGGCCACGGAGAGCAGGGTGAACAGGCAGGTGGTGAGGAACGAGCCGAGGAGGGCCTCGCCGACCGGCCGGTTGACGTCGACGGCGAGTTCGTAGTTGTCGAAGCCCGTCCACGGGGCGCGGGACCAGTCCCGGATGAAGAACTGGGTGAGCTCGCGGAAGCTCATGAGGATGCCCATCACCATCGGGACGAGGTGGATGAGCAGTTCGAAGAGGAGGGCGGGCAACAGCAGGAGGTAGGGAAGGGCGCCGCGGCGCAGGCGGCCGGGGCGGCGCACGCGGGCCGCCGTACCGCGCGGCCCCTCCGTGGTGGTGTCGGGTGGCAGGACGGTGGGTGCGGAAGTCATCGGGCGGGACTCAGTTCGCCATCTGCTGCTGGGCCTTGGTGAGCTTCGCCTTGACCGACTCGGTGGTCACGGGCCGGCCGGCCGCGGCGTCGGCGAAGAGCTCCTTGACGGCGGTGCCGACGGTGGTCTCGAACTGGGACTCCTCGGGGACCTGCGGGAGCGGGGCGGCGCTGGTGGAGAGGGTGTTGCGGAGCACGGTGAGGTCCTCGGTGGCGAAGGACGGGTCGGTCTGGGCCGCCTTGACCGGGGGGATGGAGCCGTAGGTCTTGTTGAGGAGCTTCTGCTCCTCGTCGCTGGTCATGAACTTCACGAACTTCAGGGCGCCGTCGATGTTGTCGGTGTTCTTGAAGACGGCCATGTTGATGCCGGCGACCATGGAGTTGGTGTTCCGGCCGCTGCCGGGGGCGCCGCCCGCCGGGACCGGGACGGGGGCGACGCCCCAGTCGCCCTCCTTCATTCCGTGCGCCTTGAAGCTGCTGGCCGCGCTCTGCCACAGGACCATGGCGGTCTTGCCGTTGGCGAAGTCCTGGAGGGACTGGTTCTTGTCGTACTCGGCGTTGCCGGGTGAGATGATCTTGTCCTTGGCCATCAGGTCGACGTACTGCTTGACGGCCTCGACGTTGGCGGGGGTGTCGAACGTGGGCTTGCCGGCGGCGTCGAAGAACTCGGCTCCGTGCTGCCGGGACAGGACGAAGGCCTGATGGATGTTGTTGGAGAGGTTCGAACCCTCGGCGCCCAGTGCCCACTTGCCGTCCTTGGACAGCCTCTGGCCGATGGTGACCAGCTCGTCCCAGGTGGCCGGGGGCTTTTCGATGCCCGCCTCCTGGAACATCTTCTTGTTGTAGTAGAGGGCGTACGACATCGAGTAGAGCGGAACGGCGGCCGGGTCCTTGCCGGCGGCGCCGGCCGAGCCGATGGCGGACTCCACGAAGCGGTCCTTGCCGCCGATCGCCTCGAAGTTCTTCGCGTCCCAGGGGAGCAGGGCTCCGGTGGCCTGGAGGGAGGAGGACCAGGTGTTGCCGATGTTGAGGACGTCCGGGCCCTGTCCGGAGGCGGTGGCGGCGAGGATCCGGTTGAGCAGGTCCGACCAGGGAACGACCTCGAGCTTGACCTTGATGCCGGTCTGCTGCTCGAACTTCTTCAGCTCCGGACCGAGCGTCGCCTGGTCCGCCGCGATGTCGGGCCCCTGGTTGGAGGCCCAGTAAGTGAGCTCCTTGGGGGCGGTGTTGGTACCGCCCCCGCTGTCCGCGGATCCGCCGCCGCAGGCGGTGGCGAGCAGGGAGACTGCGACGGCGGCGGTGGCAGCGGCTCTGGTTCTGCGCATGGCGGCTCGGTCCCTTTCGGCGGGTCCAGGGGGAAGGCCGACGCGAGGCACTCCGTCCAGGCCTTAATTTAGAACGTGAGTTAAGCCTCGTGAAAGGGTCGCGTCAAGGGGTCGCGCAAGGGTATGTTGCGAGCGATATCACTGCGGAAGGGGCCGGATGACCACGGGGCGTAGCGGACGAACGGTGCGGGACCTGCGGCGGGGAAACCGGAGCGCCGTCCTCCAACGGCTGTACTTCGGCGGCCCGATGAGCCGCCAGGAACTCGGCCCCGCCACCGGGCTGAGCTCGGGATCCGTCAGCAACGTCGTCGGCGAACTCGTCGCGGACGGACTGCTGGAGGAGGCCGGGATCGTCGACTCCGACGGTGGACGGCCCCGCACCCTGCTGCGGGTGGCGCCCGGCAGCGCCCACATGATCGGCGTCGACGTCGGCGAAACCCGGGTACGCGTCGAGCTGTTCGACCTGACCCTCACCGAACTGGCCCGTACCGAAATGCCGTTGCTGCCGCGCGGCTGCTACGACGTCGGCCCGATCGTCGACCACATCCGGCACGGCATCGCCACCGTGCTCGCCGAGGCCGGGGTCGGCACGGAGCGGCTGCTGGGGGTGGGCGTCGGGGTACCGGGCATCGTGGACCGCGACGCACCGGGCGGGACAGTGGTGCACGGCCAGACCATCGGCTGGGACGCGGTGCCGCTGGAGGAACTGCTGCGCGCCACCGGAGCCCTGCCGGAGGAGGTCCCGTACATCATCGACAACGGCGCGCGGACGCTCGGCCAGGCGGAGATGTGGTTCGGTGCCGGGCGCGGGGCCCGGGAGGCGGTCGTCGTGCTCTTCGGCTCCGGGGTCGGCGCGAGCCTGATCACCGACGGCTCGCCGGACGGCGGGACGACCGAGGGAACCCCGCTGGAGTGGGGCCACCTGACGGTCTCCGTGCGCGGCCGGCGCTGCCGGTGCGGGGCGCTGGGCTGCCTGGAGGCGTACACGGGGGCCGAGGCCCTGCTGGCGCGCTGGGCGGAACGGGGAGGCGCTGCGGGCGGGCGACCGGTGGACTCCGTGGACGAGGAGGAGGCCCTCTCGGCCCTGCTGGCGGCGGCCGGCACGGGGGACCCGGTGGCACGGGAGGTGCTGGAGGAGACCGCGGAGTACCTGGGCGCCGGACTGTCGGACCTGATCAACCTGTTCCAGCCGGAGCGCATCCTGATCGGCGGCTGGGCGGGCCTGATGCTGGGACCCCACATCCTCCCGGCGGTACGGGAGCACGCGACCCGGTACGCGCTGCGCCATCCGGCCGGGCGGGTCACCGTCGGCATGGGCTCCCTGGGCCCCGACGCGGTCACGGTCGGCGCCGCCACGCTCCCGCTCTCCGCCTTCTTCGCGATGGGCGGCCGCCGCACGGCTCCCGGGCCACGGACCGAACCCCCGGGCTGGCGCACGGCCCTGGAGGTCCGCAACGCGGGCGGCGCGGCGGCTCTCTGAGGGGCATCTTGCCGATCAGGCGGAATCCCGCATCACCAGAGCGGGGGCGAACAGCACCGAGGCCGGTTCCGGGGCCGCGGTGCCCGCAATGCGGTCCAGGAGCAGGCGGACCATCTCGGCAGCCATGTCCTCCACCGGCTGCCGTACGGTCGTCAGCCGCGGCCGGCAGGCCGCGGCAGCGCCGGAGTCGTCGAAGCCCACGACGGCCACGTCTTCCGGGATCCGGCGGCCGTGCTCGCGCAGCACCAGGCAGGCCCCCTGCGCCATCAGGTCGTTGGCGGCGAACACCCCGTCCAGGTCGGGCCGTTCGGCCAGCAGGCAGCTCATGGCCCGCTCGCCCCCGTCGAGCGTGAAGTCCCCCTCGGCGACACGGACCACCCGGTCGCGGCCCTCCGCCGCCTCGCGGAAGCCGGCCAGCCGCTCCCGGCTGGCCGGCACGTCCGCCGGGCCCCCGATCGCCGCGAGCCGGCCGCGCCCCAGCGCGAGCAGGTGCCGGGACGCCAGCGCCCCGCCCTCCCGGTGGCGCAGGTCCACGTGGTCGAGCGGCACCCCCGCCGCCGGACGCGCGAACAGTACGGCGGGCAGTGCGGCCGCCGCGAGCATCCCGGGCAGCGGGTCCCGGGGATGGGTGGTGACCAGCAGGGCTCCGTCCGCGCTGCCCTGCGCCAGGTACGCGAGCACCTCCGCGCGATCCTCCCCGGTGTCGGCGAACATCAGCACCGGGTGCACACCGAGCGGCCGCAGCACGCGGACGACCCCGCTGACCACTCGCCCGAAGAAGGGGTCCTCGAAGACCCGGGCCGCGAACTCGTCCCGCGTGCCGGCAGATCGGGAGCCCGCGCCGGAGACCACCAGGGCGACGGTTCCCGACCTGCGGGTCACGAGGGAACGGGCGGCCCGGTTCGCCACGTAGCCGGTCGCGGCGACGGCCTGCCGGACCGCCTGCTGGATGGCGGGGTCCACGTTCCGGACGCCGTTGACCACGCGGGACACCGTGGCCCGGGACACCCCCGCCGCGCGGGCCACGTCCTCCAGGGTCGGGGCTCCGCCCGCCCCCGTCCCCGCTCCCGTCGCGCCCGTTCCCGTACCCCGCCCCGTGTCCATGGCGGCACTGTAACGTCCGGGCAGACAGGACCTAGACGGGGTCCAGCCGTTCCCGCAGCGGCAGTTCACCGGCGTGGGGTCCCGCCCGTACGGTGAACCGGCCCGGCTCCGTCACCCAGGCGCGGGCCGCCGGGGACCAGTGCTGGAGGGCGCGCGCGGGGATCCGTACGTACGCCGTCACCCGCTCCCCCGGTCCGGCCTGCACGGCGGCCCACCCGGCGAGCCAGCGCACCGGCCGCTCGACCGCCGAATCGGGCCGGGACAGGTGGACTTGGACGACCTCGCGGCCCTGCCGGGCGCCGGTGTTGCGGAGCACGACGGGGATCTCGCAGCCGCCGCCCGCGTGCGGCCGCGGCACCCCGAGGGCCTCGTACCGCCACGTGGTGTAGCCGAGGCCGTGGCCGAACCAGTAGGCGGGGGCCGTGCCCGTGCGCAGCCAGGCCCGGTGGCCGATGTGCAGCCCCTCCTCGTACGGGAGGACGCCGCCTGTGGGGCGGGTGGTGCGGACGGGGGCGTCGGCGAGGGTCGCGGGCCAGGTGGTGGGGAGCCGGCCGCCGGGCTCGGCGCGGCCGAGGAGTACGTCGGCGAGGGCGTGGCCGGCCTCCTGGCCGGGGAACCAGGTGAGGAGGACGGCGGCGACTTCGGTGCGCCAAGGGAGCTCGACGGGTCCGCCCGCGTTGACGACGACCACGGTACGGGGCTGGGCGCGGGCGATCTCCCGCACCAACTGGTCCTGTGACGCCGGCAGTTGGAGCGAGCGGCGGTCGTGGCCCTCGGACTCGTCGCCGTCGGTGGTGCCGACGCAGACGATCGCCACGTCGGCCTCGCGGGCGGCGGCCACGGCGGCGGCGAGTGCCCCGGCTGGGTCGGGAGCGGGCCCGGCGGCCGTCAGAACGGTGGCCCGGCCCGTGCCGGGAGCCAGTTGGCGGCGCGCGCGGACCTCGAC
The DNA here is from genome assembly GCF_024611995.1 of Streptomyces sp. NBC_00162. Taxonomy (GTDB): domain Bacteria; phylum Actinomycetota; class Actinomycetes; order Streptomycetales; family Streptomycetaceae; genus Streptomyces. The sequence continues at coordinate 7,585,343 of NZ_CP102509.1, read as the reverse complement.
GGGTCGGCCGGCGGTGAGGTGGACGCGGGCGGTCCGCTGAGGCGGGCGGACGTGCACCACGGCCGGATCGTCCGTCTCCGGCGGGAACTCCCCCGCCAGCACGGCCGTTTTCTCCACGGTGAGGCCGAGTGCGCCGAAGCCGCCGAGCCCGAGGGTCCAGGTTCCGGTCGCATCCGGATGGAGTACGGCGGCCAGCTCGACGGTGTGGGCGCCCGGAGGCAGTTCGGGCTCCAGCACCCGGCCGGAGGGCTGGTGCGCGGAGTGCAGCACGGCGTCGGTGGCGTCGAGCACGCGCAGCCGTACGCCGGGGGCGCCGGTCTCCGGGTCTCTGGCATGACGTGCGCCGAGCGGCGCCGGACCGCCGCTGCCGTCCGGGGGCGGGCCCGGCTCGTACACGAGGCGCGCCTGCGGGGGCAGTGCGGCCCGCAGCCCGGCCAGCGGGGTGACCACGGCGTGCGGGAACACCTCGGAACTGCCGCCGCCCTGAACGCGGGGGTCGTCGGCGTGCGTCCCGATGACGGCGGCGGCGGCCGGGGCCCGGGGGTCCAGGGGCAGCACGCCCCGGTTCTCGAGCAGGACGAAGCTCGCGGCGGCGGCCTCGCGCAGCAGGCGCCGCGCGTCGGTCTCCTCGGCACCGCCGCCGCCGGGGGCGGGGGCGGGGGGCCCGAGGGCGCCGACCCGGCCGGCGAGCCTCAGTACCCGGCGCGCCTTGTCCCGGACCGCCGCGGCCGGAACCAGTCCGCGCTCCACGGCGGCCAGGAGCGCCTCGCCCCAGGGCCCGCCGGGGCCGGGCATGAGCAGATCCTGCGCCGCGGCGGCCGAGGCGACCGAGGACCGGCCGGCACCCCAGTCGGAGACGACCACCCCGTCGAAGCCCCATTCCTCCTTCAGGGGATCCGCGAGCAGGGAACTCTCCGTCATGGTGTGGCCGTTGACCTTGTTGTACGCCGACATCACCACCCAGACCCCGGCACGTACGGCGGCCTCGAAGGGCGCGAGGTACAGCTCGTGCAGCACGCGTTCCTCGACCCGGACGTCGAGGGTCAGCCGTTCGGTCTCGGAGTCGTTCGCGACGTAGTGCTTCGCGGTGGCCGCCACCCCGCGGGACTGGATCCCGCGGATGAGGGCCGCCCCGGTGCGGCCCGCGAGCAGCGGGTCCTCGGCGAAGCACTCGAAGTGCCGTCCGGCGAGCGGGCTGCGGTGCAGGTTGAGCGTGGGCGCGAGGAGGACGTGCACCCCCTTGCGGCGGGCCTCGTCCCCGAGGAGCGCGCCGAGCCGGTGCACCCGCTCCTCGTCCCAGAGCGGGCCGAGCGCACTGGCGGAGGGCAGCAGCACGGAGGTCCGCCCCTCGTCCCAGCCGGGACCGCGCACCCCGGCCGGGCCGTCGGAGAACACCATCTCCCGTAACCCGACGGCAGGTTCGGCGTGGGTCCGCCAGGTGTCGGCGCCGGTCAGCAGCCGCACCGCCGCGCGCAGATCGAGCCGAGGCTCGTCACGGCCGTCCATGCCGGTGTCCCTTTCGCCGCGGAGGATCTCGGGAGAGCGCTCTCCCAGTATGGTTCCGGGCCCCACGGACAGTGTCAACGCCCGTGCCGGGGCGGGGTGCTGCCGCTGCGCGGGGCGAGCCCCCCGGCCGGGGGCCGTCACTCGTACTCCGTGCCGCCCTTTCGGGTCAGGTACGCCGGGCTGACCGCCTTGGCGATCGCGCGGCCGCCCACAACCGGGCTGTACCGCTCCGTCGCCGGGCGGATGACGACCCCCTCGCGCAGGTGCAGGCCCCGCCCGGACACGGTCTCCCGACCGCTCGCCACCTCCAGCACCCTGTCGAGCTCGTACGGCCCCTCGTACAGCCTCGGCACCACCGGCAGTTCACCGTCCGACAGCACCTCCGCCGGGTCCAGCCACCGCACCTGCCCGTCGATCTCGGCGGACACGTCGAAGACGGCGTACCCGGGCGGCGTGTCGGCGGTGCGCACGTCGGTCCCGTACGCCAGGTCCTGGACGCCCGCCCCGTACACCTCGCCGAAGATCCCGATCCGCGACGCGCCGAGCCGCGCGGCCAGCCCGGCCGCGACCGCCGGTACGCCGTGGCCGCGTACGGCCCGCCAGTACACGTTACGCTCGTCCTCGCTCAGCGCGAGCCCCTTCGCACCGAAGCCCTTCGAGGAGACCAGCACCCGCTCGCCCTGGGCGACGTACGTGAACAGGCAGGCGGTGCCGTGCAGTTTCTCGGTGAGGACGACGGGCTCGCCGGGCTCGAAGATGTGCGGATAGCGCTGGAGGTTCTCGATGTCCACCCACGACATCAGGTCCGGAGCCGACTCGACGTCGCCGTTCATCGTGGTCGGGACGGGCGGAGCCCATTTGGTGATGCCGAGCAGCTCCGCGAAGTCCGTGCCCTCCTTGGCCGCCTGCACCAGGTCGACGTCGGCGAGCGCGCGCGGCCGGCACACCAGCCCCTGCGAGAGCTCTCCGCGCAGCCGGACCGCCTTGACGCGGTCGGCGGAGCTTCCGGCGAGCCGCCCGGTCAGCCCGAGCTCCTCGATCAACTCGGCGGGCAGCACGGCCTGCTCGGGTATGTAGAGGGCGAACTCTCCGGTGTGATAGGCGCCCTTGGCGACCACGGCTCGGTAGAGGCCCACCTGGGCCAGCTCCAACGCGTCGGCGTTCGGATGCTCATGGACGGTCAGCTCTTCGGCGGTGACCCGCAAGGTCGACATGAAAGGTCTCCTCGGACGTACGGATGTGGAAGCGACGACCACTCTCGGCGCCGCCATTTCCACTGGTCCAGCGCATTTCGGGATGCTAAGGGCCGTCTCGGCGCCTGGCGTATCCTCGCCCCCGAACGCACCTTCGGCATCCAGGAGCCCCCCATGTCACCTCGTCCGGTCACTGTCGTCACCGGCGGCAGCAGGGGCATCGGCGCGGCGACCTGCCTGCGCCTGGCGGCCGACGGGCACGACCTGGTGCTGGGTTACGCGCAGGACGCGGCAGCCGCCGAGGCCGTCGCCGAGCGGGTACGGGCCACCGGTGCCCGCTGCGTGACCGTACGCGGGGACACCTCCGAGGAGTGCGGCGTCGAGCGGCTCTTCGACATCGCCGGCGCCGAACTGGGCACGGTGACGGGGCTCGTCAACAACGCCGGGGTGACCGGCCCGCTGGGCCGCCTCGCCGATGCCCGCACCGAGGATCTGCGGCGGGTCGTCGAGGTCAACCTCCTCGGGTACCTGCTGTGCTGCCGCCGCGCGGCCCGGGACATGGCGGAGTCGGGCGGCGGGGCGATCGTGAACGTCTCCTCGGCGGCGGCCACCCTCGGCAGCCCCGGCGACTACGTGCACTACGCCGCGACCAAGGCCGCCGCCGACGCGCTGACCATCGGCCTCTCCAAGGAGCTCGGCCCGGACGGCATCCGGGTCAACGCCGTGGCGCCGGGCATCATCGAGACCGACATGCACGCGGCGATGGGCGACCCCGACCGCCCGGCCCGGGCCGCGGCCGGGATCCCGCTCGGCCGGCCCGGGCAGCCCGAGGAGATCGCCGGGGCGATCGCCTGGCTGCTCTCCCCGGAGTCCTCGTACACGACGGGAGCCGTGCTGCGGGTCTCCGGCGGGCGCTGAGTCGGGCGTCAGCCGAAGGCCGCGGCCGTGGCCGGGCCGTAGACGCCCGGCTGGTCGCCCTTGATGCCCCGGTCGCGCTGGAGCTGGCTGACACCGCGCTTGGTCTGGCCGTCGTACACGCCCGTGATCGAGACGTACGTGAACCCCTGCCCGAAGAGCAGTTCCTGCAGGGCGCGCACCTCGGGCCCGCTGTCCCCCATGCGCAGCGTCGCGGCGGGGGCCGCGCGTCGGACGGCCGACGCACTCGGCGAGGGCGCCGGCTTCGTGCCCTGGCCGGCGGACGGTCCCGGCGACGCGGAGGCACTGGCTTTGGCCGAGGGCGCGCCGGACCGTGCGGAGGCGCCGGGCCCGGGCTCGCCGCCGGAATCCGCACCGCGCGCCGGGAGCACCGGCACGGACAGCTCGGGCGGCCGCTCGGAGCGGGCCGGCGGTTCCGGATCGGGGCCGTTCAGCAGGAGGACGATCCCGCCGGCCGCGGCCAGCGCGAGCAGGGTGGCGACGGCCGCCCCCCGCCCGCCGCCGCGCCTGCGGGCGCCGGGGGACGCGGGGGCCGGAGCGGGCACCGGGGCGGGAGCAGCGCCGCGGGGCGCCGTCGCCGGGCCCGGGAACGCGAGGGGCCCGGTCTGCGGCCAGGCGGGGGCCGTCGCCGGGGACGGCCCGCCCGAGGGGGCGACGTACGGACGTACGAGCAGATGGTCGTCGGGGATGCCCGCGCTCTCATCGGAGTCGTGGGACACGGTGTCTCCCCGGCTGGGACATCTGAGGCATCTCCGAAGTGCAGCTCAAGCGGTGGTTCTCGACCGGCGCACTCTTGCCTCCACGGCGGCCCCGGTCAAGCCGGGTGTCCGGTCTGCCCTTGTCCATCCGTTCTGCCGGGCTGCCGGCGGACCGACGTGGCCCATACGGTGCCCACGGCCAGGAGCATCAGGGCGGCTCCGCCGAGCGGGGCGGCGGGGGCCGAGATTCCGTCGACCGCGAGCCCGCCGAGCAACGCGCCCGCCGCTATGGCCAGGTTGAACATGGCCACCATGAGGGAGGTGGCGGCCTCGGCCGAGGCCGGAGCCGAGGTGAGCATCCAGCTCTGCAGGGTCACCGAGACCCCGCCGTACGCGAGCCCCCAGGCGAGCAGCAGCGCGGTCCCGGCGACGGCTCCGGGGAGGACGGCGATCAGGGCGAGGACCACGGTGAGGCAGGCGCTGATCGTGAGCAGCGTGCGGTGCGCCCCGCGGGCCCCGGCCAGGAAGTTGCCGGCCACGCCCGCGACCCCGTACCCGAGCAGGAGGGTGCTCACGTACTCGGCGTCGATGCCGGAGACGTCCCGGAGGACGGGCCGTACGAAGGTGTAGGCGGCGAACTGCCCGGTCACCACGAGGAAGGTGACGATGACTCCCGCGCGGACTCCGCGGTTCGAGCGGAGCAGGGCGGGGAGTTGGGCGAAGGTGATGTTCCGGGTCGGGGGCAGCGGGGGCAGGAGCAGGAGCAGCGCGGTCAGGGTGACGAGGCCGAGGGCCCCGACCGCCGCGAAGGCGGTGCGCCAGCTGCCGAGTTCGCCGAGCAGGGTCCCTGCGGGGACGCCGAGCACCGAGGCGGTGGGGACGCCGCCGAAGACGAGCGCGGTGGCCCGGCCGACGTGGCGCCGGGGGACCAGCCGTACGGCGAGCCCGCCCGCGATGGCCCAGAACCCGCCCACGCTGACGCCCACCAGGACGCGGGCCGCGAGGACGACGGCGAAGGTCGGGGCGAGGGCGGCGACGATGTTGGCGGCGGCCATGAGGGCGATGAGCACGCAGAGCACGAGCCGCCGGTCGAGCCGGCCGGCGCCGACGGTGACGAGTGGTGCGCAGAACCCGGCGACCAGTCCGGGCACGGTGACCATCAGACCGGCGGTCCCGTCGGAGACGCCGAGGTCGGCCCCGACGGGGGTGAGCAGGCCGACGGGCAGCAGCTCGGAGGTGATCAGGCAGAAGATCCCGAGCGCGAGGGCGCAGACGGCCGCCCAGCCCTTCCAGGCAGGCCCTTCATCAGATTTCGCAGCATATGCGGATGAAACGGGCTCACGGTCAAGCTCGCGGTCAGGCTCGTGGTCGGGCTCGGGAGTCGGCGCGGGGGTGCCGGGCGCGGCGGCTGAGGTCATGGATCGGTACTCCGTACGGGCTGATCGGCGGGCAGAACGCGGCAGCACGGGGCGCCGGGGGTCGCGCCTCCCCCGTCACCCGCACTGCCGTTCCAATTCTCCGGCCGCCCCGGTAATTCCCGGAAGCCGCCGTCACCCGGACGCGTGAGGCGGTGGACCCGGCCGGCCGGGCCGTACGGCAAGGTGGTCGGATGCAGTTACGCCGGGCCGTGCCCCTCTCCCTTCTCGCGCTCCTGGCGAGCGCCGGCTGCGTCTCCGTCGGCGCGCAGGATTCGGCTCCGGTTCCCTCGGGCGGTTCCGTATCGCCCACCGACGCGCCCGACGCGCCGCCTCCCGTACCGGCGCCCCTGCCGCAGTCGCTGCCGCTGGGTGAGCTGCCGGCGGCCGCGGCGGACACGCCGGGTCCGGATCCGTCGGAAGGGCGGCCTCCGGCCAGGGCCGCCCGGCCGCCCGCCTCGCGGCCCGCGAAACCGGCGGCGCCGCCCCGGCGCTCGCGCTCGGCCAAGCCCACGCTCCCCCACCCGCTGCGTCGGCCTGCCCCGCCACCCGGTCTGGACGAGCTGTGCTCGGCCGTGGAGGGGGCTGTTCCGCCGTCCATCGTCGACCTGTGCCTGCGCCAGTACGGCCGCTGACCGCGCGGGCCGGGGAATCGGAGTCTCAGGGGCGGCGGCCGCAGACGCCTGCGCAGCGGCGGACCGTGTCCCGGCGGGCGGTGCGCAGCCGGTGCACGGTGCTGCGGCCGCGGCGGCGCCATTCGCCCCGGGGCAGCGCGGCCCGCTGGCCGCCGCCCGCGATGAGGGCGTTGACCGGGGTCATCGGGTCGGCGGCCATCGCCTTGGCGAGCAGCACGCCGACGACGAGCGGGACCAGGGCGACGGCCAGGGCCGAACCGGCGGTGGTCACGTGCTGCATGCGCGGGCGGGTCGGCGCGCCGCTGGGGGCCTCGGAGATCATGGCCCCATTCGACCAGCGGCGGGGCGGCGGGGAATCGGGGCGGATACTCAGGCCGTTGGGCACAACGTACTCAGACGGATGACGCGTGGCGGCGGGGTGGTGGGTGATGGCGGTACCCGGGCAGGGTTTCGAGCCCGCGACCGGCGACGGCCCGGCCGCGCCGGACGTAGGCCGTGCGGCGGAACTGCGCACGGCCTACGAGGGGCTGCTGCAGATCCGCCGACTGGTCAACGGCCCGGCGGGCGAGGCGGTTCCCGCGCCGTGGGAGGTGCGGCAGCTGCCCCGCGCGGTGGCCCTCGTACTGGAGGCGTCGGGGATCACACCGTCGGCGGCGGACGCGGAGGGCCTGCCGACGCGGAAGGGCTATCGGGTGGCCGCCGGCCCGGAGCCCGGCCGGGCCGAGGTGACCTGGGCCGGCCCCAAGGGCAGCGGCGCGGCCGAGGAGGAACAGGAGCGGCTGACCGCCTGCGCGGCCGCACTGGAACGGCTGGGCTGGGTCTGCCTCCTCTACCGGGGCCCCCGCCGCCGCCGCTTCCTCGAGGTGGAACCCCCGCGCTGACCGCCGCCGCCAAAACCGGTGGCCCGCGCCGCCCCGCACCGAGACACTCGACGGATGGGCATGCTCGACGCACTGGCGGACCGCATCGGCCGGGGCGAGACCGTGGAGTTCCGGCCGGCCGGCGGATCGATGGCGCCCCTGATCCACAGCCGTCGGCAGTGCCGGGTCGCACCGGTCGACCCGGCGCTGCTCGAGGTCGGCGACATCGTCCTGGCCCGCGTCTCCGGCTCCGTGTACCTGCATCTGGTCTCGGCGGTGGACACCGCCCGCCGGCGCGTGCAGATCAGCAACAACCGAGGCCGCGTGAACGGCTGGACCGGACACGACCGGGTGTTCGGCATCTGCCTGGCCGTGGACGGCGTCGCCCGCCCGGGCGCGGCGGGCAAGGTCCGCCGGTCCGGTGTCCGGCCGCCCCTGCTCGCCACCCGGCGTCTCGACCTGGTCCCCCTGCACCCCTCGCACGCCGACGAGATGGCCCTCGTCCTGGCCGATCCCGCTCTCCACGCCTTCACCGGCGGGGCACCGCTGTCGGCCCCCGCGCTGCGCGCCCGCTACGAGCGGCTCGCCGCCGGCTCCCCCGACCCGGCGGTCGTCTGGGCCAACTGGGTGCTGCGGCTGCGCGGCCAGGGGCGGCTGGTCGGCACCGTCCAGGCCACGATCGGCGCGGCCCTCGACCGGGCCGAGCTGGCCTGGACCGTCGGCGCCCCCTGGCAGGGCCACGGGCTCGCCACGGAGGCCGCCCGGGCCCTCGCCGACTGGCTGACGGAGCTGCCCGTCGGCCTGCTGGTCGCGCACGTCCACCCGGACCACGCCGCCTCGGCGGCCGTCGCCGCGGCCTGCGGGCTGCGCCCGACCCCGTACCGCCAGGACGGCGAGATCCGCTGGGAGTCCCTCGGCTCAGGGTGAGCAGGACGACGTCCGCCCTCGGGCGGCCCGAACACGGCGGCGGGTGTCAGCGGTAGCGGGCGGCGAGCGCGGCGACCGTGCCGGCGAGGGCCGAGCGCAGCTCGGACGGGCCGAGGACCTCGGCGTCCGCGCCCAGCCGCAGGAGGTCGCCGACCGCGACGGCCTCGGACTCCACGGGCAGCCGGATCCGCACCCAGCCCTCCGCGTCGGCCGGGCCGGCTGCCTCGAGCGCCCGTACGCCCGCCGCGCCGAACCGCATCGGCAGCAGCCGCTGCCCACGGGGCGAGAGCCGCAGATCGGCGGTCTGCTGGTGGAGGACGGCGTCCAGGCGGCGGGTGGACTCCCCCCAGTACGCGGCGAGTTCGAATCCGGCCGGCCGCTCGAAGGCGTCGGCCGCGGTGTCCACCGCCAGGAACCGGGAGACCCGGTAGGTCCGAACGGAATCCACGGCCCGGGCCACGAGGTACCAGATGCCGCCCTTGAGGACGAGGCCGAGCGGATGCAGAGCGCGGTGCACCTCGCCGCCCCAGCGGCGGTAGTGGGTGTGCAGGACCCGCTGGTCCCAGACGGCCTGGGCGATCCGCGCGAGGTGCGGGACGGGGTCGGCGTCCCGGAACCAGGCGGGCGCGTCGAGGTGGAAACGGTCCTGGATCGTCCGCGCCCGTTCGGCGAGTGCGGCGGGGAGCGCGGCCTGGAGCTTCAGCTGGGCGGCGGCCAGCTCGGCGCCGAGGCCGAGTTCCCGCGCGGGGCCTGGGGCGCCGGCGAGGAAGAGGGAGCCGGCCTGTGCGTCGGTCAGGCCGGTGAGACGGGTGCGGTAGCCGTCCGCCAGCCGGTACCCGCCGGCCGGGCCGCGGTCGGCGAGGACGGGGACTCCGGAGGCGCCGAGGGCTTCGACGTCGCGGTAGACGGTACGGACGGACACCTCGAGCTCGGCGGCGAGTTCGGGCGCGGTCATCCGGCCGCGGTTCTGCAGGAGCAGGAGCAGGGAGAGAAGCCGGTCGGCGCGCATGGCACTGATTGTCGCCCTACCTGACACAAGGTGTCAGGTACGGCTGCCAGCCTGTGGACACAGACCGATGAACGGCCCGGGCGGGGACGAGCCCTCCGGGTCCCGCCGAAAGGATCACCATGCCCACGTCCGTAGAGACCGGCGGCCGTTTCACCTTCGCCGACTGGCAGGAGCAGCCCGTCGGCCCCGCGGAGGCCACCCCGCGCCTCGCCCACGCCGAGGTCGCCAACTCCTTCACCGGCGGGGTCGAGGCGAACCGGACCACCTGCGCCTACACGATCGCCTACACCGGGGAGAACGTCGGCACGTACACCGGCATGGAACTGCTCTCCGGCAGCGTCGACGGCCGCAAGGGCACCTTCGTACTGGAGGAGTGCGGCAGCTTCGACCCGGCCGGCACCGTCTGCCGCTTCGAGGTGGTGCCGGGCTCCGGCACCGGCGATCTCGCCGGACTGACGGGCTCCGGCGGGTTCACCTTCCGGCACGGCGACTCCTCCGTGGAATACACCTTCGTGTACTCCCTCGCCTGAGTTCCGGGCGCGCGCTACATCACGGCGCGCCGAAGGTCAGCGTCAGCTGCGGGGGGCCCTCGTTGGCCTGCGCCTCCGAGGACCACAGCCACAAGGCGTCCGTACCGGCGCTGGTCAGGGCCAGGCCGTATCCGCCGCCGAGGGCCGCGGCGACGGTCTGGGTGTCCAGCCCAGCGGTGTGCACCGCCGAGCCGTCGGGGATCCCCGCGAAGCTGCCGAGCGCCGGTCCGCCCAGGGCCGGGCGGTTGGAGTACGTGGTCCCGCCCTCGGTCCACGACCCGGTGACCGGGACGACCGAGACGGTATCCGCCGTACTGGCGCCGCTCATCGTGCTCGTCTTGACGCTGAGGGTGGCCGACTTCAGCACCGTGCCCGCGGGCGCGGCGGGCAGGTTGAAGCGGAGGTAGCTCGCGTAGAACGAGGTGCCCCGCACGGCGAGCGAGCTCGAGGTCCCGTAATTGGTGTCGGGCGCGCCCGCGTTGGCGTACGTGTCCTCCGAGGCGGTCACCCGCACCACCGAGTCGGCCGGGGCGGTGGCGAGGGCGTGGTGGTTCTGCACCTGCGCCGCGCTCAGGACGGTCGGATAGACGGCGGTCTCGTCGAGCTGGCCAGCCCAGTACTCGCTCGTCGGACGGTCCGGCCAGCCGCCGAGGCTGTCGCCGCCGGCGTGCCAGTAGCCCGAGAAGTTCTCGTGCGTGGTGACGTTCAGCGTGCCCTTCTGTACGCCGTCCACGTAGAGGGTCATCCCGCCGGGCCCCTGGGTGGCGACGGCGTGGTGCCACTGGTTGTCGTTGTACGCGGCGCCGGTGGTGACCGTGCGGGTGGCGCCGGTGTAGACGCCGAAGACCAGGCGGCCGTCATTGGTCATGTAGAGGTGCTTGTCGTACTGGTTGCTGCCGCGCGACTGGTTGTTCCCGAAGCCGAAGAGCTTGCCGCCGCGTGCGGTGTTCGTCTTGAACCAGGTCTCGATGGTGTAGGCGCTGCCCACGTTCTGGCGCTTGTCCCCGTACACCTGGGTGTCCGTGCCGTTGAACCCGATCGCCGTGCTCGCGCCGGAGACCGCGCCGGGCGTCTGGCGCACGGCGGGGGCGTTCAGGTGCACGCCGCTCTGGTTGCCGCCGTCCGAGGAGTCGGCGACGAAGGGCAGGGCGGACTCGTCGTAGCGCCAGTACTGCTGGGCTCCGTCGGCGCGCACCTGGTTCGGGTAGCCGTCCACCGAGGTCGGGACCGTCACGCTCGCGGTGCTCGACAGGGCGCTGGTGTTCCCGGCCGCGTCGGTCGCGGTCACCCGGTACGTGTACGTCTGGCCCGGGGTCACGGTGGTGTCGGTCCAGGAGGCCTGGGGGCGGCGGAAGAACAGCGAGTCCGCGGTGACCGTGGCGACCGGCGTGGCCGCGCCGTTGCGGTAGATCCGGTAGGTCAGCGCGCTGTCGTCGAGGTCGAGGCTGGTGCGCCAGCGCACCTGGGCCTCACCGGGCTTGAAGCTGACGGCACTTGCGACGGGCACGCTGGGCGCGCCGGTGTCCCCGGTGGAAGCGAAACGCGTCAGGCTCTGCTGCGCCGCGCCGTTGACGGTGGTGAACTCGCCGCCGACCCACAGGTACTGGACGCCGCCCTTGGAGCCGACGGTCATCACGCGCGGGCCGATGCCCTCGCCGATGCCGTCGTTGGTGTCGGGGGCCCAGCCCAGTTTGCCGGTGCCGCCGGTGGGCTGGGCGAGCAGGTGGTGGCGCTGGCCGTCGGGGAACTCGCCGACGCTGGAGCAGTCGTGGGCGTGCGAGGCGCTGTAGAGCACGCTCTGGTACGGCAGCACGGCCTGCGTGGCGCCGAGGCAGGTGTCGCGCCAGCGCTGGCCGAAGTCGGAGAGGTTGAGTGCGATCCGGCCGTCGAAGACGCCGCCGCCCGTGCCCTCGTTGGCGGTGTAGAACCCGGTCTCGTCGGTCGCGATGTCCTTGACGACCGAGTTGGTCTCGATGAAGCCGGGGTAGGACTTGGTGAGCGCGCCGCTCGTCGCGTCGACGACGGCCAGTGCGTGGGTGTTCGTACCGTTGACGGTGAAGAAGTCGCCGCCGAGGACCACCCGGTTGCCGTCCGGGGTGACCTCGACGGCGCGGCCGGGCTCGTCGGCGTCGGCGGTGAAGGGCTTCAGCGCCCCGTCGGCCGCGTCGACGGCGGCGAAGCGTTCGCGCGGCTGGCCGGCCACGCTGAGGAAGTCGCCGCCCGCGTAGACGGTGTCGCCGGTGACGGCGAGGGCCCGTACGGTGGCCGCGAAGGCGGGACGGAACGCGGGCTTCACGGCGCAGGTGGCCACGTCGATGGCGGCGAGGCTGGAGACCGGGGTGCCGTTGACGGCGCCGAAGTAGCCGCCCGCGTAGAGGGTCTGCTTGTCGGGCGAGAGGGTGAGCGCGCGGACCGTCGCGGTGCCGGAGCCGATGGTGAAGGACAGCGCGCAGGAGGTCGGGGCGCCGGTGGCGGCGTCGAGCGCCGCGAAGTTCACGGCTGGCTGCTCGCTGCCGGCGCCGCCCGCGGGCGGGCGTACGGCGGAGAAGGTGCCGCCGACGAAGACCTTGCCGCCCGCCTCGGCGAGGGCCCAGACCACGCCGTTGGGCTGCCAGGTCGGCAGTGCGTCCGCGGTGAACGCCACGGGCGGGGTGATGGCCGCCGCCTGCGGGACGAGGCCGAGGCCCAGGCCTGCGCCGGTTCCGGCCAGGGACAGGGCGAGAGCAGCCGCCAGTCGTCTGGATGTACGCATGAACCCCCCAGTTCGGTGTGCTGTGCGGCCGTATCGCGCGCGGCCGCCGAGTCATGGCCGGAATCCGCCGGACGGCGGGCCGCGGCCATGCGTACGGGCGCACCTTAGGGTTAATCGGCGCTCGGTTCACCCCACTTGACGTATCGGATGCCGAATCGCGCCGCGCCCGTACACCTTCGTCCCGCGCCTGCCGGGGTCCGGCCGTCCGGATCCGGACGGCTGCCGCCGGTCATGTTTCCGGTAGGTCCCGGCCCCCGGGTGGCCACCCTGACGAAACGGCCCCGCGCGGGGCCGCGTCCCCTCTACCGTGCCTTGAGGGTGATGGGCACGGCACCGGAGGGTGGAGGGGTGGGGCGGATGGACGAAGAAGAGGACATGCGGCTGGCGAGGCTGACTCCGGAGATCTCGCGCCGCACTCTCGCCATGCTGCGCGGCCTCGCGGGCCTGGAGCCGCCGGAGCAGGTGCCCGAGGACGCCATGATCGTCACCGACGCGGTTCTGGCGGACTACGGCACCGACGGGCTGCGGGTGCTCGCGATGACGCTGGCGGCCTGGGCGACGGCGCAGATCGAGAACGTCGCCGAGCTGAGCGGGCGCAGCCACGAGGCGGTGCTGGACGCCATGGAGCTGGCCTGTCTGGAGGCGAACGCCGAGGAGTAGCGGGGGCGGGCACGGCGCATACCGAATCCGCGGCCGCGCCGGGACGGACGGCATACGGGCCGATCCGCGCTGCCCGGAAGAAGCGCCGCCCGATCCGGTCTGGATCGGGCGTGCGTCGGCGACACTGGGTGTATCAGTGCGCCGTGGGGGGTCGTGATCGGAGGCCGTCGTGAGCACACCTTCCCCCGTCCGGATGGCTGCCGTGCTGTCCACCGAGCATCGTGGCCGGCTGATGTCCCAGGCCCGCGAGGTCAATTTTTCCGAGAATGCGGCGATCTTCGAGGAAGGCACCCGGGCGGACTCCTTCTGGATCGTCCGCTCCGGCACGGTGACCCTGCAGATCCCCGTGCACGGGCGGCGGCCGGCGCCCGTGGAGAACCTCGGTCCCGGTGAGCTGGTGGGCTGGTCCTGGCTGTTCCCGCCGTACGTGTGGCAGCTGAGCGCCGAGGCGATGACGCCGGTGCGCGCGTACGAGTTCGACGGCGGGAGGGTACGGATGCTCATGGACGCCGATCCCGCCTTCGGGTCCGCGATCGGTCACTGGGTCGGGCGGGTCCTGGCCCTGCGGCTGCACCAGACCCGCACCCGGCTCCTCGACCTGTACGCCCCGCGCGCCTCGGCCTAGGCGGAAGTCGGGCCCGGCAAGGCAGCACAGGGACACCGCGGCCGGGACGGTGGCGCAGAGCACCGCCAGGGCCGCGCACGCGTGCGCCCGCGCGCCCTCGTACCGAGGGCCTCCCAGGGGATCACGATGCCGCTGCGGACGTGCGGCAGGACCCCGGGCAGGGGTCCCAAACCTCCTCGCAGACGGATTTCGCAAGGGTTTCGCGCGTGTCTCCGGTCGGTGTTCAGCCGATTCGGCGAGCCGCTCCCCCACAGGTCAGCCCTTGCCACACCGCTCCGGTCTGCAATCATCCGTACACGATCGGTGACGAAAAATGGGGGTGCGAACGGGCGTTCACGGCCCGCGTGGGCAAGACTCTGTCCGCTATCCGAAACAACAACCCAAGGGAGTGTTCGAAATGCGGTCCATCACCAGGGGTCTCGGGCTCGGTTCCGCCGCCATGGCGCTCACCGCGCTCACCGCGCTGGCCTGGCCCGGGTCGGCCGGAGCCGCCCCTTCCGGCACGGAAAGCCTGTACGCCCCGTCCGCGCTCGTACTCGGGGTGACCGCCGGGGACGACACCGCGACCGGCACCGTGCTGCGCGCGGTGACGCTGGTGTGTGCGCCGACACCGGGCGGGACGCACCCGAACCCGGCCGCCGCCTGTGCCGAATTACGGTCGAACGCGCCCCGGCTGGACGCCCTCGCGGCGCCCGAGCCCGGTACCGCGTGTACCAAGGAGTGGAACCCCATGACGGTGACGGCCGACGGCGTGTGGCAGGGCCGCCGGCTGAACTACGAGTACACCTTCGGCAACCCGTGCGGCATGCGCAACACCACCGGCGCGCTGTTCGGCTTCTGACAGCCTCTCAGTGCGGGCACCGGCCGGGCGGCACGTCGACAGCCGCCCGGCCGGGCTCAACCGCCGACCACCTTCCTGCTTGCGCTTCGATCAGGAACCGGTGGTCGCGCACTGTGAATCCGCCTGCGATTCTGATGCGCCGATCGAGTCGGCGCAGCGCGGATTCGTGCTCGGAGGGCTCGAAACCGGGGAACTGCCAGGGGATGGCCCGAAGTTGGAAGATCACCGCTCCGATGTCGTGGAAGGTGTAGGGGCTCATCTCCTCTCGCGCCGTTGCCACGCGAAGGCCCGCGCCTTCCAGTGCCCGTACGGCGACATCCAGCGTCCAGCTGTCCGGGTCGGCCGGTGCGGGGATGCCGAGGGGTTCGTTCAGTTCCAGCTGGTTGCGGCTGCCCACCTGCTGGGTGAGGAGCCGGCCGCCCGGCGCGAGTGCCGTGCGGATGCCTGCCGCATCGAGCACCCCGTGACGGTTGAGGACCAGGTCGAAGGGGCCGGGGGGCAGGTTCGAGCCCGATGCCTGGTGGACCTCTACGCCCAGCGGGGAAAGGCGTTGCCGGGCCAGGCGAAGGTTGGGCACCCAGTACTCGGTGGCCACGCTTCGCGGTGGCAGCAGGGTGAGTGCGGCGAGGAATTCACCGCCGCCGGTGTCGATGTCCAGGAGGCTTCGCGCACGCGAGAGCAGGACGCGGGCACGCTGCTCGTAGTCCCAGGAGGGTCCCCCGCCGTCCGCACGACCGTTCAGCCAACTGAAGTCCCAGCCTTTCATCGTGGCCTGCTGGGCTTCCGCGACGTACGTCTCGTAGTCGTCGGCGGTCGTCATGGGCGCACGCCACATCACAGGACGGGCGGCTGCGCCGCGACGATGACGTTCCCGTACAGGTCTGCGAAGTGCAGGGAACGGCTTTCACCGTCCTCCCGCTCGCCCCACACCCGCACGCCGCGACCGCGCAGGTCTCTGCCGGTCTGCTGCACATCGCCCGTGTACAAGACGAGCAAGGGCTGGCCACCGCACTGACGGCCGATCAGCTCACGCTCCCGCGTCGTGGTCGCAGGCATCAGCCAGAGGCCCACCTGCTCCTGGCCGGGCAGACCGATGTGCAGGTAGCGGTAACCATCAGCCGTCTGATCGTGCAGGACCGAAAAGCCCAGGACGTCTCGGTAGAAACCCAGGGCGGCTTCGGCATCCGCGACGAGCACCACCGTTCGGCCAAGCGCGGAGAACAGCTTCGGATCGGGAGCAGGAGCCATCAGTGAAACCTCCGAGAGGACGGCAGGCCTGAGCAAACGGGCTGGTCCAGAACGCAGGACGATGCTACACAGAATGGGTTACACGAGTAACAACATTAACGCCCTGCTCTGCTTCGCAGCCCTGCGCCGCACCAACTCCGGAGCCTGGATGCCCACTTCACTCCATCCGATGCCGCTGCCCTTCTCCTGGGCCGACCAGGAACGACACCTCGTCGGCCATCTTTCGGCGCTGATCCGTCTGGACACCTCGAACCCGCCCGGCAATGAGATCACCGTCGCACGCCATCTCTCACGCGAGCTGTCCCGCTCCGGTATCGCCCACAAGGTTCTGGAGTCCGAGCCCGGACGGGCCAACCTCATTGCCCGGCTTCCCGGGACCGGACAGGAGCCGCCGCTCATGCTGCTGGGCCACGCCGACGTGGTCGGCGCCCAACCCGGCGGATGGAGTCGTCCCCCGTTCTCGGGCGAGGTGGCGGATGGCCGCGTGTGGGGCCGCGGGGCGCTCGACATGAAGGGCCAGGTCGCCGCGAGCCTGCTGGTCATGCAACTCCTCGCTGCGCACCGGATCCCGCTGCGCCGGGATGTGCTGCTGGTGGTCACCGCCGACGAGGAGGCCGGCAGCCGGCTGGGGGCGTACTGGCTGTGGGAGAACCACCGCAGCCTCGTCGAGGCCGAATTCGCGTTCAACGAAGGCGGCGGCCAGCGCTTCATGACTCCCGGCGGCCCCGTCTACACCGTCCAGGTGGCCGAGAAGGGCAGCGCCAGGATGCGGGTCACCGCTCGCGGGCCGGGCGGCCATGCCTCCGTCCCGCGCTCGGAGTCGGCGGTGTTCACGCTGGCCGAGGCCCTGCTCCGGTTGCGCGCGTTCGCCCCGGAGTCGGTGCTGAGTCCGACCGCGCGGCGCATGCTCAGCACCTTGGCCGAGCTGCACCCGGGTGCGGGCGCGGAGGCGATCGAGCGGCTGACGCAGGAGCCGACCTGGGCCCGTGCGCACAGCCTGCCCATCGACCCCGTGCTGCGGGAGTTCGTCGTCGCCGGGATGCACAACACCGCCACTCCCACCGTTCTGTCCGCGGGACACCGGCAGAACGTGGTGCCTGTCGAAGCGAGTGTGGTGCTGGACGGCCGCCTGCTGCCGGGTGAGCTGCCCGATGGGTGGGCGGAGCGGGTGCAGAAGGCAGTTGGAGACCGTGTCGAGGTGTCGCTGCTGCACGGCAGAGTGAGCACCGGCGTGCACGACGACCCGGAACTCCTGCGGGTTCTGGGCGATACCCTCGCCGCCCACGAACCGGGTGCGCGGGTCCTCCCGTACATCAATCCGGCCGCCACGGACGCCCGCGCCTTCCCCGACACGAAGGTGGTCGGATTCTTCCCCTCGGCGAGTGACGCGGACATCATGCGCCTCATCCACGCACCGGACGAACACGCCCGGATCACCGACCTGATGTTCGGCGGCAAATGCCTGCTCGACGCGGTCCTCAGACTCTCGGCATGACGTGTGTCAGCCCAGTTCGAGGCTCGTGACCCCGTAGATGCCGGCCAGTTCGAGTGCGGGGGCCGGGCCCGTGTACATCCTGGCGGTCTCGAAGACCGGGACCAGCCCGAGGCCCGCGAACAGGGTGGCGGCCTCCGGGTTCGCGTCCGGTACGTCCACGGACACCAGCCCGCCGGGCGCTTGCTCCGCGAGCCCGCGCAGCAGGGTGGCCGCCACGCCGGGGGTGGCCGCGTAGAGCGGGCCGATCCGGGAGGCCCCGCTGGACGGGCGGACGACGCCGATTCCCTCGATCCGGCCGGCGCGGACGGCGGCCAGGGCGGTCCGGCCGGGCAGTGCGGTCCAGGCGGAGAGGAAGGCGTCGCGCGCCTCGGGGAAGAACCGCCGGTCGTAGGCGGCGAGTTGCCCGAAGGGCAGCGAGGCCGCGTCCACCACCTCGACGCCGTCGGCACCCGCAGCCTCCCCCTGCGGTACGCCTTCGTGGCGGACGTTGTTCCAGGCGTGACGGAAGCCGGACTTGCGGTAGTTGTCCTGCTGCTCGACGACCCCGTCCAGGCCGATGAGCCGCCCGTCGAGCCGCTCCATCGCCGCGTCCCAGAGCCGGATGCCGTAGCCCTGCCCGCGGAAGGCGGGACGGGCGATGTAGAAGCCGATGAAACCGAAGCCGGCGCCGTAACGGACCGCGGAGACGCAGGCCACCGGTTCGCCGTCGAGCCGGCCGACGAGGAAGCCCTCCGGGTCGGCGACCGCGAAGGCGAACCGGTCCGAGTTCCCCGGATTCCAGCCCTCCTCGTCGGCCCAGCCGCGGATCATCTCCATGTCTGCGGCGCTCGCGCCGGTGATCTCGAATCCCGTCATGCCGATGTTGTAGCAGATGCCCGAGCGGACCGGTTCGAGGGCGGAGCACCGCGAACCACTCGTAGCGGCAGGTGAGTTCATGGCCATTCTTCAGCCCTGTGTACGGATGTCAGCCCGCGCAGATCACGTCGTCCACCCGGATGGGCTCGGAGTCGAGGCGTACGTAGGCGGTGAAGGTGTCGGTGAGTCCCTCCTCCCAATGGGTGGTGACGGTGGCCCAGCCGACCCCGGCCGACTGGGCGACGGTCACCGGGCCGACCGCGATGCTCTGCGGCTCGTTCTGGGCGCAGAGCAGGACGTCGGCGCCCAGGCTCTCCTTCTGCTTGTCCTTGAGCAGCTGCGAGACCCGGGTCTCGCGGTCGTGGAGGGACGGGCCGTGGTCGCCGTAGAAACCGACGAGGAAGCGGCCGATCACGTCGGCGGTGTGGTGCACCGGGACCGGGGTGGCCACCGGCGCGGCAAGAGCGGGAACGGGAACGGACGAGAGGGTCGCCGACGCCAGCAGGGTCAGCAGCAGGGCGCCAAGGCTGTACGGCTTGAGCTTCATGTCGGGTTTGTACCCGCCTGTCGGGGGCAAGGGCCGGAACGCGGCCCGGATCTCACCCCAGTGGAGGCCCTGATTCACCGCAGAAACGACCCTCCGGCCCCGGGCACACCGGTTCCCGCCCCCGGTGACGTGTTCCGGGGAAGGCCCAGACGGGTGCACGGGGACACGCCTGGGCAGCCGAAAGGGTGGCGCGGTAATCGGGTCGCGGGCACCCGGGCCACGTACGTAGGGTCGGATCATGGGGAAGCCGCTTGTCGCAGTGTTCAGTGGGGCCGGGATGTCCACCGATTCCGGGATTCCGGACTACCGGGGGCCGCAGGGGCTGTGGCGGCGTGATCCGGACGCCGAGAAGCTCGTGACGTACGAGTACTACATGGCCGATCCGGAGATCCGGCGCCGGTCCTGGCTGATGCGTGCCGAGCTCGGCGCGCTCCGGCCGCGGCCCAATGCCGCGCACCTGGCCGTGGCGGAGCTGGAGCGCGGCGGGACCCCGGTACGGGTCATCACGCAGAACGTGGACGGGCTGCACCAGCTCGCCGGGATGCCCGCCCGCAAGGTGTTCGAACTGCACGGCACGGCCCGGTCGGTGGTGTGCACGGTCTGCCGCGCCCGGTCGGGCATGGACGAGGCGCTCGCCCGGGTCGCCGCCGGGGAGCCGGATCCCGCCTGCCTGGCGTGCGGCGGGATCCTCAAGGCGGCGACCGTGATGTTCGGCCAGCGGCTCGACCCGGAGGTACTGGGTCAGGCGATGGCCGTGGCCAAGGGCTGCCAGGTCTTCATCGCCGCCGGGTCGACCCTCCAGGTGCAGCCCGCTGCCTCGCTGGCCGGGATGGCCGCGGAGGCCGGGGCCCGGCTGATCATCGTGAACGCCGAGGAGACCCCGTACGACTCCCTCGCCGACGAGATCGTCCGCGAACCGATCGGAACCGCCCTGCCGGCCCTCCTGGCCCGGATCGCCGCCGACCGGGTGACGCTCCAGCCCGAGAACCCGTGACGCTCTAGCCCGAGAACCCGTCGGCCGCCCGCCGCATCTCCGCCACGTCGAGCTTCTTCATCTTCATCATGACGGCCGTGGCGCGGGCGGCCCGCTCCGGGTCCGGGTCGCTGACCAGGTCGATGGCGCCGGGCGGGATGACCTGCCAGGACACCCCGAACCTGTCCTTGACCCAGCCGCACGCGGACTCCTGGCCGCCGTCCTTGGTCAGCGCGTCGTAGTAGTAGTCCGCCTCGGGCTCGTCGGCGCAGTGGATCTGGAAGGAGATCGCCTCGGTGAAGGGGAACTCCGGTCCGCCGTTGAGGCCGACGAACTTCTGCCCGTTGACCTCGAACTCGACGATCATCACCGAGCCCGGCTGCCCGGGGCCCGCATCCGTGTAGCGGCCGATCCGGCCGATCTTGCCGTCCTTGAAGACGGACAGGTAATAGTCGGCGGCGGCCTCCGCGTCGCCGTCGAACCACAGACACGTGGTGAATCCGTTGCTGCTCATGGCTGCCTCCATGCGAGTGCGTGCATGCTGCGCGCGTGCGGCGTGCGTACGTCCTCACATACAGACCGGCCCCGGGCCCGAATTTCATCGGTGGCCCGGGGCCGGTCTGTGTTCGGCGGCGAATTCGCCCGTTCGGCCTACTTCGCGGGCTCGGCGCCCATCGCGAGCATGCGGTCGACGACTCGCTCGGTGGCCCGGCCGTCGTCCAGGTCGCAGAACTCCTCGCGGAACGCCGCACGCGCCTGGGCGTACTGCTCCCCGACGGTGTCCGCGTTCCGTACGGCCTCGATCAGGCTCGCCGAGTCCGCCAGCAGCGGACCGGGGGCCTTCTCCTCCAGGTCGAAGTTGAAGCCGCGCAGGGTGCCCTTGTAGTGCGCCAGGTCGTACGTGAAGAGCAGGATCGGCCGGTCCGTGAGCGCGAAGTCGAAGATCGCGGAGGAGTAGTCCGAGATCAGCACGTCGGCGACGAGCAGCAGGTCCGCGGCGTCGGGCCAGCGGGAGACGTCGACGACGAAGCCGTCGCGCACGCCCTCGCGCACCTGCTCGCCCACGTGGTGGTGGCCGCGGACCAGCAGGACGTGGTCCTCGCCCAGCTCGCGGCGGGCCTGGTCCAGGTCGATCCGCAGGTCGAGCTTGTAGCCGCCCGACCAGCCCTCGCAGTTCTCCCGCCAGGTGGGCATGTACAGCACGACCTTCTTGCCCTCGGGCAGGCCGAGCCGCCGCCGGACCTCGGCAATGCGCTCCGCGTCGGGCCGTACCAGTGCGTCCGTACGCGGGCTGCCGGCCTCGATGACCTCGCCGTCGTAGCCGAGGGCGCGCTTGAGGATGGGCGTCGCGTACGAGCTCGGGGACGCGAGCAGGGTCCACTGGGCACTGTCGTGCTCCAGGCCCTCCAGGATCTCCGGGCTCGTGTAGTAGTCGTGCACGAAGTCGTGGCCGATCTGCTTGATCGGCGTGCCGTGCCACGTCTGGACGACGACCTGCCCGGCGCGGCGCTCGAAGCGCAGCGGCACGTTGTCGTTCGTCACGTAGTAGCGGGCGCGGGCCAGCAGCTCCCAGGACTCCACGCTGCCGTACTGCACGGCGCGTGCGGTCGCCGGGACCTCGGCGCGGCCGTCGCGGACCAGCCAGATGTGCTCCAGCTTCTCGCCGCGGCGCACCAGCTCCTCGTGGATGGCGCGCGGGGAGTCGCCGGCGCCGTTGCCCTGGAAGGTGTCGTAGACGACGACGTCCTTGACCGGCAGGGCGCGCTGCGCCGGGTAGGTCTCGAAACGGGCGACGCGCTGGGCGTACCGGGAGCGGTCGTGCGGGCTGAGCAGCGGGTCGGCGACCAGCACCATGCGGTCGTGGAAGCGGGTCTCGACCCGCATCCGGCGGCCCTGCACGGTGAGGGGGTGCGGTCCGGCGAAGAGCAGGCCGGGGCCCATCTGCACGGGGGCGCCGCGGTCGACGCCGAGCAGGCCGGCGGTCGTCCCGCCCTGGGCGGCCGGACGCAGGGTGGGCCACCAGCGGCCCTCGGGCAGCGTGGTGCGGCCCGCGTACGCCTCGGCGAGCACGGGCTCGAATGCGGCCTCGAAGGTGTCGCCGTCGCGCGTGACGGGGTAGCTGAACTCCACGCCGTGCGCGTTGTGCAGGACGAGTTCGTACGGCTCGTCGGTGGGTGCGACGAACCGGCCGCGCAGGTTCAGGGTGCCGTCCTTGGCCTCGACTGCGTCGATCAGCGGCGGCGAGGGCTGCACGGAGAGGGTCAGGTGGCCGGTGTTGCCGCGCTTGGCGAACAGGGCTCGGTCCGCGTCCCCGCCCGGCAGGGGCAGGACCAGGCCGGCGAAGCCGCCGCGCTCGTCGTGGGCCAGGCGGTGCTCGGTGCCGTCGGCGCCGATCACGGCCAGGCTCCAGGGCTCCGGGGTCCACTCGCCGGGCTCGCACGGGGCGTCCGGTACGGCGGCCAGGTCGGCCAGCGGCACGCGGGCGGTGAAGGGGATCCGGCCGGCGCCGGGCGCGGCGGTCTCCAGCGGGAAGGTGAGGACGGCGCCGGTGGAGACGTGGACGGCCTGGAGGGTGGTGGCGCTGCCGATCGCGGGAGCGAGCTCACCGGCGATCTCGACGGCGTCGTCACCGGCAGGGCGCACGTCCAGGGCACGGGCGCGCACGATCTCCACCTGGACGGTGAAGGAGCCGGAGATGGCGGGGACGATCCGGACGTCCGGGGCCACCCAGTGCGCGGGCGGGTTCTGGCCGGTGTCGTGCTCACCGCCCCTGAGGCGGGCGCGGTGCAGGCCGCCGGCCCCGGTGACGGCGACGGAGGTGGTCCATATCCCCTCGTGCCACTTGCCGCCCGACTGGAAGATCGACGGGTCGACGACGGCGGTGAAGCCGGCCCAGTCGGCGTGCCGCAGCGCGAGGTGCGGGGCGTTCACGGTGGCCATCGGGGAGGCGACCGTACGGGCGCTGACGACGGAGCGGCGGCGCTTGCCCCCCTCGCGGAAGATCAGCATCTTGCGGGAGCCGAGGCGGCTCTCCGCACCGAGGTGGCCGGGCAGGGCGTAGCCGCGCAGGAGCAGCTTGCCGTCGGCCCAGGCCGCCTGCTCCAGGCGGCTGACGACGCGGCGCTCACGCGGCCCGAGGGTGAGGATCTTGGCGGGGACCGGCGGGCGGTCCTGCAGGAACGGGTAGTCGGCCTGCGGGCGGGCGAGTCCCTTGACCGGCACGCTGTAGTGGTAGTCGCGCTGGTGGTCCTGGAGGGCGATGAAGTCCTCGACGCGGCCTTCGCTGGCGAGGAACGCCTTGAGGCGGTCGGCGACGGTCAGGTCGGACCAGGGGCCGGTGCCGATCTCGCGGACGAGGCCGCCGACCTCCTTGACGAACGCGGCGCGGAAGTCGGCGCCGCCTTCACCGACGTACTTGTAGATGAGCGGGAGTTCCTCGCTCAGCACGTTGTAGTCGTAGTCGCGCAGGTAGCGGGCGTACTTGGCGCCCTGCTTGGCCTTGAGGGACTCGCGGACCAGGCGTACGGACTTCACGCGGTCGATGAGGGAGACCGGGTCGGTGGCGCGCTGGGTGATGGAGCGCTCGCCGGTCTCGCGGACGCGCCAGTGGTAGACGCAGTCGCTGAGGATGTCGACGCTGGACGCGAAGTAGTGCGCGGGGATGCTGACCGGGGCGTCCTCGTAGAGGATGCCCTCCGGGTACTGGAAGCCGTGCTCGTCCCAGAACGTGCGCCGGTAGACCTTGTTCCACGCGGTGCGGTCGGTGACCAGCGCCGGGAACTTGGAGATGTGGGTCTTCAGCTGCGTCTTGGCGAAGGCGGCCCGGTGGCCCCAGGACTGCGACATGCCGACGGAGCGGAAGCGCTTCACGTTGCCGCCGGCGAAGTCCGAGCCCGTCTCGTCGAGCGCTTCGATCAGCCGCTGGTAGGCGTAGTCCGGCATGGTGTCGTCGCTGTCGACGAAGGCCAGGTACTCGCTGTCCTTGTGGGCGTGCCGGGCTCCGACGTTGCGGGCGGCGCCGAGGCCGGCGTTCTCCTGCATCACGACCCGGAAGCGCTTGTCCTTCGCCGCGAAAGCCTTGGCGATGACGGCGCTGGTGTCCGTGGACCCGTCGTCCACGAGGATGGCCTCGAAGTCGCCGAAGGTCTGAGCGGCGATGGATTCCAGGCACTCGTCGAGATAGAGCTCGACGTTGTAGACGGGGACGACGATGCTCAGGCGCGGGGGCATGGGTGGCGGGTTCTCCAGCGTTTTGGTGCTTTATCGATGATCAGCTACTCACAGCATCTTACTAGCTAGCGGAATCACGAACTCCTCCGATATCGGGCATACCACGGCTGATCGCCGGGGCGGACGGCAAAGAATTCAGCCGCCCGCCACCTCGACGATGCGCTGCCGCGCCGCCCGGCGGGGCGCGGCCGGGAGGAGACCCCCCGGTCAGATCTCCAGCTCCGCCTCGATCGACTTCAGCTGGTGGCGGGCCATCGCGAGGTTGGCCCGGCCCCGGTCGAGGGCGAGGTAGAGGAAGAAGCCCGAGGAACCCCTGCCCTTCAAGAGGCGGATCAGGTGGTACTGGTTCCCCAAGGTGATGAGAATGTCCTCGATCTCGTCCTTGAGTCCCAGCATCTCCATCGTGCGGACTTTGGCGCGGACCACGTCCGTGTTGCCCGCGGCGGCGACCGCGAGGTCGAGGTCCTTGCCGCCGCCCACGGTACCGAGGGCCATTCCGCTGCCGTAGTCGACCAGGGCGGCGCCTAGTGCGCCGTCGATGGTGGTGGTGGCTGCCTTGAGCGTGGTCTCGACATTTGCCATGACTGGTTCCTCTTTCTCGTTTCTCGCTGGGCGTTACCGGACCCGGCTGGGTTCTGGTGTCGGCAGGTATGGGGGTCAGTCGGTCAAGCGGGCTGGACGGGTGGGGCGGGTGGAACAGGCGGGAGGGGCGGGGCGGTCCGCGAGGCGGCACCCCGCCGCCCGAGGGTGTGGTCTATGAGCTCGGCTATGCGCAGGCTGGAGCGCCGGGCCTCCAGGTGGAGGCGCCCGACGTTGACGCGCGTCTCCGCGGTCAGGGTGAGGACGGCCGCCTCGCCCGCCGCGTAGGTGGCCACGTATCCGTCCTCGCCGCGGACCAGCAGTTCGCGGAATCCGCCCTGGCCCGTGCTGTCGCTCAGCCGCTGGGCCACGCCGAGGGCGGCCGCGGTCAGGGCGGCGACGGTCTCGCCCTCGACGGAGGCGCTGTCCTGGGCGAGCACGAGGCCGTCGACGCTGGCGGCGAGGGCGCCGGTGAGCTGGGGTACGCGGGCTCGCAGCCTGCGGAGCTCGGCGAGTATCTCGGCCTCCGCCTCGGGCGGCACCGTGCTCATGTCGGCCTTTCTCCTTTCGGGCAGCCTCCGCTCGGAGCGGTCGGCGCGCAGGGCCGGTCGCAGCGGGAGCCTCACAGGCTTGCCTCCAGTGCGTCGCGTAACCGGCGGAGCAGCGCCACGTCCGGGGATTGGGCCTGGGTCATCCAGTCGGGCAGGGGTTCCGCGGCCGGCGGAGGGGCCGGGGTGTGCGGGGTCTCGACGAGTCCGGCCGCCGCGAGGCGCCGTACGTCGAGCAGCGTGTGGAAGGCGGGCCGGCCTAGTACCCACGCGAGGTCGGCCGGGGTGCGCAGGCCGTCCGCCTGGCGCAGCAGGATCCGCTGCCGGGGGGTGACCGTCTGGCCGGGCGCGGCGGGCCGCGGCACCACCGGGGCGGTGTCCAGCAGCGGGTACGGCCAGACCGCGTCGAGGAGTTCCCTGCGGCGCCGGGTCTCGCGTTCGACGGCGGCGGCCGGGACCGAACGGACGGACCCTATCCAGTGGGTGGCCCCGCGGCGGAACCGGGAAGGCCCGCTGCCCGGGGAGAGGGCGAAGAAGGCTGCGTCGAAGATGGCGGCGATGTGGCAGATCTCGAGCTCCCCGCCCGCGAGTCCGCCGCTGTCGACGAGGAAGCGGGCGACCTGGCGGCGGGCGCCGGCCCGGTCCACGGCCTCGCGCCAGCGCTCGGGGGCGAGACCGCCGCCGGTGGTGAGGAGCACGTCCAGGCCGGGGGTGGCCGGGCTCTCGGCGTGGACGACGTTGCCGTTCTCCAGGAAGAGGGTGCCGCGGTCGCGTAACAGGGCGCCGGTGGCGCGTTCGGCGGCGAGCCGGGTGAGGAGGGGGGAGACGGCGGCGGACGCGGCCACGGGCACGGTCGGGGTGGTCATCTGAGCACCAGCCCCTCCGCCAGGGCGCGGAGTCTGTGGCGTGCGAGGGCGAGGTTGCCGTCGGCGCGGTCGAGCCACAAGTGCAGGAAGACGCTGCTGTCGAAGCTCGTCTCGACGAAGCGCAGCACGTGGTAGCCGGTGCGGGTGGTGACGATCAGGTCCTCGACGGGCTGGCCGGTGGCGTCACCGGGCTTGTCACCGGGCGCGGCGTCCGCCGCCGGGGCGAAGGACTCGTACTCGGCGGCCGCCCGGGCCAGCTCGGCGGTCTCGGCAGCGGTGGTCTCGTGGTCTCCCACGGGCGATTCCCCCGCGGTGCCGAGGGCCAGTCCGCTGCTCCAGTCGACCAGCGCGGCCCCCCGCGCACCAGGCAAGGCCATGGCTTCGAGCAGGCATTCGTCGATCCCGGGCACGCGGGCTCCCCTCCCGGCCGGACGTGCGGATTGCACGGTCGTACGGCGCGACAGGAGGGAACTTACTCAACTTCCACACTGCGGAAGGGGGTTCTGGCATTTTCCGCTGGAACATGCGCCGAAGCGCGCGAGAGCTTGGCCGGAACCCGTCGACTTTTGATCACGAAGCGAGCGGAAGATCGTCCGAGAGCCGGAAAGACCCGCCTTCGCGCAGGACG